>CACHLB010000001.1 GCA_902580505.1 uncultured Pelagibacteraceae bacterium
TCCTGAGAAAACGATTATAAAAAGTCCAATAAAAGTATATTTATCAGGAAAATCCGAAAAAACATAATACCCTAAAATAAGGTTAGGAATTATCTCGAAATAGCCAAATGGTGCTAATTTTGAAGCATCAGCGTAACGGAGGGATAAAATGATTAATATATGACCTAAACAGGCAAATATACCCATTAGAGCCATCCAAGACCATTGAATTGCAGTAGGATTAATCCAAACAAAAGGAACAAAAAAAGATGCGATAATGGCCCCTACTACGCCCGTAATCAGTAATGTAAGTAAGGGACTATCTGTTGAATGCAATTTTCGAGTTATTATAAGATAAAAGCCGTAAAAACAGCCAGTTCCAACAGCTGCTAAACTAGCAAGATTAATCTCTATAATTCCAGGTCTTATGACAACTAAAATACCAAAAAAACCGACTAATACAGCAGTCCACCTTCTATATCCGACTTTTTCATTAAGTAAAAATGGAGAAAGAGCAGTTGTGACCAATGGAGCAACAAACGCTAATGTTAACGCTTTTGCCATTGAAATTACAGAAATGGAGTAAAAAAAACATATATTTGCAAAAAATAATGACAAACCTCTAATTATTTGTAATTTGATATTTTGAGAAAACTTCAATTGCTCCCTAAAAAATAAAAACATAAAAAAAGTTGTGAATACAACTGTAAAAAAATATCTAGCCCACGTTATTTGAAAAAAAGATAAATCCGAAGATAAGTATTTTGCAATGGCATCCATAAAGGGCAAAACCATCCATGCGGATAAATTTAAAAATATTGCTTTCATTTAAGCGAAATATTTAAGGGCGATAAATACTGTAATTGGCACTGTAACTAATGACATTAAAGTAGAAACAACAATTGTGCTGGAAATATTATCTACATTTTTTTTTGGAGAATACATTGAAGCTACTAAATAACATAATATTGCACTAGGCATAGAGGATTGAATTAGTAAAACTCCAGCTGCAAAACCAGATAAATTAAAAAATTTTATAATAAAAAAACCTACAATTGGACCAAGTATTACTCTACCAATTGATGTTATAATTGAATCCCTCAAAGAAAATACTTTCATTTGGGTTAAAGCAATACCTAAAGACATTAAAATCATTACAATCATTGCATAAGATAAAAGCATTGTTGTATTAATAACAAAAACTGGCATTTCTTTGCCGTAGTATAAAAAGATAACAGTCAAAATAATTGTATAGAAGGAAGGACTTTTTGCGATTATTGAAAAATCAAATTTTCGCTTTGCTAGAAATATATTAGCAGTAAAATGTAAGAGTATTACCAAAGATGATATAGCTGCAGCTACACCCATTCCCAATTTACCGTACGCAAAAAGACAGATTGGTATACCCATATTACCAGTATTAGGCAAAAAAAAAGTAGGTAATTCTCTAATATAATCTTTTTTCATAAGAATTAAAAAAACAAGACCAATTAAAGCAAATGATGAGAGTAATATTAATGCGTAAATAAAATATTCTGCAAATATATCAAAAGTAACACCTGTAGATGTAAGAGAGAAAATTACTAAAGCTGGAGTTCCAAAATTTCCAGCATAAGATGTTATAAACGAAGTATCAAAATTTGGATTTTTTTTCCCTAATAAAAAACCAATTCCAACAATAAAAAATACAGGGAATAGAACTTCAAATAGCTTTAAATAAAGTTCCATTAAAAAAGTCTTAATAATACAGGGTTTTTAATAATATTTAAATTTGATTTAAAAGATTTAATACATTTCTGATAATCCTTTTCCAAAGATTTGTGAGTTATAATCACAATAGAAGCGGTTTTATTTTTATTATTTGGTATTTGTATTAATCTTTGAACGGATATTTTGTGTTTAGCAAATTTTTTTGTGATTTCAGATAGAACACCCGGTTTATCTTTAACTTCAAGCCTAATATATAAAGCATTTGAATAATTATCAGTATTATATATTGAAGGAGATTTTCTTTTATTATCAGAAATACCAAAAGGATATTTAATATTTCCACGTAAAATTGACAAAAGATCAGACATTAAAGCAGATGATGTTGGACCAGGCCCAGCACCTTCTCCTTGCAAAACACTCTCCCCTACTGGATTACCTTCAATTATAACAGCATTCATAACACCATTAACATTTGCGATGTAAGTATTTTTTTTAATTAAACACGGATGAACTCTTTCAAATAATTTATTATTAACAATTTCTGTTATTCCCAATAATTTAATTTTATAATTTAATTGATTTGCAATTTCTAAATCTTTGTATTCTATATTTTCAATACCCTCCATTAAACATTTTGAATTTGATACTTTATTATTAAATGCTAAAGCAGAAAGAATTTTAACTTTAGCTAAAGCATCGTAACCATTTAAATCTAATTTTGGATTACCTGGTTCAGCATAACCTAATTGTTGAGCTTTTTTTAATACAGTTGAAAAGCCAGACTTAGTTTCTTCCATTTCAGATAATATATAATTACAAGTGCCATTTAATATTCCATATACTTTACTTATCTTATTAGTTGCTAGCCCTTCTTTAATAGTTCTTAATACAGGGATTCCACCTCCTACTGAAGCTTCAAATTCTAAATTAACTTTATTTTTTTCAGCAAGTTTAGAAAGGTTATTACCGTGTTTAGAAATTAATGCCTTATTAGGAGTTACAACATGAATTTTATTCTTAAGTGCAAATTCTACAATTTTTTTAGATACACCATCAGATTGACCAATGGCTTCAATTAAAATATCAATTTTATTATTTTTAAAAATTTTAAAGGGATCTTTATAAAATATTTTCTTATTAATTCTAAATTTTCTTTTTTTATTAATATTTTTAGCTGAAATTGCAGAAACGGAGATAATTTTTCCAGTTTTTTTTAGAATATCTTTTTTTTTTGTATTTAATTCATTATAGAGATAATTACCAATCTGCCCTAATCCAACAATTGCAATATTAAGCTTTTTAGTCATATCAATCATCTAAACTTGGAAAACTACTATTTTTCCCATAATTAATAATTTTATTTTTAAAATCCTCGAAAGAAATATTTTTATGAATATCTAAATTTGGTTTTTCAACCATATCATCATTTTTTTTCTTTAAAAAAGAACCAAAGTTTTGGTTAGAACAATTATTTATAAATAAAAAAATTAATAAAATTATCAATATTCTCATCAATTTAATCCTTCGTCAGACTTATATCCAAATAAAATATTCATATTTTGAACAGCCTGTCCACTACCACCCTTAATCAAATTATCTATTGCTGACAATATAATAATTTTATTCTTATATTTACTCTCACACACGGAAATATAACAGTTATTTGTGTTTATTACTTCATTAGTTCCTAAAAAAGTATTTGGTTTCAAAATTTTAATGAATTTATGATTTTTGTAATATTTTTTTAGAAAAGAATAAATTTTTTTAAGAGAATCATTTCTTTTTAGATCTAAATACATAGTAGTTAATATTCCTCTAAACATTGGTGAAAGATGAGGTGTAAATTGAAATTTTACCTTTTTGCCAGTTTTTATTTTTAGTTCCTGATCAATTTCTGAATTGTGTCTGTGAAACGCTAAACCATAAGCACTCAATGTCTCATTTAAAAATTTGTTGTTATATTTTTTATGAATATTTCTGCCTGCACCTGAATAACCAGATTTAGAGTCAATTATGATATTGTTTGATTTAACAATATTTTTATTAATTAACGGGACTAGGGGTAACAAAATTGATGTTGGATAACAGCCTGGACAAGAAATTATTTTATATTTCTTAATACTTTTATTATTTAACTCAGGTAAAGAATAAATACTTTTTTTGATTAATTTAGGAGCATTGTGTTTTATTTTATACCATTTAAAGTAATCACTTGTTGATTTAAGTCTAAAATCTGCTGCTAAATCAATTAAAATATTTTTATTATCTAAATTTTTTGAAATTTTTTGAGCTTCTCCATTGGGTAATGCAGTAAACACAACATCAACACTTTTTAATAACTCTTTATTAAATTTAACAATATTTGGTAGTTTATATTTATTAAAGTATTTATCATAAGAGCTAATTTTCTTACCTACAGAGGTGTCACCACAAAGATATTTAATTTTAACTCTCTTATGTTTTGTTAATAATTTAACCAATTGAATACCTATGTATCCTGTGGCTCCAGCAACTAATGCATTTATCTTAGACATATTGTAATATAACAGTTGTTTATTAAAATGATATTATCTTTTAGAAAACTGATAACTTCTTCTAGCTTTTGCTCGACCAGGTTTTTTTCTCTCAACTGATCTAGAATCTCTCGTGGTAAGTTTTTCTTTTCTAAGTGTAGGTTTTAGGTTTTCATCAAATTGTAATAGTGCTCTTGATATGCCATGTACTAATGCTCCCGCTTGACCTGTATGACCACCACCGACAACTTGAGACCTAACATCGTATTCTGTAGACTGATTGATAATTTCAAAAGGTCTTAGAATTTGCATTTTATGAGTAGCTCTTGTGAAATAATCATCCAGATTTTTACCATTAACGTAAATTTTACCGGTTCCCTTTTTTAACCAAACTTTTGCAATTGAAGTCTTTCTTCTACCTGTTGCATACTTTGAGTCCTTGAAATCTAATTTTAGTTTTGAAGATGTTGATTGATTTGTTTCCATTTTAATTTCTTACTATATTTTTTGAATTAAGTTTTCCAATCTCTATTACTTCAGGGTTTTGTGCTGAGTGAGGATGATCTGATCCTGAATAAACCTTAAGTTTAGTCAATTGTTTTTTAGCTAAAGGACCGCCAGGCAACATTCTTTTTACAGCCATCTTTAAAACTTCACCTGGTTTTGAAGATTGTAATATTTCAGGTGTTGTTTCTTTAATTCCCCCGGGATGGCCTGTGTGTCTATAATATTTTTTATTTGAAAACTTGTTTCCTGTAAATTTTAATTGATCTACGTTTTTAACAACAACAAAATCTCCACTATCCATATGAGGAGTAAATGTTGCTTTATTTTTTCCTCTAAGAATTTTTGATACAACAGTTGCTAGTCTTCCTACCACAGCTCCAGTTGCGTCAATTTCAAACCATTTACTATTTAGGTCATCTTTTTTAAGAAATTTAGTCATAATTGCGGGATTAATACTTATAAATCGATATATTGTCAAACGATATACAGTTAGAACTTAAGTCATTTTTGATAGTTTTAACTAATAAATAAGCTATAAATAAGCGATAATATTTGATTATAATAATATCTTAAAAATTTAAACAGGAGCAACTAAATGTCAGACAAAAAAGGAATGGATCCTAAAACATATAAATTCGATACCCTTAGTTTACATGCGGGATATCAACCTCATAAAAATGCTGGTTCAAGACAAGTGCCAATATACCAAACAACCTCTTATCTATTTGATGACGTAGATCATGCAGCAGCATTATTTAATTTAGAAAGAGGTGGACATATTTATAGTAGGATATCAAATCCAACAGTTGCCGTTTTAGAAGAGAGAGTAGCTTCATTAGAAGGAGGAACAGCTGCACTTGCTACATCGTCTGGTATGAGTGCGATATTTCTTGCAGTAATGACTCTTTGCGAGGCAGGAGATCATTTAGTTGTATCATCCCAACTTTACGGCGGAACAGTAAACTTATTTAGATTAACTCTTCCAAAGTTTGGAATTAAAACAACCTTTGTTAAACCAAGAGACACAGAAGGATTTAAAAAAGCAATTCAAAAAAATACAAAAGGTATTTTTGGAGAACTTGTAGGTAATCCAGGAAATGAAATAATGAATATGCCTGAGATTGCTAAAATTGCTCACGACGCAGGTATTCCTTTAATGGTAGATGCAACTTATCAAACACCTTATTTATGCAAACCTATAGAACACGGTGCTGATATTGTAGTTCATTCACTTACTAAATGGATGGCTGGTCATGGATCTTCAATGGCTGGTATAATCGTTGAAGGTGGAAAGTTTGACTGGATGCAAAATGATAAATTTCCAACAATGACTCAACCATATGAAGGTTATCATGGATTATCTTTTGCTGAAGAATTTGGACCGACAGCGTTTACTATGAAAGCAAGAGCGGAAGGTATGAGAGATTTTGGTCCTTGCCTAAGCCCTCAAAATGCATGGAATGTGTTACAAGGTATAGAGACACTTTCTGTCAGAATGAAAAAACATTGCGAGAATGCAGAAAAAATGGTCGAGTATTTATTAGGTCACGAAAGTGTTGCTTGGGTTTCACATCCGAGTGTACCAGATCATCCTGATCACGATTTAGCAAGCAAATTATTACCAAATGGTAAAGGATCAATGATAGCTTTTGGTATTAAAGGAGGAAAAGCTGCAGGTGAAGCATTTATTAATAACGTAAAACTTGCTTCTCATTTAGCAAATGTTGGGGATACACGTACATTGGTAATTCATCCAGCATCTGCTACACACTCTCAAATGGATGAAGCTACATTAAAGTTTGCGGGTTTATCCCATGATATGATCAGATTATCTGTTGGTATTGAAGATATAGATGATATTAAAAACGACTTTGAAAATGGATTTAGAGCTGCTAGGAAACCTAGACTCGTATCCAATCAATGAAGTTTCAAGTAAACAATAACGAAGTTTATGCTTCTACAGGTGGTAGACCGTTTGATAAAAATAAACCATTAATAATTTTTGTACATGGTAGCGGACTAACTCATATGACATGGGTTTTGCAAACAAGATATTTTGCTTTCCATGGATATAGCGTTTTAGCTTTAGATATGCCAGGTCATGGATTATCTGGAGGTGAAAGTTTAAAATCAATTGAGGATATGGCCGATTGGGTTAGTGATGTTATTGATGCAGTTGGATATAAGGAAGCTTCATTAGTTGGTCATTCACAAGGATGTTTAGTTACAG
Organism: uncultured Pelagibacteraceae bacterium; assembly: GCA_902580505.1. Taxonomy (GTDB): domain Bacteria; phylum Pseudomonadota; class Alphaproteobacteria; order Pelagibacterales; family Pelagibacteraceae; genus Pelagibacter. The sequence continues at coordinate 6,940 of CACHLB010000001.1, forward strand.
TAGAATGTACAGCCAGAAATCCTAATAAAATAAAAACTTTAAGTTTAATGGGTGGAGCTGGAGCAATTCCGATGAATCCTGAATTATTATCTTTAGCTGAAAATAATGATCCTAAGGCCGTTGAACTAATGATGGACTGGGCGCATGGGCCAGCTGGTCATTTTGGCGGTCATCCTGTGCCAGGATTATATCATATTAATACTGGTTCAATGTTAGCCAAAACTAGAACAATAAAAAATACCCTCGGTGTAGATTTTAGAGCATGTGATAATTACAAAAATGGTTTTGAAGCTGCAAAGCAAATTAAGATACCCACCCTTTCTATACTTGCCACTGACGATAAAATGTGTCCAGTAAAAGAAGGTAAAAAACTAGCCAATTTAATTGAAGGAAGTAAAATAGATATAATAGATAATTGCGGACATATGATGTTATTAGAGGAAGCAGATCGAGTATTAAATGTTTTGAAAAAATTCATAACAACAAATTATCCAGCAAATTAGTAATTGCAAATTTGCATTTATGAAAAAAAATTTTAGATTTTTCGATAATAGACAAAAATATTTGCTTTTTGTTACAACAACTAATGAAAAAAATAAGATTGCAGACGCATTAAAACCCATTGTACAGAAATTAAAGCCAAAATTTCCAGCATTAAAAATATTTGATGCAGGTATGGGTGATGGATCATTACTGATGAGTGTGATGAGGCAATGTCATCAGAAAATGCCTCAAATTCCTCTACTTGTAAGTACAAAAGAAATTAGCATGGAAGATGTTAGATTAGGACTTGAAAAACTTCCAGATCGATTTGTAGAACATAAGAACACAGTATTTGTTATCTCAAATCTCAATTATGTTGAATCTACAGCACTCAAGTCAAATGATAAAAAAAAACAAAAAAAAATGAATTGGAAAATAGTTAAGTTAAAAGGTAATTCTTCATTAGATTTTTCAAATCAATTGAGAAAACTTAATCAGGAATTTTTAAGTAAAAAATGGCAAATAGAGAGAAATCCTAAAAATGGAAACCCCACATACAAAGAACCATCAGTAATTGTAATTTACAGAAAAGATCAGGAATTTTCATTGAAAAATGTTATTCCAAAAAAAAATAATGGGAAAAATAGTTACGACTTAATCATTGCATCACAACCTTATAGATCAAGAATATCTGCAGAGAAAAAAGTAAAGTATGTTATTGATCCAATGATAAAATCATTAGATAAGAAAGGTAAATTGGTAGTAGTTCATGCATGTGGAAATGATCCAGGAAACAAAATTATTAAGAAAATCTGGCCAAAAGAAAAACCATTTCCTTCACTATACGGATCAATAATTCAATATATAAAAAAAAATACAGATAATGAAATTTTGAAAAAATTAAAATTTAATAAAAAACAAACTATTAAATACGTCTTGCGGGCTTTACCAAATGAAATTAGCGGTGGTATTGCTACATCATTAATATTTTCGGCATGGAATGCTGCTGTATATGTTAACCAAATATCAGATGAGCAAATAATGAATGCAGAAAGAAAGAAATATTACCAAAAAGTTGTAAAAGATATTGTCAATAAAAATAAAGGATTATATTTTAACAATGAACTATTTGTAATTGAAAAAAAATAATCAACTAAATCTATTCTTGTACAAGAAATATAATGTTGATGTTATTAATAATATTGAACTAAATTGGTGTAAAGACGCTACTAAAATACTAGCACCAGACAAAACGGTAAAAATTCCTAATATAATTTGTAATAAAATTATTAAACCTAAAATAAATACAGCCTTAAACAAATAAAAAATTTTATTTCGATAAGTTATATATGAAATCACTATGAAGATAATGAATATTAAATAAGCTAAATTTCGATGTAAATATTGAACAAGTGATGGATCACTAAAAGCAGATAATTTAAATAAACTTATAAATTTATTGTCATCTGGAAAATAAGAATCACCCATTAGTGGCCAAGTATTATATATTTTTCCTGCATCCATGCCTGAAACAAATGCACCAATAATAATTTGTAAGAAAACTAAAAATAAAAAAAATTCAGGTATATAATTATTAATTTTTTTATCCTTTACATTTAAATTTATTAAACTTAAATAATTCCAATAAATTAACGATAAAATAATAAATGCAAATAAAAGGTGAATTGACAACCTAAAATGACTTACATCTATATTATTCACAAGTCCACTCTGGACCATGTACCAACCTAGAAGTCCCTGAAAACAAATCAAAAAAAAGATAAAATAAAAATTATAAAGTTTTTTTAAACCCAATTTGATAGTAAATAATATTAGAGGTATAAGGAAAGCTAAACCAATGACACGTCCAAAAAATCTGTGTGCCCACTCCCACCAAAATATTACCTTGAATTCACTTAAAGTCATTGAATAATTTTGAAGTTTAAATTCAGGTATTTGCTTATAAGCTTCAAAATAAGCTGTCCATGACTCATCGTTCATTGGTGGAAAAAAGCCTTTAAAAAATTCCCATTCAGTAATTGATAGTCCAGAATCAGTAAGTCTTGTTAAACCTCCAACAACTGTCATTGCTGAGATTAAAATGAACATAATTAACAACCATTTAGATATGTATATTCTGTATTTTGTATTTATTTCGGTATACATAATAGTTTAAATATAATATTTATTTATAAATCCAATTGATCAAATGTCGCCTGATAAAAGAAAAAAATTAAACATATTAAGAAAAAAATTAGATCTTCTTGATAACAAATTAATTAAATTGATAAAAATTAGGACTAACATAGTTAAAGATGTTCTTAAACTAAAAACCTACAAACATGAAATTGTTGATAAAAAAAGAATTTCAATAATTCTTAAAAATATCAAAAAGAAATCAATTAAAAACAAAATTGATCCAAAGATAACTAGTCGAATATGGAAAAATATGATTATGTCTTATATTGATTTTGAAAGAAGAAATTTTAAGAAATAATTATTTACTATGCGGTGGAAGTTTCTTTTCAACAAAAACTTCATGCTTTCTTGTTGAAGGATTATATTTTCTAGCTTTAAGTTTAACTTTAGCTTTTTCACCACCTGCAGGCTTTTTTACATAATAAAAAAAAGGACTATCAGGTTTATCTTCAGGAACTAGTCTTACTTTAACATGAGTTTTTTTTGCCATTAACTTTTAATATTTTTAATTATATTTGATATTTTATTTAATCTTGTTTTAATATTTGTGTTGTTTATAGTTTTATTATAATTTTCGTCAAGTTCAGAATTCTGTTCATTTAGATATTTTCTTACACCATTTATTGTCATTCCTCTATTTTTTAAAAGGAATTGTATTTTTTTTAAAATATTAATTGTTTCAGAGTCGTAGTACCTTCTTTTACCAGAGAAAATATTTGGCTTAATTTGTTTAAATTCTTTTTCCCAAAATCTTATTGTATGGGTAGATAATTTACCAGTTTTTTTATTTACTAAATTTAATAATTTTGCCACCTCTCCTATACTTTTATATATCTTGTGATTTTCATTCATTTATAAATTTTCTTAATTCTCTTGCGGGTTTAAAAAGAATAACATTTCTTTCAGATATCATGGCTTTTTCTAATGTTTTAGGATTTCTACCTAATCTACTTTTTTTATGTCTCAAAATGAAGGTTCCAAAATTAGAAATTTTAACTTTTTTATTTAAAATTAACTGATTTATTATAATTGAAAAAAAATCTTCTAATAAATTTTCACATACTTTTTTTGAAAATCCCAATTGCATGTAAATAGAATTAATAATTTCTTTTTTTGTTAAATTAATTCTCATCTAGTTTATATTTTTTTTTATTTTATCAATTAAATTACTTTTTATAATTTTTTCACAAACTTTTAAAGAATTTGCAAAACCTATCTCATCTGTAGATCCATGACTTTTTATAACAGGTTTATCTAAACCAAGTAAAATTGCTCCATTATATAATCTTGGATCTAGTTTATTTTTAAAATTCTTTAAATTTTTTAAATTTAATAGTGACGATAATTTGCCTAATAGAGTTGAATTAAGTGCTAATTTTAATTCTGATGTAATAAAATTTGCTGTTCCCTCGGCTGTTTTTAATGCTACATTTCCTGTAAAACCATCGGTAACGATAACATTTACATCGCCTTTCATAATTTGATTGCCTTCTATATAACCTTTAAATTCAAACAAAGAATTCTTTTTTTCATTTAAAATTTGAAAAGTATTTTTTATTGTATTATTACCTTTTAATTCTTCTGATCCAATATTTAATAATGCTACTTTTGGATCTTCATTTTCAAATAATGATTTATGTAATGCAGATCCCATTAAGCTAAAATCAACTAAGTTCTTTTCACTACATTCAACATTTGCTCCAAGGTCTAAAACTACATTCATTCCATTTTTGTTAGGCCATAATGCTGATAACGCTGGTTTATCTATTTGCTCAATCATTTTTAAATTTAATTTAGCAATAACAAATAATGCTCCAGTATTGCCTGCAGAAACAATAGCATCTGATTCTTTATTTTTTAAACTTTCTATTGAAAGCCACATACTTGTATCTTTACCTTTTTTGGCAGCTGCTAGAGGACTGTCTGTATCTTTAATGGCATTATCTGTATGAATAATTTTATAGCAACTATTGGATATATTTAATTTATTTATTATTGGTTCTATAAGTTTTTTATTACCAAAAATATTATAAAATATATTGTTAGATATATTATTGTGAATTTTTATTCCTTTTATAACTTTATAAGGTGAATTTTCTCCACCCATTGCATCTACTGCAATGTTAATAAGGTCTTTCATAATAAATAATTAGTCTTTAGGGTCTAAAACTTGTCTTCCTTTATAGAAACCAGTTTTAAGATCCATATGATGAGATAATCTGTATTCACCAGTTTTTTTATCTTCAACAATATTTTTTGAAATTAAATTAGAATGAGATCTTCTTTTACCAGATCTTGATTTAGTAGTTTTTCGTTTCGGAACAGCCATAATAATAATTAGAGGGTTATTATATCTTTTGTTAGACTTTTGAAAGCATTTTTTGACAAAAATAACCTATATTTTTCAAAGTAATTAAGGAGATTTTTGCCATTTGACATATTTGAAATATAAATTTTTAAAATTTCTAATTTTTCACTATCATTTTTTAATTCCCAATCATCAATTTTATCAATTAAAGAAAATAAAAGGTTAATATAATCTTTCATTTTTTTATTTATTGTTGCATCTCCATAACCGATTTCCCTTATAGATAACTCGATCTGTCTTATGCAAAAATCAAAGAATTTTTGAAGATTTTTCTTACTTTCAACTTTTTTATAGTTTTTAAGTAAAAAGCTTAAATGTAAGAATAATATTACCATTCTATCGTAAAATGAAACTTCAAGATTTTCGTAAAGATTTTTATTTCTGGTTAGTTTAATTAAATTATTGTAAATATTTAAAAAATTATTATTCATGAAACTTTTATATTTAATATTATTTATATTTATAGTTAACTGCTCTGGAAATAAAGTATCAAATTATCATGGATCAAAGATTCTTGAGGATAAATTTAATAAAATAGAAATTAATCAAACAAATAAAAATGATTTATTCAAATTAATTGGTCCTCCTTCTACAACTAGTGATTTTGATAAAAATAAATTGTACTATTTTGAAAGACTAAAAACAAATCAGTCTCTTTGGAAATTAGGAAAACAAAAAATTATAAAAAATAACATATTAATTGTAGAAATTGATAATTCTGGAATATTAAGAAGCAAAAAATTATTAAACCTAAATGATATGAATGATTTAAAATATTTTAAAAAAACCACAAAAAAAGAATTTGAGCAAGATAACATTATTTACGGTGTTTTCTCATCGTTAAGAGAAAAAATTAATGCTCCAGCAAAAAAATTAAAAAAATAATTATCCTGCAATAACAGCTAGAAGTAACAAAGCTACAATGTTTGTAATTTTAATCATTGGATTTACAGCAGGTCCAGCAGTATCTTTATAAGGATCTCCTACAGTATCGCCAGTCACAGCTGCTTTATGAGCCTCCGATCCTTTGCCGCCAAATTTACCATCTTCTATATATTTTTTTGCATTATCCCATGCACCACCTCCAGCTGTCATTGATACAGCTACAAATAGTCCAGTTATAATCACACCTAATAACATAGCACCAACAGATGATAAAGCTGCTACTTGACCGCCTATAGGTAAAATTATCATGTATAAAACAATAGGTGATAATACAGGCAATAATGATGGCACAACCATTTCTTTTATTGCTGCTTTAGTTAATAAATCAACAAGTTTTCCATAATCAGGTTTTGCTTTTCTTTTCATTATTCCAGGTATCTTTTTAAACTGTCTCCTAACCTCTATTACTACAGCACCGCCTGCTCTTCCGACAGCTTGCATACCCATAGAACCAAAAAGATATGGCAACATTCCACCAATTAATAAACCAACAACAACAAATGGGTTTGATAAATCAAAAGTTACTACTATTCCCTCAAGTTTAGAACCAGCTTCTTTTGAGAAATGCTTTATGTCTTCTGTGTATGCTGCAAATAATACTAAGGCTCCTAGTCCAGCAGAACCAATGGCATAACCTTTAGTAACAGCTTTAGTAGTGTTTCCAACAGCGTCCAGAGCATCTGTGGTTTTTCTAACATTTTTTGGTAGATTTGACATTTCAGCAATTCCGCCAGCATTATCTGTAACGGGACCATAAGCATCTAAAGCTACGACCATACCAGCAAGTGCAAGCATAGTTGTAACTGCGATAGCAATACCAAACAAACCAGCTATTGAGTTAGTTAGTAAAATTCCAGCTACAATTATTATTGCTGGAATTGCTGTAGCTTCCATGGATATTGCTAAACCTTGAATTACATTAGTACCATGCCCTGTAGTTGATGACTCAGCAACACTTTTAACAGGTCTATAATCTGTACCAGTATAATATTCAGTTATCCAAATTAATAATCCCGTGATAATTAATCCGATAACTCCACAATAATATAAACTCATACCATTAAATGAAACCCCATTTACTGAATAATTAGTATCTAATCCAATAACATAATCTGTTATTGGATATAAAATTATTAAAGATAAAATAGCTGTAGCGACAAAACCTTTATATAATGCATTCATAATATTTTTTGATTGTCCAAGTTTTACAAAAAAAGTACCTACTATAGATGTTAAAATACAAGCTGCACCAATACTTAACGGGTAAACCATCATATTTAAATCTGATACAAAGAATATTGATGATAGAACCATAGTCGCAACAATCGTAACTGCATACGTTTCAAATAAATCTGCAGCCATACCTGCACAATCACCAACATTGTCACCTACATTGTCTGCTATAACAGCAGGATTTCTAGGATCATCTTCTGGAATACCAGCTTCAACCTTACCAACTAAATCTGCGCCTACATCAGCGCCTTTTGTAAAAATTCCACCACCTAATCTTGCGAAAATAGATATCAAAGAAGCACCAAAACCTAGCGCTACTAATGCATTTACAATTTCTCTTTCATCAACACCAGCTGACAATAATATATAATAATAAACTGCAATTGCTAATAAAGCTAAACCAGCAACTAGCATTCCTGTAATTGCTCCAGATTTAAAAGCTATTGAAAGTCCTTGAGATAAACCTTTTCTAGATGCTTCTGCAGTTCTAACGTTAGCTTGAACAGATACTAACATTCCAACATAGCCAGCTATACCTGATAAAGCTGCTCCAATTAAATATCCAATTCCAACTAATAATGAAAATGCAAAACTAATTATAACTAAAACAACAACACCAACAATAGCTATAGTTTTATATTGTCTGTTTAAATAAGCTTTTGCACCTATCTGAATAGCAGAAGCTATCTCTTGCATCTTGGCATTACCTGCACTTGCATTCAAAATTGAAGAACCTGTAACAAATCCATAAACAATGGATAAAATTCCAGCAAAAATTGTGTATAATAAGATGGTATCAACAGACATATAATTCCTTAAATAAGTGTTTTAGTTATTTTTTAAAATGCGGACATTACAAAAAAGATTATAAAAGGCAATATTTAACTTCTTAGAATATATGAGAATAACCCTGATATTTAAGGTATTTTATTGGAATTCTCCTATTATCTAATAAGTATTTTTTTGATTTAGTATTAATTTGCCCAATTATAGAAATTTTTTGATTCATTTTAGATGATAAAGTTTTTATGTATTTTCTCTTTGACTTAGAAGCTGTAAATAAAATTTGATAATCATCACCATTGAATAAATAGTCTAATTTCTTCAGTTTTTTGTGTTTAATTAAATGTTTTAAATGATTTGATATAGGGATCTTATCTATATCGATTAAATAACCAAGTTTTTGTTTATTTATTAATTTATTCAGATCAGTTACCAATCCATCAGATACATCCATAGAGCAGTTTGCAATTTTAAAAAGATGTAAACTAAACTTTATAGGTAGATTAGGTGAATAATATTTATCAATAAAATATTTTTTTTTATTTGAATTTAATTTGATTTTATTTTGTAAAGCTTTTAATCCAATATAACTATCACCTATATTGCCTGTTACATAAATATCATCTCCAATTTTAGCTTTGTTTCTGTAAACAATTTTATTTGAATATCCTAAAGAAATAATTGTAAAACTTAGATTTTTTGAGGATGTAGTATCACCACCTGATAATTTTATGTTAAATCTATTTTGTTCATTTGATAAAGATTTGTTGATTAATGACATATTTTTTTTTGTAAAATGTTTTTTGTTACCCGAGCCAGCTAAAAAGAAATAATTTGGCTTTACACCTTTGGCATAAATGTCTGATATAGATGATCTTATTATTTTTCTAATAACAAGATCAGGTTTATTAAAATTTAAAAAGTGTATACCCTCATTATAAGTATCAACAGAGATAACTAGTTTTTTATTTTTATCGAAAAAAACATCATCATTTAAATTAAGCGAAGATGGATTATTTTTAGATAATTGTTTTAAATAACTATTTATTAAGAATTCTTCATTCATCAGTTTCTTAATTTCTTTGAAATTTTATCAAGCAAAGCATTTAAGTATTTTGTTTGTGATAAATCGATAAAGAAATTAGAAGCATTAAGGTATTCTTTGATAATTATCTTTGAGGATATTTTTGGTTTATACATTAATTCAAAAATCGCACTTTTTATTATTACTTGAAAAACTTTATCTAGGTTTGATATTTTTAAATCCTCATTTAAATGATTTATAATTTCCTCATGAATTACGTCATCTCTTTCAATTGTACCGTTTACTACATCTTTTATAAATTTTTTAAAACGATGTTTTGGAAAATTTAATTCTACTTCATTGTTATAATACTTGCTGTAAAGCTTCTGAATTATAATGACTCTTGGATTATTTTTTTTACTAAAATGAAGCGGCATTCTATAAAGATAATATTGTTTTTACTGCGTTAGCTGCTTCTCTACCCTTTTTGCCACGTGCTATAGCTTGATTTTTATTTAAACAAGTAATTATTCCATTACCAACAGGTTTTTTTGACTCTACAGATATATTCATAATTGCATCAGTCGTTGATTTAGATATAAAATCAAAATGAGGCGTTTGACCTTTAATTACACATCCAAGTGCTACAAAACCATGATATTTTTTTAAATTTTTAGAAATAACTACGGGTATCTCAAATACACCTGGAACAGAGATTACATTAATCTTTGCAAAATTCTTTAGTTCATTCTTAGCACTTTTAAGAAGAGCAGTTGAAATATCTTTGTAATAGTTTGCTTGTATAATTAATACTTTATTTTTCATTTTATTATTTCTTGTTTAATGATCTTGATACCATAACCATCCAACCCAACAACCTTTTTTAAAGTTCTAGTAACTAATATCATTTTCTTTATTTTTAATGATTTAATTATTTGAGCTCCAATACCATAACTTTTTATTAATTGATCCTTTTCCTTAGTTTTAGTCTTTTTATCTTTAAATTCTTTAAGTGTTTGAGTAACAGATTTTAAATTTGGATCTCTTATAAAAATCATAACGCAATTACTATATTTTTTAAAATATTTTAAAGTTTTTTCAAATGAGTTAGGAAGTTTTTGATTAATTAGATAATTTTGAACTACATTAGATGAAATGACTCTAACTCTTGGTGATTTACTTTTATTAACTTTGCCCTTAACTAATGCAAAATGTTCAGAACCATCAATTGAGTTCTCAAAAACATAAATTTTAAATTTTTGATTATTTAAATCAATTGTAGATGTTTTTTTTAATTTAATAAGATTTTCTTTTCTTAGTCTGTATGAAATTAAATCCTCGATTTTAGCAATATGAAGTTTATGTTTGCTTGCAAATTTTAGTAAGTCATCACCTTTTGCCATCGAACCATCTTCATTCATAATCTCACATATTACAGCAGCTGGAATTTTGTTGCCAAGTCTAGCTATGTCGACAGATGCTTCTGTATGACCGGCTCTAACTAACACTCCTCCTTCTCGAGAGATAATTGGAAATACGTGACCAGGAGAAACTATTTCATTTTTTTTTACATTTTTTTTTGTAGCAACTTTTATTGTTCGTGATCGGTCCTTAGCTGAAATACCAGTAGTTATACCCTTCTTGGCTTCTATTGAAATGGTAAAGGCTGTTTGATTTCTCGATTGATTAACAGGAGCCATAAATGTTAGCCCAAGTTTGTTTGCTTGATTTTTATTTAGTGTTAGACAAATTAAACCTCTGCCGTTTTTCGCCATAAAGTTAATTTTTTTAGAATTAACATCACTGGCATTAAATACTAAATCCCCCTCATTTTCTCGATTTTCATCGTCAACAAGAATATACATTCCTCCTTTTTTTGAGATAGAAATAATCTTTTCTATTGGGCTAAATTTATTTTTTATCATTAATAAATTTTTTTACATATTTAGACAAAATATCAATTTCAATATTAACTAAATCATTTTTTTTAATGTTTGCTAAATTTGTAAGTTTTAGTGTATGTGGAATAACCCAAATTTCAAATTTATTCTTCTTTATCTTGGCTATGGTTAAAGATACGCCATTTATCAAGATTGATGCTTTCTCAACTAAAAATTTATAAAATTTTTTATCAATACTAAATTCGTAAATTGTAGATTTATCCACATTGGTTAAATTTGTAACTTTGCTTACTGTATCAACATGACCTTGACAAATATGACCTGAAATATTTTGTCCATACTTTAAAGGTAGTTCTAAATTAACATAATCACCAACATTAGATTTCTTAAATTTTGATTTTCTAATAGTTTCATTTGATAAATAAAATTCAGATATACCTTTTTTATATGATATTAATGTTAGGCAGACACCATCACAGGAAATAGATATTCCCAATTGCTTATTAGTTAAATTTAATTTTGACTTGATAAAGACGTTAATTCCTTTAGCTCTTTTGGTAATATTTGTAATTTTACCTTTATTAAAAATTATTCCATTAAACATTTACTGATACCTAAAAAGTTTTTCTTTATCTAAAAAAGTATTAATTTGCGATCTTTTTTTAAATTTTTTAGACAATAAATCAATAAAAGAATTCAAAGTAACCGAATTTTTTAAATTAATTTTATTATCAGCTTTGAATAAATAGAAATCATTTATTAAATTGTTGTTTAAAAAAGATTTTAAAAGATTTGGACCCGACTCAAGTAATAAATTTGCATAACCTAATGAGTATATTTTTTTTAAAATGGTATTTAAATCAAAACTATTATTTTCTATTTTCATAAAAATAAGTTTTGCATTTTTATTTTTAAATTTATTAATAATATTTTTATCTTTTTTATTGTGAAAAATATAAGTTTTATTTGAGTTAGGTTTTAATACTTTGGAATTTATTCTAGTCTTCAAATCTTTATCAATAATAAATTTTACTGGTGAAAACTTTTCTAAACCTTGAATTCTACAATTTAAATTAGGATTGTCAGAGTTAATAGTTTTGTAAGATGTTAAAATTGCTTGATTTCTATATCTTAATAAATGAGACACTTTATGAGAATGTTCATTTGTAATTTTTTTTTTAAATAAATAAATTTTATTATTCTTGGAAACAGCTAATTTTCCAGTAACGTATGGAATATCATTAAATTTTGAAAATTTATAATCTTTATAAAATTGATTTGCCTCATTTTTAATTAAACCAATTTTAGCCATAATATTATTTTTTTTTAAAACACCTTTTGTTTTTTTTGCTGTTCGTTTATCAAAATCTTCAATGGAATAATTAACTAATTTAATCTTTTTTTTTATAATAATGTTTGTACAAGGTGGTGTTTTTCCATAATGAATACAGGGTTCTAATGTTACATACATATTTGAATTTTTGAAATTTATTTTATTATTTTTTAAGGCAGCTACTTCAGCATGAGGTCTGCCATTAATATCTGTCTTTCCGTAAGAAATGATTTCATCTTTATGGGTTACTACACATCCAACCGATGGATTTAATCCTGTTAACCCTTTATTTTGATTGGCAAGTTCTAGTGCCAATCTCATGAATGCTTTATTTTTTTCTGATGATTTATCTTTTCTTAAAGACATCGATTTTATCAACAAATTGAACGAAGTCTTTTTCTTCTCTAAAATTTCTATATACTGATGCAAATCTTACATAAGCAACTGGGTCCAATTCTTTTAATCCGTCCATTACCATTGTGCCTATTGTGTTCGAAGAAATTTCACTTTGACCAAATTCTTCTAATGATCGAGAAATTTTAGAAATAAATTTTTCTACTGTTTCAGTATCAAGAGGTCTTTTTTTTAGAGCTACATAAATGGATTTAGACAATTTATCTCTATCAAATGGAGATTTTCTTCCATTTTTTTTTACAATTGTTAGCTCACGAAATTGAACTCTTTCAAATGTAGTAAATCTTTGACCACAGCTACAAAGCCTCCTTCTTCTTATAGCTGTTCCATCTTCAGTAGGTCTAGAATCTACAACTGAAGTTTCACCTTTTTTATCACAGGGACAAATCATAATTCATTATCCCAAATTTTTATAAATTGGGAAATTTGAACATAAATCAACAACTTCTTTTCTTACTTCGTCTTCTATTTTAGTATTATCATCAGGGTTGGATGACAAACCTTTAATTACTTTAGTAATTAACTCACCAACTATTTTAAATTCATTTAAACCAAATCCTCGAGTAGTTGCTGCCTGAGAACCTAGTCTTATACCTGACGTTACCATTGGACTTTCTGTATCAAATGGAATTCCATTTTTATTACACGTTATATTAGCACGTGATAAACTTTCAGCTGCAGCATTACCTTTAACACCAAAAGGTCTTAAATCTACCAACATTAAATGAGTATCAGTTCCTCCAGAATAAATCTTAAATCCATTTGTTTTTAATGTTTCTGCAAGTATTTTTGCATTAGCTAAAACATTAGATATATATTCTTTGAAAGAAGGTTCTAATGCCTCTTTAAATCCAACTGCTTTTGCTGCTATTATATGCATCAAAGGGCCACCCTGATAACCAGGAAATACAGCTGTATTAATTTTTTTATAAATATCTTCGTGATTTGTTAAAATAATTCCACCTCTGGCGCTTCTAAAAACTTTATGAGTTGTAGATGTAACGACATGAGCATGATCAACAGGATTTGGATAACCTTTACCAGCAACAAGACCTGAAAAGTGAGCCATATCTACCATAAAGAATGCTCCAACCTTATCAGCAATTTCTCTAAATCTTTTAAAATCAATAACCCTAGAATATGCGCTACCTCCAGCAATTATAAGTTTAGGTTTATTTTCAGTTGCTAATCTTTCAACTTCATCATAGTCGATTAATTCAGAGGTTTTATCTACATCATAGCTTATTGCATTAAACCATTTGCCTGACATCGCAATTTTAAGACCATGAGTAATATGGCCACCAGAATTTAAACTCATTCCCATAAAAGTATCACCTGGCTTTAATAATGCTAAAAACACTGCTCCGTTAGCTTGCGCGCCAGAATGAGGTTGTGAGTTCGCAAATTTACAATTAAAGAGTTTTTTTAATCTATCGTTAGCAAGTGACTCAGCAACATCAACATGTTCACAACCGTTATAATATCTTTTACCTGGGTAACCTTCGGCATACTTATTTGTTAGTACTGAACCTTGTGCCTCTAAAACAGCTTGTGAAACAATGTTTTCTGATGCGATTAATTCGATATGATTTTGTTGTCTGATTAATTCTTTATTTACTGCATCAAATATTTCTGGATCAGCTTCAGACAATTTTTTTTCAAAAAAGTTTTCATATTGAGTATTTAAATATTTTTTTTCACTAGACATTTATTTACCTATATTTTTTTAATTCTTTTTATATGTCTACCACCTTCAAACTCAGTTTTTAGAAAGCTCTCAACACATTTTAAGGCAACTGTTTTTTTAATAAGCCTTTCTCCTAATGTTATAACATTTGCATCATTATGCAATCGCGATAATTTGGCATTTTTTACTGAATAGCATAAAGCTGCGCGTATTCCCTTATTTTTGTTTGCAGCAATAGACATTCCTACTCCTGAACCACAAACAAGTATTCCTACATGATTCTTATTTTTCGCCACTTGTTTACAAAGTTTATGAGCAAAATCAGGGTAATCAACGGACTTCTTATTTTGTTTTGGTCCCAGATCTTTTATTGGATAATTTTTATTAAAGTATTTTAAAATATTCCTTTTTAAATTAAAACCACCATGATCTGAAGCAATAAAAATTTTTTTCAATTTAATTAAATTTGTAATTTAAAACACAAGCAACAAGGTGAACTCTATTTTCTTCACCCCCATTAAATGCATTGTGATATTTAGTATTATTAGTAATCCAAACAGAGCCATCTGCTGGCATATGTTTTGCAACATTATCAACGACCATTATTGCTCCGGGATTTGTGTATATAGGTATATGAAGCCTTGGCTCAGGATCTCTATGCCAACTCAATGTTGATCTTGGCTCTTTAAGAAGAAGTCTCATCCTACCTAATTTATACTTTTTCGTTAATTGATCATAAACTTCTTTGAAATAAGTATTTTTAAAATCGTCAACAAATTCTGTATATTTATGTTCATCAATTTTACTTTCCCTCTGTACCTCAACACCTGTACTATCTGGCTTAGTCCAATAAATTCCTCTTACATTATTTCCTTTAACAGAATCTGGATCACCTGGAATTTGATTTAAAGGTATACCAGCGAAGTGAGGTATTCCAAGACTTGTATCAAAACCTTTTATTTTTAATACTTCATCGCAAGCTTGTTTTAATTTTATGATATCAAATTTTACGTCTTGTTTTTGAAAATCATTGAATAATTGTGACATCGATGCTCTACTATCTTATAGACTATTATATTAAATATTACTATTGTCGCATCAAAAAAATTAATTGATAATGATTATCACAGGTAGCTATCCTAATTTAAGATTGAGAAGATCAAGAAAATTTGGTTGGTCTAGAAGATTGGTTCAAGATAATGATCTATCTTATAATGATTTTATTTTACCTATCTTTCTTACTGAAGGTAAAGCTAAAAAGGTTCCAATCAATTCTATGCCAAATGTATTTAGGTATTCTATTGATAAGATAAAAAGTGTAGTTGATAAAGCATTAAAATTGGGAATACCAATGGTAGCATTATTTCCTCATACAAATCCAAAAAAAAAAGATGAACATGGAAACGAAGCATTAAATGAAAATAATTTAGTTTGCCAAGCAATAAAATTAATTAAAAAAAATTATAACAATGAAATTGGAATAATGTGTGATGTTGCATTAGATCCATATACATCACATGGTCATGATGGAATAATTAAAAAAAATGAAATTTTAAATGATGAAACATTAGAAATCTTGATTAAACAATCAATATTGCAGGCAAAAATGGGGTGCGATGTGATTGCACCATCAGATATGATGGATGGTAGAGTTTTAAAAATTCGTAAAGCTTTAGATAAAAATAATCTTAAAGATGTTCAAATTTTATCATATGCTGTTAAGTATGCATCAAGTTTTTATGGCCCATTCAGAAATGCTGTTGGATCAAGAAGTCTCTTAAAAGGAGACAAAAAAACTTATCAAATGGATTTTAAAAATAATTATGAATCATTAAGAGAAGTTGCATTAGATATAAAAGAAGGAGCAGACATGATTATAGTAAAACCAGGGATGCCTTATCTTGATATAATTAGGGAAGTTAAGAATAATTTTAAAATTCCAGTTATCGCATATCAAGTATCAGGGGAATATAGTCTGATACAAAATGCAATTTCAAAGAATATATTAGATAAAAAATCGATATACGAAAGCCTAATTTCTTTTAAAAGAGCTGGGGCAAATGCAATTATAACGTATTTTGCTGATCAAATAAAACTAGATTAATTTTAGAGAATTTTGAAAATTATATCTTGTTTTGGGAAAATTAAGATTATTTGGTTTAACTATTGTTTTGTCTAAAAAGTCTCCTACAATTTTTAAAGCATCAAAAGTATCTTCAAAGCTTATATCTTCTTCATCTTTATTTACTAAAAAATTTGGAATGATTTTGCCAGAATTTTTTAATTTATAATTAATTTTATTACCTTCAGAAACTTTTTCTACATAATCATTAAAGTCTATGTCATATCCAATTAATTTATAAAAGTTTAACTCCCAATTTACAAACTTTGAAAGCCACTCTTCATCTTTTAATATCTCAAAATAATTATCAATTAAGTGATAAATCTCTCTATTTTTTTCGTTCTCTACTGTTAAAATTTTAATCAAATTCATTGTATAAATTATACAAAGGAGTTTTTGCTTATCTTCTAAAAAGTAAGGAGTTTTAAATTCATCTATTTCAACTTTTAAAGAACCAATTTTTGATTGAGATTTTGAATTATAATTTATATGCAATTTATTACCCTCAAATAGGTAGTTTTTTATTTTTTTTGAAGTTCCTCCAAAAATAATTCCTGAAATTTTTCCATGATCTTCAGTATAAAATTCAGATATTACAGAATTTTCATTATATTTATTTTTTGAAAGTAAGTAACCTTTGTCTTGCCAATTCATTATATTTTAATAGTTTCTAAAAGTTTCATAGCTGCGGCTTGTTCTGCATTTTTTTTTGAACTACCATCAGCGATAACTGTTTTGCTATCTTTAATTTTTACACTAATTTTAAAATTTGGTTTATGTCTTGGCCCTGTATTAGAAATAAGTTTATATATCGGCAAAGTTTTAAATTTCTTCAACGAGTATTCCTGTAATCTTGTTTTGGAGTCGATCACGGTAACATCTGATAAGTTTAAATAATTTTTCCAATAATTTAATATAAATTTAGAGGAAACTTCAAAACCTTTATCTATATAAATTGCACCAATTAATGATTCACAACAATCAGATATAATTTTCTTTTCTATATTTACTTTCTTTTTCTTTTCAGTGTTTCCGGTTAATATATAATTATCCAACTCTAATTCCTTACCAATTTCAAAACATTTATTTTTGTTAACTAAATTTGCAAGCTTTTTATCAATTATACCAACTTTTTCATTTGGATATAATTCTAGTAGTTTCTTTGATATTACAAATCCCAAAACTCTATCACCTAAAAATTCTAATTTTTCATAATTATTTTTTGTATCGAAACTTTTGTGTGTTAAGGCTTGTGTCAATATTTGAACATCTTTGAAACTAATACCTATTTTCTTTTGTAGTTTGTTTAACTTCATTTATTTAAATTATTTTATTAAAAAATCTTTCAAATCGAACTATTTCATTCCATTTGAAAATATTAAAAATACTTCCTTTCCTTGGATTAGATGAAAAAAATAAAATTCGAGCTTTTCCTACTAAATTATTTTGATTGACATAACCAACCTCGGATAGAAATCTACTGTCTTTAGAACAATCTCTATTGTCACCTAAGAAAAAATAATGATTTTCAGGAACAATGTATTTATCTGAATTAGAAAATGTTACATCAGTTCTATATGCAGCTAAATAACTTTTTCCATTTGGAAGTTTTTCTTCAAATATATTGACATTAATTTGGGATGATCCGCAATATAACTTATCATTTTTGCTTTTAATTGTTTTTAATACTTGATTAGAGTTTATATATAAATCACCGTCAATAAACTGTATTGTATCGCCTGGTAAACCAATCAATCTTTTAATATAATCTGTACGATTATCAGCAGGTGTTTTAAAAACTATAACATCTCCTCTTTTAGGATTTTTATTTAATATGCGTCCTTTAAAAATAGGAGGACTAAAAGGAAATGAATGTTTACTATATCCGTAAGAAAATTTTGTAACAAATAATCTGTCACCCACAAGCAAGTTAGTTTCCATTGATGATGATGGTATATAAAATGGCTGGATTAATATTGACCTTATAAATACTGCAATTATTAACGCATAAAATAATGTTTTAGTATTATCAATTATGAAATTTTTCATTTTTTTCTATTCAAAATAACAAATGCAATTGAGTGGTTTTTTTCATCTGAAAGTGAAAGATGTATATCGTAATTCTTTAATTTAAAATTTTTTTTTAATATATCTTTTATTTTCTGTGAAATTTTGATTTTAGGTGATCCTTTCTTATTATTGTATATTTCAATATCATTAAAATTAATATTATCTCTAAAGCCTGTGCCTATTGATTTAACAAAAGCTTCTTTAGCAGCAAATCTTTTTGCAAAGTAATTCGTTTTGTTTCTGTATTTTTTTGATTGTTTAATTTCATTCAATGTAAAGAGTCTTTTTTTAAAACCTTTAATTTTTAGGGATTTTTCTATTCTTTTATTATCAATAATATCAACACCGTTACCAATTATCATTAGTTTAATATTTTTCTAAAATTAGTGATTACTTTTTTCATACCAAACATGATGGCCTCTCCAATTATAAAATGTCCAATATTAAATTCCTCTATAGATTTAATCTTTCTTAAAATTTTAGTTGATTTATAATCTAGGCCATGACCTGCATGAACTTCCATTCCTAGTTTTTTTGCTAACGCAGCACAATTTTTTATTTTTTTGAACTCGACTAAATAATTTTTGTTGTTTTTAACTTTTAAAGCAAATTTTCCTGTATGAAGTTCCACACATTTTGCATTTAATTCTTTTGATGCAAAAACATCTTTAATATTTGGATTGATGAAAAGACTTGTTCTAATTTTTTTTGAATTTAATTTACTAATTACTTTTTTAATTATTTTTTTATTTTTTGTGATATTTAAACCTCCTTCGGTTGTTATTTCATTCCTTTTTTCAGGAACTATACAAACAAAATTAGGTTTATATTTTAATGCAATTTTAAGCATTTCATTATTAGCTGCCATTTCTAAATTTATTGGTATCCTTTTAATTTTTGAAAATATAGCTACGTCTTCATCTCGAATATGTCTACGATCCTCTCTTAAATGAATAGTAATAGAATTTGCACCGAAATTCATAACTTGTCTTGCATATGAAATAGGATTGGGATGACCCTCGCCTCTGGCGTTTCTTAATGTTGCAATATGATCTACGTTAACACCTAGTCTAGACTTCATTTTAAGTATCTACTTCCAGGTTTTATAATTGGAATTTTTTTCAACCCAATTGGTAAATCATTTTTTTTATAAGTTGGTATTTCTAATTTAATTTGGGAAACAATATTTTTATCTTTAATTTTTAAACTTGGTTTACTAGATCTATTAATCAAACACGCATATCCAACTACTTTTGATTTAAATTTTTTTA
Source organism: uncultured Pelagibacteraceae bacterium (assembly GCA_902580505.1). GTDB lineage: Bacteria > Pseudomonadota > Alphaproteobacteria > Pelagibacterales > Pelagibacteraceae > Pelagibacter. The sequence continues at coordinate 26,773 of CACHLB010000001.1, forward strand.
CAAGTCTGGCACATTCTAAACTTGATTTACCTGTAGTAATTACATCTTCTACAATCAAAACTTTAGAATTTTTTTTTATTGAAAAACCTCTTCTTAAAGTAAATTTACCATTAACTCTTTCACAAAAAATTGTCTCTTTGTTCAATAAATTTCCAACGATATAACCTATTACAATACCACCCATAGCTGGTGACAAAATTATATCAATTTTTTTGAATTTTTTTTTTATTTTGGAGGTTAAGGATTTACAAAATTTTTCTGATTTTTTTGGATAACTTAATAATTTAGCACACTGAACATATTGAGGAGAATGTAAACCCGAAGATAAAACAAAATGTCCTTCTAAAAGTGCCTTAGTTTTTTTTAAAACCGCTAAAGAATCTTTTAAAGAAAGCATATTTTTTGTTTTTGTGTCTAATTATTTTGAAGTTATATTCTTTCTGTTTTAGCTCACTAATAAGTTTTGTAAAGTTTTTCAAATCTTGAATAATTAAGTTGAACCTAAAATTTATGGTTCTTTTAGTCTTTTCTACCATTTCAACACTTGAAATGTTTACATTATTTGTTCCAATCATTGTTGTAACGTCACCTAATATTCCAGGTCTGTCAGGTAAAGACATCCAAAGGGTAGTGTTGTATTTTTTTTCTGTGGGCTTGCTGTCTTCTTTATATTGCCAGTATCTTCTTATTGCAGCTCTAGCTTTACCAGTTTTAGCACTTGTTATCCAATGCAAAGAAGGTGAATCTTTTTTTGATGTTAATATTTTAACTACATCTCCATTTCGCAATATTGATTGTAGAGGACTTTCCTTTCCATTTATTTCACATCCAATTGCAGTATCACCTACTTTAGTGTGAACAGCATAAGCAAAATCAATTGGACTTGCTTCTTTGGGTAATTTTATAACTGAGCCTTTTGGTGTAAAACAAAAAACATTTTCTTGAAACATTTGCAGTTTTGTATACTCAAAATAATGTTCAGGATTTTCATTTTTATCAATAATTTCTACTAGATCTGCTAACCAATCATATTCCTTCCAAGTTAAAGAGTTAAATTTTTCTGACGATTTATATTTCCAATGAGAAGCTATACCTCTCTGAGCAAATTCATGCATTTGTTGTGTTCTTAGTTGTATTTCAATAGGTCTTTTATTTGGACCAATCACAGCTGTATGAAGAGATTTATAATTATTTATTTTTGGAGATGAAATGTAATCTTTAAATCTACCAGGTATGCAATTCCATTTATTATGAATTACGCCTAAGGTTTTGTAACAATTTTCAACATTATCTAAAATTATTCTAAAACCAATTATGTCTGTAATTTGCTCTAGTGAAGTTCTTTTTTTTTGTATTTTTCTCCAAATAGAAAAAGGCGTTTTTTCTCTAGAAAAAATTTTAAAATCAATATTATTTTCATTTAATAGATTTTCAAATTCACTAAGAACTGAATTATAATTAATCAAATTATTATCTTTTATTGTGTCTAATCTATCTTTGATCATTTTTCTTGCTTCAGGATTTAAAATATCGAAAGAAAGATCTTCAAGTTCATCTCTTATTCTATTCATTCCCATTCTATCAGCTAGAGGAGCATAAATTTCCATAGTTTCTTTAGCAATTCTTTTTCTTTTTTCCTCTTTATCAATAGCCTTCAAAGTTCGCATATTATGCAAACGATCTGCAAGTTTTACAAGAAGGACTCTGATATCTTTAGAAGTTGCAAGGATGAGTTTTCTAAAATTTTCAGCTTTTGAATTAGAAATAGCTTGGTTTTCAAAAACTGAAATTTTTGTAACTCCATCAACCAAATCAGCAACTTCTTTTCCAAATTGTTCTTCTATAGTTTTATAAGTTGCATAAGTATCTTCTATGGTATCATGAAGTAAACCAGTTGCTATCGTTGCACTATCCAACTTAAGTTCGGTTAAAATATTTGCAACAGCAACAGGATGAATGACGTATGGATCTCCTGATTGTCGTTTTTGATCTTTATGAACTTTCACTGCAAAATCATATGCTTTGCTTAGAGTTTCTGGGTTCAGAAACTTATTGTATGATTTAACCTTATTTATCAATTCGTCAGAATTTAGCATCGATTTATTATATCACTTATTTAGATAACTTTAATACTTCTTAAATTATTTTTTTTTAAAGAAGATAAGAGTTTTACTATATTTTTTTTTAATTTTGGGTGAGACCAATTTTTGCATATTTCAAACAGTGGCATAAGTACAAAGTTTCTGCTGTGCATTCTTGGATGCGGGATCTCTAAATTGATAAATTTTTTATTTGATTTAGTAATCTTTCCATTAAAATCTAATATATCAATATCACAATTTCTTGGATGATTTTTAGGAGTTATTTTTCTGCCTAATTTTTTTTCTATAGACTTAATTATTTTAAACAGCTCAAATTGATTTAGTTTTGTTTTTATCAGTAATACAGCATTAATAAATTTTGGAAAACTAGGATCAGGCCATGACTCAGTCTCATAATAACTAGATGTTTTGATAATTTTAATATCATGAGTTTCCAATAAATATTTAGATTTTTCTAAAAAATGTATTCTATTTCCTAAATTAGAACCTATTGATAGATATACATTTTTAACTTGAGCGTCTGAAATATCTAGCTTTTTCACGGTTCCAATCTTTTGTTTTTTTGGTTTGTCGCTTATCGTATTGTTTTTTGCCCTTTGCAACTGCTATTTCAACTTTAGCTTTACCTTTTTTAAAATACATTTTAGTTGGAACTAAAGTTAGACCATCTTCGTTCATTTTACCAATTAGTTTATTAATTTCCCTTTTGTTAAATAACAATTTTCTTTCTGAGTAAGGATTGTGATTTGAATAACTGGCTTGTTTATATATGGGTATATGTGAATTAATTAAAAAAATTTCTCCTTCTTTTTCTACTGCATATGATTCTGCAATATTTATTTTTCCATCTCTTACAGATTTTATTTCAGAACCTTTCAGTACAATTCCTGCTTCTAAGATTTCCTTAAAGAAAAAATTAAAAGATGCTTTTCGATTTATTGTAATGATCTTGATGCCAGATGTAGATTTATCACTCATCAATAAGTTTTGCTACTTTCAATGCTTTCTCGACTTCCTTTTTTGTATTTTCAGTTATTTTTACCAAAGGTAATCTCACAGCATCATCGCATAGACCAAGTAATTTAGCAGCATACTTAACTGGTGAAGGATTGCTTTCTATAAATAAATTTTTATGCAATGGTTGCAACATATTATCAAGTTGTTGAGCTTTTTTTAAATCATCCTCATTTGACGATTTTGATAATTTTTGAAATTCAGAACATAATTTAGGAGCTACGTTTGCTGTAACACTAATTGTTCCAACTCCACCTCGTTTATTAAATTCAAAAGCATTATCATCGTTTCCAGTAAGTTGAATGAAATCATTACCCATTTTTTCTTTTTGTTGATCAACACGATTTAGATCACCAGTTGCATCTTTAACTCCAACTATATTTTTTAGTTCGTATAATCTAGCCATTGTTTCAACACTCATATCGATTACTGAACGACTTGGAATATTATAAATTATAATTGGTATTCCACAGTTATCATTGATTGATTTATAATGTTGATATAATCCTTCTTGAGTAGGTTTATTATAATATGGTGTAACAACTAAAGCACCATCCGCTCCAGCTTTTTCAGCGTGTTTGGTTAATGATACGGCTTCTTCTGTGGAATTAGATCCTGTACCGGCTATTATGGGAAGTTTACCGGTAGCTTCTTTTATGCATAATTCAATTGTTCTCTCATGTTCATCATGTGAGAGTGTTGGTGACTCACCAGTTGTTCCAACTGGAACTAACCCATTTGTTCCATTTTCCAGATGATGATTTATTATTTTTATGTAACTTTCTTCGTCGAGCTTGTTGTTTTTAAACGGTGTAATTAATGCTACATTTGATCCTTTAAACATAATTATTTATAACATAAGTTGTTTGATTTAATAAAATGCATTTAAAATTATTAACAACAATTATCCTTTTTTTCTTATCGTTTCAATCTGCTTTTTCAAATGAAACTATACTTCCTATTAAAAAACCAGACTTAAATGAAAAAAATACAACAAAAAAAATAGCTGATATCATTCCTCTACCAAAACCATCTGAAAAAGAAGATGAAATTCAAAAGGAAATTAAAATTACTACCACAGAGATATTTAAAAAAATTGATGGTGTAATAATTCCCAAAAATAAGCCTCTTATAGTTAAAGAAAAATTAAGAAAGATTAAAAAACAAAAATTTTATAGCGATAGAGATATGAAATATGCAAAACAAGCTATTTCATTTATGGAGAAAAGTAATTGGAAGGATGCGAAAAAAGCCGCAAGTAAAGCAAGAGCAAAATCAATTTATGATTTTATTCAATGGAGACATCTACTTACAACTGGTAACAGGGCTACTTTTACAGAATATAAACAGTTTATCGAAAGAGTAAAAGATTATCCAAGAATAGATAGAGTTCGTTACTTAGGAGAGCATAAAATAAATTCTAAAAATCATACTAAAAATGAAATTATACAGTGGTTCGATAAATACCCTCCTTTAAGTGGATTTGGAAAAATGATGCTAGGCGATGCTTTGTTATCAAAAAATAAAGAGACAGCTATAAATTTAATAAAAGAAGGATTTATTAAAGCTGATTTAAGTAAAAATGATCTTATTTTTTTTAGAAAGAAATTTAAAAAATATTTGAACAGTAGTGATTATATTAAAAGAGCTGATTATTTAGCTTGGGAAAATAAATATTGGGATCTTAAAAGAATGTTAAGATATCTACCAAAAGATTATCAACTTTTATATACGGCAAGGCAACTATTAATGAGCAGATCTTATGGAGTTGATAGCGCTATTTCGAATGTGCCTGCAAGTTTAAAAAAAGATGCAGGTTTAAATTATGATAGACTCAAATGGAGAAGGAAAAGAGGTAGAGTTGATAGTTCTTTAGAAATTTTACTAAGTATCAAAAATAATAAAGACTATATGGTTCGCCCAGATAAATGGTGGGTTGAAAGATCAATAATTGCGAGATCACTTATTTATAAGAAAAGATATGAGCAAGCTTATAAAATTACAAGTAAACATGGTCTATCAGAGGGCGCCGAATTAGCTGAGGCTGAATGGATGAGCGGATGGATTGCTTTAAGCTTCTTAAAAGATCCAATTTTAGCAAAAAGTCATTTTACAAAGTTTTATAATAATGTTGGTTATCCAATTAGTTTATCAAGAGGAGCTTATTGGCTAGGAAAAGCGAATTTAGCTCTAAATAATAAAGAAGAAGCAGATAAATGGTTTAAAGAAGGTTCAAAATATCTAACAACTTATTATGGTCAACTATCTCATATGAAAATATATCCAAATAAAACTTTTGAACTTAAAGAAAGTACTCAAGTTGATAAAAATTATGCTGAAAGTTTTTACAAAAATAAACTAGTTGCAATAGTACACTTATTAGATGAAGTAAAAAAAGATAAATATACGAAACATATTTTAAGATTTCTAGCAAATGACAATGTTTCAGCGGGGAGTGAAATATTGGCAGCAAAACTAGCAACTGACATATCTAGATTTGATTTTGCTATTCAGGTTTCTAAAATAGCATCTTATCAAAAAAGGTTTCATAACAAATATAATTATCCAGTAATAAGCACTCCAAATAAAGTTGGATCAAGAAAAATCCCAGAACAAGCTTTAATATTATCTATTATAAGACAAGAAAGTGAGTTTGATATATCTGCAAGAAGTAGAGTTGGAGCACAAGGCTTAATGCAGTTGATGCCTTATACTGCAAAGACAGTTGCTAAGCAGGCAAAAGTTTCTTATTCAAAATCTCGTTTAACAACAAGTCCTGAGTATAATATAAATTTGGGATCTTTTTATATTGCAGGTTTAATTCTTGATTATGATGGATCCTACCCTTTCGCTGTAGCAGCATATAATGCAGGACCAAAAAGAGTGAAGTATTGGAAAAAAATAAATAAAGATCCTCAAAAGAAACAAATCGATTATGTTGATTGGGTAGAACTTATTAAGTTTAAAGAGACCAGAAACTATGTTCAGAGGGTTATGGAGAATTACAATGTTTATAGATACATTTTGTCTCAAAAACCAATATTTTTAAAAGATTTTTTTAGAAATAATCCGCTCTATTAGTGGCGGAAGGAGAGGGATTCGAACCCTCGGTACACCTTTTCAAGCGTACGGCGGTTTAGCAAACCGCTGGTTTAAACCAGCTCACCCATCCTTCCACGATAATATGTGTAACTTGAAATCATTGAATATTCAATCATATTCAAGTAATTTCTCCAAAATATGAAAAACAAATATTCAGTATTCTCTCTAATAAAAAATGCTTTATCACAGCATGAGAATTGGCAACAAGCTTGGGGAAATCCAGAGCCAAAAAAAGAATACGAAGCTATTATTGTGGGTGGTGGTGGACACGGTTTAGCTACTGCTTATTATTTAGCAAAGAAACATAATTTAAAAAATATTGCAGTCTTAGAAAAAGGTTGGATTGGTGGTGGAAATACAGGGCGTAACACTACAATCATTAGATCAAATTATTTATGGGATGCTAGTGCTGGTTTATACGATCATGCGCTTAAACTATGGGAAAATTTATCTCAAGAGCTAAACTACAATGTGATGTTCAGTCAAAGAGGTGTAATGAATTTAGCTCACAATCTTCAAGATGTAAGAGATTTAAAAAGAAGAACACATGCCAATAGACTAAACGGAATTGATGCTGTTTGGTTAAATACTGAGGAAGTTAAAAAATTTTGCCCAATTATAAATACATCACCTGATATCAGATATCCTGTTTTGGGTGGAACGTTACAAAGAAGAGCGGGAACTGCAAGACATGATGCTGTTGCTTGGGGTTATGCAAGAGGCGCAAGCGAAATGGGTGTGGATATAATTCAAAACTGTGAAGTTAAAGGAATAAAGAGAAATGGAGATAGAGTTGAAGGATTAGAAACCACTAAAGGATTTATAAAAACTAATAAAATTGGAGTTGTTGCAGCAGGCCACTCAAGTGTAATTGCAAATATGGCTGGATTAAAACTTCCTCTTGAGAGTAAACCATTACAAGCTTTAGTTTCAGAGCCAGTAAAACCAATTATTGATACTGTTGTAATGTCAAATGCTGTCCATGCTTATGTAAGTCAATCGGATAAAGGCGAATTAGTTATAGGTGCGGGAACAGATTCATATGTTTCATATACACAAAGAGGTAGTCATAATATTGTAGAAGAAACTTTAAAGGCTATTCTAGAGCTATACCCTATTTTTAGTAGAATGAAAATGTTAAGACAATGGGGAGGAATTGTTGATATATGTCCAGATGCAAGTCCTATTATAAGTAAAACTAATATAAAAGGTTTATATTTTAATTGTGGTTGGGGTACCGGTGGTTTTAAAGCTACTCCAGGATCGGGAGATTTATTTGCTCACACAATCGCAAATGATGAGCCACATAAATTAAATGCAGCATTTAATTTAAATAGATTTGTAAGCGGTGATCTTGTTGATGAACATGGTGCCGCAGCAGTTGCACATTAGTAATGTTTTTAATTAATTGTCCATTTTGTGGAGAGAGAGATCAAAGCGAATTTTCTTCAGGTGGCGAAGCTCATATAGTAAGACCAAAACAACCAACTGAACTTAGCGATGATGAATGGGCGGAATATCTATTTATGAGAAAAAATATTAAAGGTATTCAATTTGAAAGATGGAATCATGTTCACGGATGCAGAAAATGGTTCAACATCGTTAGAGACACATCGAATGATAAAATTTTATCTGTTTATAAAATGGGTGAAAAACCTCCTGTTAATTATAAGTAATGCCCAATTATAGAATTCATAAAACCGAATATATTGATGAAACTAAGAGAGTTTCATTTAAATATGATGGCAAGACTTACTTTGGATATGAGGGTGATACCTTGGCATCTGCACTTTTGGCAAATGGTATTCATTTAGTCGGTAGAAGTTTTAAATATCACAGACCAAGGGGTATAGTTTCTTGTGGAGCAGAAGAGCCTAATGCAATTTGTCAAATTGGTAGTAAAAAAGACCTAACAGAACCAAATGTAAGAGCTACCGAGTTAGAATTGTATGAAGGATTAGAAGCAAGTTCTCAAAATTGCTGGCCTAACGTAAAATTTGACATTGGAGGTATTAATAATTTTATATCGCCGTTAATTCCTGCAGGCTTTTATTATAAAACATTTATGTGGCCAAAAAGTTTTTGGAAAAAAGTATATGAACCATTAATACGATTATCTGCGGGTTTGGGAAAATCTCCTACAGAACCAGATCCTGATATCTATGATCACAAATATGTTCACTACGATGTATTGGTAATCGGTGGTGGAGTTTCAGGTATTATTGCTGCAAAAATGGCTGCAAAAAATAATTTAAAAACTTTATTAGTAGATGACAAAAAAATACTAGGTGGTTCTACAATTTATCAAAACAATGAGTCTATTAAGATTGATGATAAATTATCAAGTGAATGGTTAAAAAATGAAATTCAAGAAATTAAAAAATTAAGTAATTTAACAATTAAGACAAGAACAAGTATTGCAGCTTATCATGGATACAATTTTCTTTTAGCTAAAGAAAATTTAACAGATCATTTACCAGAGGAAAAAAAGAAAAATAAGATTAGACAACGATTATGGAAAATAAGAGCAAAAAAAGTTGTAATTGCAGCTGGATCAATTGAAAGACCACTTGTATTCAATAATAATGATAGACCAGGAATATTATTATCTAATTCTATAAACAAGTATTTAGATTATTACGGCGTTACCTGTGGAGAAAATATAATATTATTTACAAATAATGATAGTGCATACGAAACTTCAATTTCACTTCATAAAAAAGGTATAAAGAATATAATTGTTGATTTAAGAAAATCTGCTAGCTCTGAATTAATCAAACAAGCAGAAAGTCTAGGAATAAAAATCTACTTCAATCATGTTGTAACAAATACTTTTGGATACAGAAAAATAAATTCATTGGAAATCATGAAACTATCGGAAGATGGAAATACAACTGTAGGCAATAAAATTAGATTAAGTTGTGACTGTTTAGGAATGAGTGGTGGATGGACACCTATGGTGCATATGCATACTCAATCTGGAGGTAAATTAGATTTTAGAGATGAAGACCAAGTATTCTTACCAAAAGAAAATAGTGAAGATCAAATTTCTGTTGGTTCATGCAATGGAGATTTTGATTTAGAAAATATTATAGATAAAACAGTCAATAAAATTAATAAATTCTTAGATATAGATAATCAAGATTACCAGGATACAAATATAATTTGCTCTAAAGAAAATGATAAAAGAAATATATGGCTTTTACCAAATAAAATACCTTTAGGTAAAACAAAATGCTTTATAGATTTTCAAAATGACTCAACTGCAAAAGATATTAAATTAGCCTTAAAAGAAGGTTTTAGATCAATTGAACATGTAAAAAGATATACAACGACTGGTATGGCAACAGATCAGGGAAAGTTATCTAATATGCACGCACTTGGGATTATAGCTGATACAGCTGGTGTAAAAATGGGTACATTGGGAACAACTACATTTAGGCCTCCATTCACACCATTAACTTTCGGAACACTAGTTGGGAGAAATGTTGGAAAATTTTTTGAAGTAGTAAGAAAAACATCCATGCATGAATGGCATGTGGAAAATAATGCAGAATTTGAAAATGTTGGTCAGTGGAAAAGACCCTGGTACTATCCAAAAAATGGTGAAAATATGCATGATGCTGTTCAAAGAGAAAGTAAAGCGGCACGTGACAGTGCGGGAATCTTAGATGCATCAACTCTAGGAAAAATTGATATCCAAGGAACAGATGCATCAGAATTTTTAAATCGAGTTTACACAAATGCTTGGTCAAAACTTGCAATCAGAAAATGTAGATACGGACTTATGTTAAACGAGGATGGTATGGTTTATGACGACGGTGTTACTACAAGAATATCTGAAAATCATTATCTAATGACAACCACCACTGGGGGGGCCGCAAATGTATTAAGCAAACTTGAGGATTATTTACAAACGGAGTGGCCAGAGTTAGATGTTTATTTAACATCAGTGACAGATCATTATTCTACAGCAAGTATTTGTGGTCCAAATTCAAAAAAAATCCTTAACAAACTTTTTCCAAATTTAGATTTAAGTGATGAAAACTTCCCTCATATGTCATTTAAAGAAGATAAACTTAAAAATATAAATTGTAGAATAATGAGAATAAGTTTTACAGGTGAACTAAGCTATGAAATTAACATAGAGTCGAAATATGGACATTCATTATGGAAAATGTGTATAGAAGCTGGGAAAGAGTTTAATTTGACACCTTATGGTACCGAAACAATGCACCTACTCAGAGCTGAAAAAGGTTTCATTATTGTTGGACAAGATACAGACGGCACAATGACTCCCTCAGACTTACAGATGGATTGGATTGTAAGTAAAAAGAAATATGACTTCATTGGCAAAAGATCTTTATATAGAAGTGATACTATTAGAGAAGATAGAAAGCAATTGGTAGGACTACTTACAGATGATCCAAAAGAAATTTTGGAAGAAGGTGCTCAAATAGTTTCAGACGTTAAATCAAAGCCTATAGATATGCTAGGACATGTTACTTCCAGCTATTTTAGTCCAAACCTAAATAAATCAATTGCCTTAGCTGTAGTTAGGAGTGGAAAAACAATGAAAGGTCAAAAATTAATTATTCCAATGGAAAACAAAAATATTAATGTGACCGTTTCTGACACAATTTTTTTAGATAAGGAGAATAAAAGACTAAATGCTTGACATTTTACATCCAAATATTTCGAATATTAATAAAAACAATATCGATATTAATTTATCTGAAGAAAAAATTAAAATTAATATCAGGGGAAAAAATAAAGAATTTTTTACCAAAGTGGGTAAAATTCTATCTATTATATTACCTTCTGAGTCAAATACCAGTTCATCAAATGAAAACTATGATGTTTTGTGGCTAAGTCCGGATGAATGGATGATATATTTTGATGAAAATAAAAATTCAAATATTTTTGATCAACTTTATAAAGATATTTCGTCTTTAAATTTTGGATCAATTACTGATGTCTCTTCACAATTAATTTGCATAAATATAAAAGGAGAAAATATATTTGAATTATTATCATCTGGATCACCTTTTAATTTCGAAAAATTTAAAAATAATGTTGGTTCATCAACACAAACAATAGTAAATCATATTGATGTAATTCTTCATCACAAGTCAAAGAATAATGTTAATTTATTTGTAAGAAGATCGTTTTCAGAACACCTTTATGAATGGTTAGTTGATAGCTCTAATTTTGTCTAATTTATAATTCAAATAAAAATAAGTATAACCAAGATACATCAGAGAGAAAATCCAATTGAATATTACCCATAACCAAAAAAATTCAGAAAAGTCAGAATTAAAATAAATTGCAGTATAAAATACGACAAATGGAAAAATTCCATTTCGGCAAATATTAGCAATTAATGCGTTTTCAGCTTTTTTTAAAGCCATAAAAAAACCATTTGATAAAAAAAATATTGGATAAGCTGGTAGCACAAAGGCTGAAATCTCTAAATATAATTTCCCAAATTCAACGACCTCTAAATCTTTTGAAAATAATTTTGTTATCATTTCAGCACCAAAATAAATAATAAAAGAAGAAATAATCATTATAATGAAAGCATATTTTATAGCTTGGAAATACGTTTCTTTAATTCTTAAAATATTTCGTGCACCAAAATTTTGAGCAATAATTGTGATAATTGCTGTATTTATTCCCAAGATTGGCAATAAAACCACTTGTTCTATTTTGGTGCCAGCTCCATAACCAGCTGCTGCATATTCTCCCGATAAACCTGCATATTTGAATACAATAGCAGAAGCAATAGAATAACCGCAAATTGAAATTATTATTGGCATAGATTGAAAAAAAATATTTTTTAAAAAAAAAAATTTAGGAATAAAATAAGAAATAAGTATGTTTTTAATTAATTTACTTTTTAAAACTTTTTTAAATATGATTAAAAAAGCGACCGTTTGAGCAATTAGAGTTGCTATTGCAATACCCTTCATACCCAAAGCTGGTATGAAATAAAATCCAAATATTAAAATTGGATTTAACAATATGTTTAAAAAAAAAGATAATATTAAAGCATTTCTATAAGTTTTCGTATCGCCTTCTGCATGAAGTAATGAATTTAATGCAACAACTAAAATAAAAATAAACGAACCAAGGAAAATGATATCAGTATATTGTAAGCCAAGATTTATTACCTCGTTAGTTGAACCCATTATTGAAAAAAGGTCTGATGCATAATTTAAACCAATAAAAGTAATCAACAGAATTATCAAAAAAGAAAAGAAAATTAATTGGCAGAAATAAATTGAAGCATTTTTATTATTTTTTTCTCCAATGCTATTACCTATCAGTGATGTACCTGCAACCGTGATACCAATAGATGAGGCAATAATAATAAAATAAATTGGAAAAGATTTTGTTAAAGCTGACAAAGCTTCAGGTGATATTTTTCCTGCAAAATATGTATCAGCAATATTATATAACGTTTGAAAGAGTGTACCTACAGATGCAGGTATCGCTAATTTTTTAATTAATTCTTTGATGTCATCACTTAATATATTCATAATATTATTTTTTTGAATTTATCATTTGATTGTGCCTCATTGTGAAACGTTTTATTTGATCATTTGTCAATTTATCAAAACAATTTGGACATGATAGGCCTACTTTATACTTTTTTGATTTGGTTAGTTTTTTATGCAATGGCATTCTACAACCACCACAAACAGTATAATTTCCAATTTCTAGGTTTTTTTTAATAGTAACTCTTTTATCAAAAACAAAACATTCACCATTCCACTTACTTTTTTTTGGATCAGTTTTGTTAAGATAATTTAAGATACCACCCTTAAGCATATAAACATTTTTAAAACCTTTATTATTAAGATAATTAGACGCTTTTTCACACCTGATACCTCCGGTGCAAAACATCCCTATTGATTCATCTTTATTAAATTTTGATAAATAATTTTTAAAATCTCTAAAATTTTTAGTCTCTGGATTAAGAGCATTTTTAAATGTACCAATCTTATATTCAAAAGGTTTTCTGGCATCAATCAGTTTAATATTTTTTTTAGATATAAATTCGTCCCATTTTTTAGGTGATAAATATTTCTTATTAAAAAAATTTTTAAAATTAATTTTTTCATTAATTGGAACTACTTCATCTTTTATTTTAACTTTATTTTTTGAGTATGGTAATATTTTTGAGTTAAATTTATTTTGAATATCAAATCTATCAATTGATAAGATATTCTTTATTTTTGTAATTGTAAGTTTAATTTTTTTATGACTACCTGATATTGTGCCATTAATTCCTTCAGGAGATAATATTATAAGACCTTTAATATCAAGCTTATTAGTTTCTTTTAAAATATTTTTTTTAATAATTTTTAATTTATTAAGTTTTGATATTTTATAAAAAGATAGGATTTCAAACATAATTACCAACAAACTGTAAAACCATCGCCAATTGGTAAAATATACTTATTAATAGGTGATTTTTTTATGTATTTATTAAATTCTCTTAATTTTATAGTTAATTTGTCTTTTATCTTTGGATTTGCAACATCTCCTTTCCAAAGTGTATTATCAATTAAAATTATACCCTTTTTGCTTTTTAATTTAAGAGACTGATTAAAATAATTTATATAATTTTCTTTATCTGCATCAATTAATATCACATCATATTTTTCCTTTTTCTTAATTAGATTTTCAAGAGCAATTTTTCCATTTTCACAAAGAAGATTTATTTTTTTATCTTGCTTTGCTTCTTTAAAAAACTTAATTGCCTCATTGTTAGTTTTTAAATTTTTATCTATACCAATTAATTTGCAATTCTTAGGTAGGGCAAGAGCAGCAGATAAAATGCTGTAACCTGTAAAAGTCCCAATTTCTAAATATGATTTATAGTTATTAATTTTTATGATAAATTGTATGAAGTTAGCTTGTAGAATTGAAATTTGTAATTTTTTAATATGACCAAGTTTTTCGTTATATTTTAATAATTTTTTTTGTACTTTGTGAAGATTATTTGTATGTGAAAAAATATAATTGATCATATTTTGATCAATTATGAAATTTTTATCCATTCAACTTTTCTTTTAATATTTTGTTTATTAATTGAGGATTGCCTTTTCCTTTACTTTCTTTCATGGCTTGACCAACAAAAAAGCCAAATAATTTATCTTTACCAGATTTATATTCAGCGACCTTATCTGAATTATTTTCAATAACTTTATTTATCAATTCCTCTATCGCTTTTGGATCGCTTTCTTGTTTTAAACCTTTTTCTTTAACTATTATTAATGGATCTTGATCTCCATCTATCATTTGCTCAAAAACCGTTTTAGCTATTTTTCCTGATATGGTTCCATCTTTTATAAGGTTAATAAGTTTTGATAGATTTTTAGCACTAACTGGGCTTTGAGATATTTCTAAATTTTTTTCATTTAAAACTGCAAATAATTCACCTGTAATCCAATTTGTTGCTAATTTAACATCAGAATTTTTTATAACTTCTTCAAAGAAATTCGATGTTTCAATGTCAGATACTAAAATTGTTGCTTCATAAGGCGAAAGATTAAATTTATCTATAAATCTTTTTTTCTTTTCATCTGGTAATTCAGGTATATCTGATTTTATTTTTTCAATTAACTCTTGGCTTATTTCAAGAGGTAATAGATCTGGGTCAGGAAAATATCTGTAATCATGCGCGTCTTCTTTTGATCTCATAGATCTTGTCTCATTTCTTTTAGTGTCAAAAAGTCTTGTCTCTTGATCTATTTCTTTCCCCTCCTCTAACAAATCTATTTGTCTATTTGCTTCGGATATTATTGCCATTTGCATAAATTTTATTGAATTAACATTTTTAATTTCACACCTGGTGCCGAACTCAGACTCCCCTTTTAATCTTACTGATACATTAACATCTGCTCTCAAAGAGCCTTCTTGCATATTGCCATCACATGTTCCTAAATATCTCATTATAGATCTTAGTTTTTTTATATAAACGTTGACTTCATCTGGAGATCTCAAATCAGGCTTACTTACTATTTCCATTAAAGCCACTCCAGATCTATTTAAATCGACTAATGTATTATTTGGATCAATATCATGAATACTTTTACCTGCGTCTTGCTCTAAGTGTAATCTTTCGATTCCAATTTCTTTTTGACCATTCGGCATATCCAAAATTACTTTTCCTTCACCGACAATTGGATATTTGTATTGAGAAATTTGATATCCTTGAGGTAAATCTGCATAAAAATAATTTTTTCTATCAAAGACAGATTTTTTATTTATTTTGGCTTTAAGTCCTATTCCAGTTTTAATTGCTTGTTCAATACAAAATTCATTTATAACTGGCAACATTCCTGGAAATGCTGCATCTACGAGACTAACTTGTGTGTTTGGTTCTGCACCAAATTTTGTTGATGATTGAGAGAAAAGTTTAGACTGTGAAGTAACTTGAGCGTGTACTTCTAAACCAATTATCACTTCATATTGTTTATTTTCTCTTTCAATAAGATATTCACTATTTTTACTCACTTAACCACCAGTCTGAAATATCATTTTTAAAATTAATCTTATCCTCTAATGCGTAAGAAATATTAAGTATATTTTGCTCATCAAAAGGTTTTCCAATTACTTGAAGGCCTAAAGGATAATTATTTTTATCTTTACCAGCTGGTATAGAAATACCTGGTAAGCCTGCTAGATTTATTGGAACTGTAAATATATCATTTAAATACATTGATACTGGATCATTTGTTTTTTCACCAATTTTAAATGCTGAGCTTGGTGTAGATGGAGTTAAAATTGCATCAACTTTAGAAAAGGCATCATCAAAATCTTTTTTTATTAATTGTCTTACTTTCTGCGCTTTTAGATAATACGCATCATAGTATCCAGAAGATAAAACGTATGTTCCAATCATAATTCTTCTTTTAACTTCATCACCAAAACCTTCAGATCTTGTTTTTTCGTACATTTCTATTAAATTTTGACCAGGAGATCTAAAACCATATTTAACACCATCATATCTAGCTAGATTTGAAGATGCCTCTGCTGGTGCAACAATATAATAAGTTGGTAATGCGTAATTAGTATGTGGAAGCGAAATATCGATAATTTCTGCTCCGCAATCTTTTGCATATGAGATACCATTTTTCCATAGCTGTTCAATTTCTTCGGGCATATTATCAACTCTATATTCTTTAGGAATACCAATTTTCTTTCCTTTAATATCTTTTGATAATTCTTTTGAATAATAATTTCTTTTATAATCAATTGAAGTTGAATCTTTTTGATCAAATGAAGAGATCACCTCTAAAAGTATAGAACAGTCTCTTACATTTTTCGTCATAGGTCCTGCTTGGTCTAAAGATGAGGCAAATGCTACAATTCCATAACGAGAACAACTTCCATATGTAGGTTTAAGTCCGACAGTTCCTGTAAATGATGCTGGTTGACGAATAGATCCTCCTGTATCTGTTCCAATGGTAACTGGAGTTAAATTTGCAGCAACGGCTGCAGAAGAACCTCCTGAAGATCCACCAGGGACTAAATTTTCTCCTACAGGATTTTGAACGTTTCCAAAAAAACTAGTTTCATTTGAAGAGCCCATAGCAAATTCATCACAATTAAGTTTACCTAGAAGTATTGCTCCTTGACTCCACAAATTTTGAGTAACTGTAGACTCATATGTGGGAACGAAGTTATTTAATATTTTGCTACCTGCTGTTGTTCTAACTCCATTTGTACAAAATAAATCTTTAACGGCAATAGGAATACCTGGTAGTTTAAAATCTAAATTAGGATTAGAATCAAATTTCTTTGATTGATCTATTGCTTTTTCAAAATTATCTGTGACATAAACATTTAATTTTTTTGATTTTTCAGCGCGGTTTATAAATGCTTTTGTAATTTCTTCTGAAGATAGTTTTTTTTCTTTTATATTTGATGTTAATTCGAATAAACTTTGACTTGTTATATCAGACATTATTCAACAACCTTTGGTACAACAAAAAAATCTTTATTTTCTTCAGGTGAGTTTTTTAAAATTTTTTCTCTGATATTTTCTGATTTAATTTCATCTTTTCTAAATCTTAGGGTGGTCTCAGCAATTGATGTTAAAGCTTGAACATTATCAGTATTTAATTCATTTAATTTTTCTATAAATTCAAATATATTGTTTAAGTCGCCCTTTAATTTGTTAGCTTTTTCATCATCAATAGAAATTCTTGCTAATTTCGAAATGTGCTTTACTGTTTTAAGATCTATACTCATATGGTAAAAATATTGCCGCAAACTATCACTTAAGTAAATAATATACAATATGATCACAATTGAGGAATTTAAAAAGAAACAGCTAAATACATCTAGATTAATTGGTCTTGATTTAGGTTCAAAGAGAATTGGTGTAGCTATATGTGATGAAAATCAAAAAATTGCCACACCGCTTAAAACAATAAACAAATCCAAATTCGAGGATCTTATCAATGAATTGGAGGATATTATTAAAGAAAATAATATTAAGGGAATAATTATTGGTAATCCAATAAATATGGACGGAACCTTTGGTAAATCTTCTCAATCAGTCAATGATGTGTCAAAAGCAATATCAAAAGAAATTGATCTTCCAATAAGTCTTTGGGATGAAAGATTATCAACAGTTGGGGCGTTTAATTTAACTAAAAATTTAGGTATTAACGTAACTAAAAGAGAAAAAAATATAGATAAAAATGCTGCTGCATTTATCTTACAGGGTGCCATAGATTTTATTAATAATTAATACTTGCATTAATCAACCTTTGTAGCTATAGAGTTGGTTTTAATGGCAACTAAAACAAAAGCTATTAAAATTTCTCAAAAACATCTCCTAGGTATTCAAGATTTATCAATAAATGATGTTAATTTAATCTTAAAAGAAGCTGAAAAATTTATTGAATTAAACAAAAGTAAAAATAAAAAATTAGATTTACTTAAAGGAAAAACACAAATTAACCTTTTTTTTGAACCATCAACAAGAACACAAAGCTCATTTGAACTAGCAGGAAAAAGATTAGGTGCGGATGTTATGTCAATGAATATAACCAACTCAGCAATTAAAAAAGGTGAAACGCTAATAGACACTGCAATGACATTAAATGCAATGCATCCTGATATAATAGTTATTAGACATCAAGATTCAGGAGCTTGTAATCTTTTATCTCAAAAAGTTAATTGTGCTGTTTTAAATGCTGGTGATGGAAGGAGAGAGCACCCTACCCAAGCATTACTTGATGCATTAACTATATTGAATAGGAAAAAAAAAATTCAAGGATTAAAGGTTGCAATTTGTGGAGATATTCTACATTCAAGAGTAGCAAGATCTAATATTTACTTGCTAAACATGTTGGGTGCTGAGGTTAATATTGTAGCTCCTTCAAACCTTTTACCAAAAGATATAGAAAAATTTGGAGTTAATATTTTTTCAAATATGAAGAAAGGTGTAAAAGATTGCGACATAGTAATGATGCTTAGACTTCAAAATGAAAGAATGAGTAGTTCATTCTTGTCATCTAATAGAGAGTATTATGAATACTATGGGCTAACACAGGATAAATTAGAATATGCAAAATCAGATTCAATTATTATGCATCCTGGTCCAATGAACCGAGGTATTGAAATTGATACAAAGCTAGCTGATGATACCAATATGAGTGTTGTAAAAGAACAAGTTGAATTAGGTGTTGCGATAAGAATGGCATGTTTAAAAATTTTTTGTGAATGATGAAAAAAAAATACTTTATTAACGCAAATATAATTGATCCTCATAACAATATAAGTGAAATAGGAGGATTAATAATAGGAGAAGATGGAAAAATTGAAGGTGTTGGCAAAAAGGTGAATAAAAACAATATTCCTAGTAGAGAAAAAGTTATTGATTTAAAAGAGAATTATATTTTCCCAGGTATAGTTGATATGAGAGTATTTGTTGGTGAGCCAGGTTATGAATATAAAGAAAATTTTAGAACATTGAGCAATGCTGCATTATCCGGAGGAGTAACTTCAGTTGTAACAATGCCTAATACTGATCCAATAATCGACAACGTTTCAATAGTAGATTTTTTAAAAAGACGAGGTAGAGATAAATCAAAAATAAATATATTTCCCACAGCATCTCTAACAAAGGGTACTGAAGGTACAAATATGACAGAGTTTGGTCTTCTGCAAAGTAAAGGGATAATAGCATTTACAGATGGAATTAAAACAATTCAGAATACAAGAGTTATGTCCAGAATAATGAATTCAGCAAAAGATTTAGGATCTTTAATAATGCAACATGCGGAAGATCAAGAATTAGCTGAAAATGGCATGATAAATGATGGAATAATTTCGACAAAACTTGGTTTGCAAGGTATCCCAGAAATAGCAGAACTAATAATTATAGAGAGAGATTTAACATTATTAGAAGAATATAATTGTCGTTATCACATTTCTCAGATTTCATCAGGAAAAGCAGTTGAAATTATTAAAGATAGAAAAGATAAAGTAAGATTTTCCTGTGGGGTATCAATAAATAATTTATCTTTAAATGAAAATGATATTGGTGACTTTAGAACTTTTTTAAAATTGTCACCACCACTTAGAACTGAAGATGATAGATTAAGTTTAGTGCAAGGATTAAATGATGGTACAATCGATGTAATAGTTTCGGATCACAAACCTGAAGATGAAGAGCAAAAAAGATTAACCTTTGCTCAAGCTGCAACAGGAGCAACTGGTATTGAAACGTTATTATCCTTGTCATTAGAATTATATCACAATGGATCTGTAAAACTTGAAAAAATTATTGCTGCATTAACCTCCAATCCAGCAAATATTTTGAAAATCAATAAAGGTAATTTATCCGTAGGTAATGATGCAGATTTCTGTATTGTGGATATAAATAAACCTTGGATAGTAAAGCAAGAAAATTTGGTTTCTAAATCAAAAAATACGTCAATTGAAAATAAAAGATTACAAGGAAAAGTAACCAATACATACGTAAAAGGACAAGAGCTTTACAGTATTTAAATGGAAATTTTTATTTTATCACTTTTATCATATTTATTAGGTTCTATTCCTTTTGGATTTTTATTAACAAAAATTTTTTTAAAAAAAGACATAAGAGAAACTGGATCAGGTAATATAGGCGCCACAAATGTTTTGAGAACTGGTAATAAATTTTTAGGATACTCAACTTTATTGCTAGACATTTTAAAAGCGGTTTTTCCAATAATTTATGTTAAATTAAATTATCCAGAATTTATTTACATTTGTTCATTATCTGTTTTTTTAGGACATGTTTTTCCTATATGGTTAAAATTTAAAGGTGGTAAGGGTGTTGCAACATATGTTGGAATGTTGATTATTTTAAATTATTTTTTGGGTATTGTTTTTGGTATTGTTTGGGTAATTACATATTTAATTTCTAAATACTCATCATTAGGATCAATTCTTGGATCATTAAGTGTTCCTATTTTTATATTTTTTTATAGCAATGAAAACATTATGTTTTACTTCATAATGTTTATTTTAATTTTTTACACTCATAGAGAAAACGTTAAACGCTTGATAAATAAAGAAGAAACTAAGACAAAAATTTAATAATTTGACAGTTTAACTGTTTTAAGTACGTTCTCTAAATATGAATCTAGTAATTGTTGAAAGTCCAGCAAAAGCAAAAACAATTAATAAATATTTAGGATCAGATTATACTGTTCTCGCAAGCTATGGGCATATAAGAGATCTGCCTTCGAAAAATGGTTCTGTTGATCCTGAAAATGATTTTAAAATGATTTGGGAAGTAGATAGTTTTTCAAAAAAATATTTAAAAGAAATTACAGATAGTGCTAAAGATTCAAAAAAAATTATTCTAGCTACTGACCCTGATAGAGAAGGTGAAGCAATAGCTTGGCATGTAAAAGAGTTTCTTGAAGAAAAAAAACTATTAAAAGATAAAGAAGTTGAAAGAGTTGTTTTCAACGAAATAACAAAAAAAGCTGTTACGAATGGAATAGATAATCCAAGAAAAATTGAGCCACATTTAGTTGATGCTTATATGGCAAGAAGAGCTCTAGATTATCTGGTGGGTTTTAATATCTCCCCCATTCTATGGACAAAATTGCCAGGTTCTAAATCTGCTGGTCGAGTTCAGTCTGTAGCCCTAAGACTTTTAACCGAAAGAGAACAGGAAATAGAAGTTTTTCAACCAAAAGAATTTTGGACTTTAAATATAATTTTTAAAAATAACAAAAATGAAAAAATAAATACAATTATTTCACAATTAGATGGAAATAAAGTTGAAAAATTTTCATTTAAAAACAAACAAGATATTAATGACGCTTTATCAAAAATAAAAAATAAAAAATATAATATAACAGATATAAGTTCAAAAACTTATAACAGAAATCCATCTGGGCCTTTTACTACATCGACATTACAACAAACAGCATCGAGTAAACTTGGTTTTGGAGCATCAAGGACAATGCAAATTGCTCAAAGACTATATCAAGGAATTGATATTGAAGGTGAAACCGTAGGATTAATTACTTATATGAGGACAGATGGAACTAATATTTCAAAAGATGCGATAACATCTTTCAGAGATTTTATAATGCAGAATTATGGTGATAAATATTTACCAGAAGAACCTCTAAATTATAGTGGTAAAAAAGCAAAGAATGCTCAAGAAGCTCACGAAGCTATACGTCCAACAGAAATAATTCGAAAACCAGAAGATATGAAAAAATACTTAAGCACTGATCAATATAAACTTTATAATTTAATATGGTCTAGATCTTTATCATCACAAATGCAATCAGCAAAATTTGATAGAAAAACTATTACCATCAACTCAGATGATGATAAAAATGTATTCAAAGCTAGTGGTTCAACATTAAAATTTGATGGTTTCCTTAAACTATATAAGATCGATGAAAATGATGATGACAATGAAAATATTTTGCCAAATGTTGAAAAAGGTGACGTAATGTTTGAAGACCATATTGATGAACAGCACTATACACAACCACCACCTAGATATTCAGAGGCAAGTCTAGTTAAAAAATTAGAGGAGCTAGGAATTGGAAGACCATCTACTTATGCAAGTATTATTTCAGTAATAGCTAATAGAGGTTATGCTGACATAAATAATAAAAGATTTTTCCCAACTGATAGAGGGAAATTACTTTCTGCGTTTTTAGAAAAATTATTTACTAAATATGTTGATTATGATTTTACTGCAAAATTAGAAGATCAATTAGATGATATAACATCAGGCAAAGAAAATTGGATAAAAGTTTTAGAGAATTTTTGGAAAGACTTTAATTCTAATGTTTCAGGTGTGAAAGAAAAAAGAACCAGAGAGGTATTAGACCTATTAAATGAAAGTCTTGGATCACTAATATTTGAGGTCGATAAGGATGGAAATATTGATAGAAATTGCAAGCTTTGTGAGTCTGGGCAATTAAGTTTAAAAAATAGTTTTAGAGGTGGTGCTTTTATTGGGTGTTCAAATTATCCGGACTGCAAATTTACAAGACCACTATCAAAATCTAAAGCAGCACAACAATTGACACTAGCAGAACCTAAATTCATTGGAAAAAATGATAAAGGTAAAGATATTTTTCTTAAAAATGGAAGATTTGGTCCATATTTGCAATTTGAAAAAGAAATCATAGAGGAAGATGAAAAAAATAAAAAGAAAAAAAGAAAATTAAAGAAAGAAGAAAATAATTTAAAAAATGTTTCTATCCCCAAAGGAATTGAGATTGAAAATATTGATTTAGAAAAGGCAAAATACTTATGCTCATTACCATTAAGTTTAGGTAAAAATCCTGAAAATGATAAAGATATTACTGTGAATGTTGGAAGATTTGGTCCTTACCTTAAATGTGAAAATAAATCAGCTAGACTAGAAAATGTGGACGAATTATTCACAATTGGATTAAATAGAGCTGTTACATTAATTGCTGAAGCTAAACCTGGAAGAATTTCATCTTCTATAATAAAAGATTTAGGGGAGCACCCTGAAGATAAAAAGCCAGTTAGAGTCATGAAAGGTCAGTATGGTCCTTACATTAAATACAAATCATTAAATGCGACTATTCCAGAAGAAAAAGATCCTGTTGAATTAACCATGGAAGAAGCATTAATTTTAATTGAGAAAAGAAAAGAATACGATAGAAATAAAAAGAAAAAGAAAGGCAAATAATGTCGGCAGATGAAAATTTAAAAAATTTAAATATCAAATTACCAAAAGCTAACGATCCTGTTGGATCATATGCTGCTACAAGAATATCTGGAAATTTACTATACATATCTGGTCAAATATCAATTGATGAGAATGGAAAATTAATTAAGGGAAAACTCGGAAAAGATTATAATACTGAACAAGGCTATGAGGCAGCTAAAAGATGTGCATTAAGTATAATATCTCAAGCAAAAAAAGCATGTAGTGATGATTTATCCAAAATTAAATCATGTTTGAAACTCACTGGATATGTAAATTCTACTGATGATTTTACTGAACAACCAAAAGTCATAAATGGAGCCTCAGATCTAATAAAAAGTGTATTTGATGAAGCTGGTTCACATGCAAGAGCTGCTGTCAGCACTAATAGCCTTCCATTAGGTGTTGCAGTTGAAGTTGATGCAATATTTGATCTTAATTAATTATCTGCCAATACTAAAATAATTTATTTTATTTTTTTTCATTTCAGAAGTTGAATAAAGATTTCTCATATCAAAAACTTTAAAATTTCTTTTATTGGTAATTTTTTTAAAGTTGAGTTGTTTAAATTCATTCCATTCTGTATGAATAATTATTAAATCTGCACTTTTACAAGCATCTTTTATATTTTCAAAAAAATTTATATTTTTAGATTTAAATTCCTTTTTCTTGCCAGTTGGTTCATAATAATTTATATATGCACCTTTTCTTGATAAAGATGGTATCATTTTTAATGAGGAAGACTCTCTCATATCATCAGTTCCTGGTTTAAAAGTAACACCCAAAAATGTTATTTTTTTATTTTTAATTTTGTTATTCATTATTTTGCTAATTTTATTTAGTAATAAATTAGATCTTTTATCATTTGAATTAATTACTGTTTTTACAACTGAAAGATTTGTTTTAAATATTCGACCAGTTGAAACAAGTGCTCTTGTATCCTTTGGAAAACATGATCCACCGTACGCTGGACCAGCACGTAGAAATCTACTTCCAATCCTTTCATCTAAACCCATACCAATTGCAACTTCTTTGACGTCTATGTTTGATTTTTCACACAAATTGGCTATTTCATTAATAAATGTAATTTTAGTGGCTAAAAAAGCATTTGATGCATATTTAATTAATTCAGCTGATCTTCTAGAAGTATGAAAATATCTGCCACCCTTCTTAATTAAAGGAAGATATAGTTTTTTCATAATTTTATTTGCTTTGTTACTGTTTGTACCTACTACAACTCTATCTGGAAATTGAAAATCTCTAATAGCTTCACCTTCTCTTAAAAATTCAGGATTGGATACAACATCAAACTTATTTTTATTTTTATTTGATCTTAGGATTTTTGTAATTTTATCACCTGTCGTAACTGGGACTGTAGATTTAGTAACTATTATTTTATACCTATTTAGATTAGATTTTATACTTTTGGTAACATTAAATACATATTTCAAATCAGCTTTATTGTTTTTGGTAGGAGTTCCAACGCAAATAAATATGATATCTGACTTTTTTATTGAGGTAGAAATATCGGTTGAAAACAAAAGTCTTTTTTTTTTTAAATTTCTTTCAACCAATTCTTGAAGACCAGGCTCATAAATTGGTATTATTCCTTTCTTTAATTTTTCTACAATTTCTTTATTAATATCAACACATGTAACTGTATTACCTAAGTCAGAAAAACAAGCACCACTAACTAAACCAACATAACCAGATCCTATAATACAAATTTTCATAATTTAGAAATTTCAATTCCAGATTTAATATAACCTTTCAGAGATCCACAATCTAAATAATTACCTCTAAATTTATGTCCAATGAATAAATATTGATCTAGTATCATTCGTCTTATTGTATCTGTAATATGTATTTCACCACCTTTACCTTTTTTTTGATTTTTTAGATAATGAAATATTTTCTTTGATAGTATGTATCTACCTATTACAGCGTTATTTGAAGGAGCATCTTTAGTGTCAGGTTTTTCAATTACATCTGCAATTTTAAAATTTGATTTATCAATATTTTTTTTAATTGAATAAATTCCCCAACGATCTACATTATTTTTTTTAACTTTCATGCTGGCCATTACAGATCCTTTTAATTTTTTATGAATTTTTATCATATCTTTTGAACAATTCTTTTTCATAATTAAATCATCAGGCAGCATCATTAAAAAATATTTATTTTTTATAAATTTTCTAGTTTTGAGCACAGCATCACCAGTTCCCATAGGTTTATTTTGATAAACAAATTTAATTTTTTTTCTAAAAAAAAGGATTTTTTTATACTCTTTAATTATTCTAGGATCTTTCTTTTTTTTTATAATTGATTTATAAAAATTATCATTATTGAAATATTTTTTTATCATCTCTTTTTTTTTTGAAATAATAAAAATTATTTCACTTACACCAGCTTCTATACATTCATCTAAAATATACTCAATTCCTGGTTTTCCATTTATTGGCAGCAGTTCTTTAGGAAAAACACTTGTCAAAGGTAGTAAACGTGTACCCAAACCAGCAAGGGGAATAATAGCTTGTTTAATCATTAAGATGTTTTACTTATAATCATATTTATTAAAAAATGAAAATTTTAAAAGATGTTTTTGGACTAAATAAGGCAGTAAAAAATTACAAGAATGTTGGATTTGTACCTACAATGGGGGGAATTCATAAAGGCCACGTATCATTAATAAAAATTTCACAAAAAAATAACAAAGAGACAATAGTAAGTATTTTTGTCAATCCAACACAATTTAATCAAAAAAAAGATTTTAAGAATTATCCTAGGAATATAAGAAAAGATATATCAATATTAAAAAAACTCAAAGTTGATTATTTATTTTTACCGGAGATCAATGAAATATATAAAAATAGAATGAAAAATTTTAAACTTAATAAATCTGATAAAATTTTATGTGCTAAATATAGAAAAGGTCATTTTGAGGGTGTTTTAAACGTGATGAATAGATTGTTATCTATAGTTAAATCTAAGCATGTTTATATGGGTGAAAAAGATTTTCAACAATACATCTTAATTAAAAGAATATTAGGAAAAAAATATAAAATAAATATTGTTGGTTGTCCTACCATTCGAGAAAATAATAAAATTGCTTTGTCTACAAGAAACAAATTGTTAAATGAATCGTCCATAAAAAAAGCATCAAAAATAGCCATCAAATTGGAAAAGATTAAAAGACTATCACAAACTAATAAATTTGTGGATTTATCAAAATCTAAATATGAGATTGAAAATAAATTTAAAATTAAAATTGATTATCTTGAATTTAGAGATGAAAAAAAAATGAAATTAGATAATTTCAAATCTAAGTATAGACTATTTATTGCCTATCATATTAATGGAGTAAGATTGATTGATAATTTTTGATTATAAAAAATAAGCTCCTACACCTAAGAAAGATACAAAGCCAATTACATCTGTTATTGTTGTAACAAATACACTGGAAGAAATTGCAGGATCAATTTTCATTTTATTTAATGTTACAGGAACTAAAATACCAAAAAGACCAGCAACTATCATAGTTAAAACCATTGAAATTGAAATTATTAGGGAAAGCTGAATATCATTAAACCATAGTTGAACTATCAAAGAACTTATAATTGCAAAAATAACTCCATTTAAAACTCCAATATTAAATTCTTTAATAATGTTATGAGTAAAATTATTTTTTGTTAAATCCTGTGTTGCTAAAGATCTTACTGTAACGGCTAATGTTTGCATGCCGGCGTTACCACCCATCGATGCTACAATTGGCATTAAAAAAGCCAAAACTACCATTTGTTCTATAGTGGCACCAAATAAACTTATGCAATAAGTTGCTAGAAAAGCAGTAAACAAATTTAATAACAACCAATTAAATCTTCTCTTAGTTTTTGTTATCACACCATCGGTTATTTCTTCATCACCTACTCCAGCTAATCTAAGCGCATCTTCTTCAGCTTCCTCTTTTAATACTGTTAGAACATCATCATAAGCTATCATCCCAACCAATTTTTCAGACTTATCCACTACAGCTGCTGAACTCAAATTATAATTTTCAAATAAATTACCGACTTCCTCTCTATCCATATCAACCGGTATTAATGTTTGAGATTCTGCCATTATAGACATCATTTTTGTGTCTCTTGGAGTTCTTAATACTCTTGATGAAGGAACTGTACCAATGGGCTTGAATTCTTGATCAACAATAAATATTTCGAGAAATTCTTCAGGAAGTTCTTTATTTTCTCTGAGATAGTCTATCGTTTGTCCTACAGACCAATTACTTGGTATAGCTGTAAATTCACGTTGCATTAATCTAGCAGCAGAGTCTTCTGGATAACTTAAGCTTTCAAGTAATGCAAATCGGTCTTTTGGAGGTAATGAACTAAGGATTGTATTTTTATCTTTTTCATCTACATTTTCTAAAATTTTAATTGCATCATCTGACTCTAAATTTTTTAATATGTTTACAATTGAATCGGATGATAAATAAGCAATCATCTCAGACTGAATTGACTCATTTAATTCAACAAAAACTTCAGGATCTACTTTGAAACTATTTAATTTTATTAAATTTTCTCTATCATTTTGACTTAAATGCTCAATTATGTCGGCAGCGTCTGCTGGATGCATGGCATTGAAGGAATTTGTAATAAATCCAGCATCATTTGAGGCAATTTTATCTGTGACAACTTTGATGAATTCTTTGTTAAATTCAAAGTTAACTTTTTTATCTTTTATTTTTTTCACTATAGTCATAAATTTACCTATAATTTAGTTGGCACTATTAATACAAAATAAAAATAATACAATTTTATAATGACAATAGAGATCAAAAAGTCAGTAAAACCAATAAAATATAAATCTGCGATAGATATACTTGAAGAAAGATTGGAGCAAATCAAAGTAAATAAAAATAACGAACTTATTTGGGTACTTGAACATGAAGAGATTTATACTGGTGGAACAAGTTTTAGTGATAATGAGATTTTAGATAAATCTATAAACTTTATTAAAACAAATAGAGGTGGAAAAATAACATATCATGGTCCTGGTCAATTAGTTTTTTATTTTGTGATTGACTTAAACAAAAGAGGTAAGAATATAAAAAAAATTATAACTGCAATCGAAAAGACAATTATAGATACTTTAAAAAATTACAATATAAACTGTTTTGCTGATAGAAAAAATATTGGAATTTGGTATGAGCACAAATCTGGTAAAATAGATAAAATTGCAGCAATAGGTATAAAAGTAAAGAAATGGATTGCTTATCATGGTTTTGCATTAAATATTTCAAATAATCTTAACGTATATAAAAAGATAGTTCCTTGTGGGGTTAGAGATAAAGGGGTTTCAAATTTAAATAAGATTAAAAAACAAAATTATAAAAATATTGATAATGATTTGATAAAAAATTTTTTATCAAATATTAAAAATTAAGTCTTTTAGTTTTTAACATATTTCTAAAATAATCTGGAGGAGTGGCTCTAAAAGTGTATTTTTTCTCATTTATTTTAAATTTTATTTCATAAGAATGTAACATTAGATTTTTATTAGATATTTTTGAGTTATTTGTAGAATTATATTTTTTATCCCCAATAATAGAATTTCCTAAATTAAATAATTGTTTTCTTAGTTGATGTTTTCTTCCTGTAATTGGATTAAGCTGAATGAAGGTCGCATTATTATTTTTATCTAAGATTTCATATTTTGTTTCAGCTTTTTCAACAATTTTTTTTTTATTTTCAAATCTTATCAAATCATCTTTTATCACACCCTTATCAATTAAAATTAATTCACCATTACATATTGCTAAATAGGTTTTGTAAACCTTTCTTAATCTAAAGAGTGAAGTAAGCAATTGGGCTGTTTCCCTATTCTTTGCAATTATAAATACCCCTGAAGTATCTTTATCTAATCTGTGTACAGAATAAGGTTTTTCATCTTTAAATAGATTACTTTTTGCAAATATATCAATTATATTTTTTTTAGATTTTGTACCACCTTGTACTGAAATTCCTGATTGTTTATTTAGAACAACAAAGTTCTCATTATTTTCAATAATTAAATCCTCATTTTCTTTTATAATTTCATTGCTAGGATTATATTTTTCTTTTTTTTGATTAATAATTTTTTTAAATTCAAAGTTATGTAATTCAATTTTATCTTTGAATTGAATTTTTTTTGAGCTTTTAATTTTTTTTTTATTTAACTTAATTTTTCCATTTCTTAAATTTTTTTCAATTAAACTTTGTGGAATTTGACCGAAGTAATTTCTTAAAAATCTGTCAATACGCATACCACTGAACGTTTTATCAACGTTTAATAGTTTTTTCATTTATTTAATTTTAGGCTGTTGCTTCTTTTGGAGGCTCTTTTTTTTGATCTTTAGCTTGATCTTTCTTTTTTTTATCAACTCTTTTAGCTTCAACATCCCTATCTACAAATTCAATTACGGCCATTGGAGCATTATCACCATATCTAAATCCAGCTTTTATAATTCTCGTGTATCCACCTTTTCTATTTTCATATCTTTTTGAAAGAGTTTTTTTAACTTTATTTGTAGATTTAATATCTTGCAACTTAGAGATTAATGTTTTTGTATTAGACAAAGTATCTTTCTTGCCCAATGTTATAATTTTGTCAGCTTGAGGTTTTAAAGCTTTTGCTTTTGGTAAAGTGGTTGTAATTTGCTCATATTTTATTAATGAATTGAGCATATTTTTAATTAGAGCTTTTCTATGTTCCGAGGTTCTATTGAGCTTTTTATAGCCCATTTTATGTCTCATTAAATCGCTTCCTCAAGTTTCTTAGAAAGTTCTGCAATATTATCTGGAGGCCAATTAGGAATTTCCATTCCTAGATATAATGACATTCCAGTTAATACCTCTTTAATTTCATTCAATGATTTTCTTCCAAAATTTGGTGTTCTTAACATTTCACCCTCTGATTTTTGAACTAAATCACCTATGTAAATAATATTATCATTTTTCAAACAATTCATAGATCTTACAGAAAGCTCTAATTCATCCACCTTTCTTAATAAGTTTTTGTTAAACTCTGGTTCTGAAGGTTGTTCTTTTATTATGACTTCTTGTGGCTCATCAAAATTAACGAACATCCCTAGTTGATCTTGAAATATCCTAGCTGAGTAAGCTACCGCATCCTCTGCTGAAATTGATCCATTTGTTTCGACTTCCATTGTTAATTTATCATAATCTAATGCCTTTCCCTCTCTAGCTGTGCTGACTGAATAAGATACTTTTTTAACTGGACTAAATAATGAATCTATTGGTATCAAACCTAAAGGTGGTTCCTCTGGTTTGTTCATATCTGCTGAAACATAACCCTTTCCAGTTCCTACTGACATCTCCATATGAAATTTAGTATTTTCGTCTAAATTACAAATCACTAAATCTGGATTCAATATTTCAATATCAGCAACTGAGGTTATATCAGAAGCTTTTATCTCTCCTGGACCTTTAGCATCAAGTACTAATTTTTTTGGTTCATCAGATACACTTTTAAGAGCTAAAGATTTTACGTTTAATACTATGTCAGTTACATCTTCTCTCACACCCTTAATTGAAGTAAACTCATGCAATACACCGTCTATTTGAATAGATGTTACTGCAGTACCTCTAATAGAAGATAAAAGAATTCTTCTTAGTGAATTTCCAAGAGTTAAACCATAACCCTTTTCCAAAGGTTCGGCAGTTATTTTTGCAAATGCTTTATCATTGCTTAGTTGAACATCTAACTTTGCAGGTTTAATTAATGATTTCCAATTTTTTGAATTTACTTCTGCTTGCTCCATTAAACTCTCCTTTTTTTAGGTGGTCTCGTACCATTGTGTGGCATCGGTGTTGTATCTTTAATTGATATGATTTTAAATCCTCTAGCTTGTAAAGCTCTCAAGGCAGTTTCTCTACCAGATCCCGGCCCTTTAACCTCAACAGATAGAATTTTCATTCCAACTTCTAAAGCCTTAGCTGCCGCAGCGTCTGCCGCAACTTGTGCTGCATAAGGTGTGGATTTACGAGAACCTTTAAATCCCTTTTGACCTGCTGATGCCCAAGAGACTACATTACCATTTGTATCTGCTATTGAAACAATAGTATTATTAAAAGTTGATTGAACATAAGCTATTCCGTTAAGAATATTTTTTTTTCCCTTTTTCTTTTTGGAATAAGAACTTTTTTTAGATTTAACTTCTGTTTTCTGTTCTTTATTATCAGTAACTTCTTTTTTCATTATTTTTTAAGTGGAGTTAATTTTTTTCCTGCAATAGCAATAGCTTTTCCTTTTCTTGTTCTAGAATTACATCTTGTTCTTTGACCTCTAACTGGAAGCTTTTTTCTATGCCTGGATCCTCTGTAAGTAGCAAGATCGATTAATCTTTTTATACTTAAAGATGTTTCCCTTCTTAAATCACCTTCAACCGTAAATTTTTGATCTATATACTCCCTAATTTTTAGAATTTGATCATCGGTTAATTCATTTACTCTTTTTGATTTAGGTATTTCTAATTCAGTGCAAATTTGTTGAGAAAATTTGTTTCCAATACCATAGATGTAAGTTAGTCCAATATGAACTAATTTATTTTGTGGTATGTTTACACCTGCAATACGAGCCATAATTATTGTGATAAATTGTGCCTTTTATATAAGATGATTAATCAAAGTCAACGCCTTAAACATTCAAAAAAGTCTCTATTTTACTGGTTATTTGATCAATTTCCATTGTTCCATCAACAGCATGAAAATTTGGATTTTTAGAATAGTAATCCAAAACCGGTTTAGTCGTTTCAATATAAGTATCATATCTCTTTAATATCGTATCTAAATCATCATCAGATCTTTTTTCTAAAATTTTTCTTTTTTTTATTCTTTCTACAATTGTTTCTTTATTTACATCTAAAAAAAAAATATGATTAATCTTCTGATTTGAGGCATTCAATAATAAATTTAGATTTTTAGCTTGATTTAAAGATCTAGGATAACCATCAAATATTAATTTTTGCTTTTTGTTTGGATCAAAGACATATTTTTTTAAAAGACCATTTACAATTTCGTCACTTACAAATTTACCTTCATTCATATTATTTATTATTCTTTTTCCTATAGCTGTATCTTTTTTTATTTCTTCTCTTAAAATATCACCCGTGGAGATTTGGTAACCATTTAATTTTTTAACAAGATATTTGGCTTGAGTACCTTTTCCAGCACCTGGAGGACCAAATAATATTATATTCACCTATCTACCAAATTTTGTTTTTTTTATAAGTTGCTCGTATTGAGAACTCATCATCCTTGTTTGAATTTGTGTAACTGTATCAATCGCAACTACAACAACAATCAAAACAGAAGCACCACCCAAATAAAATGGAATAGGATAATTTGCTATTAGAAATTCCGGCATTAAACAAACTAGTGCAAGATATAGCGCACCTATTGTTGTCAATCTTGTCAGTATTGTATCTATATACATAGCAGTACTTTCTCCAGGTCTTATTCCTGGAATAAATCCACCATATTTTCTTAAATTTTCTGCAGTTTCAGTTGGATTGAATGTAATTGAGGTATAAAAAAAAGTAAAAAATATTATTCCGGATGCATATAGCAACATATATAGAGGTTGTCCTTGTGAAAAATATGACGAAATATTTAAAAAAGTTTCATTTTGAGAAACATTAAAATTTGAAAAAGTAACTGGTAATAGTAACAAAGCTGAAGCGAAAATTGCAGGTATAACACCTGCTGAGTTAATTTTTAATGGTAAATGCGAAGAATCTCCACCATACATTTTATTTCCCATCTGTCTTTTGGGATAATTTATAAGAATTTTTCTTAATGCTCTTTCCATAAACACAATAAACATTATTGTTGCTACAAGTAATAAAAAAATAAAAATTATCATTACAGTTGAAATTGCGCCAGTTCTTCCTAATTCGAATGTGGTTACTAGAGCTCTTGGGATTTCAGCTACAATACCTGAAAAAATAATTAAAGAGATACCATTACCAATACCTCTTTGAGTGATTTGTTCACCAAGCCACATTAAAAAAATTGTCCCTGCAACTATTGTTGTAACTGTTGAAATTTTAAAAAATATACCTGGATTAATTACCAAATCTGCTGATGACTCTAAGCCAACAGCTAATCCATATCCTTGTATAGTTGCTAACAATACAGTTCCATATCTAGTTATTTGTGTAATTTTTTGTCTTCCAATTTCACCTTGTGCCTTTAAATTTTTAAAATATTCCGAAACTCCAGTAAGTAATTGGACAATAATTGAAGATGATATATATGGCATTATTCCAAGAGCAAAAATTGCCATTCTACTTACAGCACCGCCTGCAAAAACGTTAAACATTCCTAACAAACCTTTTTGATTTCCTTCCATCATTATTTGAAGTTGCTCAGGGTCTATTCCTGGTAGAGGAACAAAAGTACCCAGTCTATAAACAGCAAGAATAAATAATGTAAAAAGTATTCTATTTCTTAAATCATTAGATTGTGTTGATGCGCTCATTATTAAGACTGCTTTTTAAAAGTAATTTGTCCACCAGCTTTGTTAATTTTTTCTATAGCAGATTTTGACGAATAATCTGCTTCAATTTCAATTTTAGATTTAATTTCACCATTTGATAAAACTTTAAATTTATTTATTGATTTTCTAAATAATTTTGATTTTTTAAATGTATCAATGTTAATTTTTACATCTGCACTAATTTTTTTATTATCAATAAGTTTTTGTAAATCTCCTAAATTTATTACTGCAAGATCATTTTTGTTTATCGGGTTGAAACCTCTTTTAGGAAGTCTTCTGTATAATGGCATTTGACCGCCCTCAAAACTTTTTATAGCTACACCAGATCTTGATTTTTGTCCTTTTACACCTCTACCGGAAGTTTTTCCTTTACCAGATCCAATGCCTCTTCCTACTCGAATTTTTTTTTTCTTAATATTATTTAATGTATTTAAAGATGTCATTATCCTCTTTTCTCAATTATTTCTGATATTTTTTTATTTCTAAGGTTCGAAATGTTTTTAGGTGAATTTTGTTTAGATAAAGCTTTTAAGCATGCTCTGATCACATTGTGTGGATTTGCTGTACCTAAAGATTTAGCTACAATGTCCTTTATACCTAACACCTCACAAACAGCTCTAACTGGACCACCAGCTATTATACCAGTTCCTTTAGGAGCAGATCTCAATTTAATTTTTCCAGCTCCATCTTTTCCATATATGTCATGATGAATTGTTCTTCCATCTCTAAGAGGTATTTGAATTAAGTTTCGTTTGGCCAATTCATTTGCTTTTTTAATGGCATCTGGAACTTGTTTAGCCTTTGCGTGTGCAATACCAATTTTACCATTTTGATTACCTACCACAACTAATGCAGAAAAACCAAATCTTCTTCCTCCTTTAACAACTTTAGTTATCCTGTTTATATGAACTAATTTTTCAACAAATTCTGTATTTTTTTCCATATTTTAAAATTCCATCCCATTTTTTCTTAATGTTTCTGCAAAAATTTTAACTCTGCCATGATATTTATAAATACCTCTATCAAAGTAAATTTTTTTTATATTCTTTTCATTTGCTTTCTTTGCTAGCGTTTCAGCAACGATGGTTGATAGTTCTGATTTATTTTTATTTTGCCCTTTAATATCTTTATCGATTGATGATGCGGAAACTAAGGTAATATTTTTTACGTCATCAATTATTTGTGCACTTATATTTTTAGTAGATCTTGAAACACTTAGTCTGTATCTATCTTTCGATACACTTTTAAGTTTTTTTCTTACTCTAAATTTTTTTCTTTCAATAGTATTTAATCTCATTATTTTTTCTTACCTTCTTTTCTTAAAATATATTGACCTTTTTCTTTTATACCCTTTCCTTTATATGGTTCTGGTGGTCTAATACTTTTTATTTGTGATGCAACCATTCCAACTTGTTGTTTATTTGAGCCACTAATTTTAAGTGTTGTTTGTTTTTCAACAGCAATTTTAATACCTTCTGGAATATCATAATTTATATCATGACTAAATCCTAGTTGCATATTTAAAACATTGCCTTTTAGAGCAGCTCTGAATCCAACTCCGGTAAGTTCAAGTATTTTCTCATATCCAGTACTTGCACCAATAATGGCATTATTAAGTAAGCTTCTGTTCATACCCCATAATCTTTTAGAATTATCATCAAGTTTTTTAGGTTTTATTGATAGGTCTTTACCCTCAGTAATATTAAGTTCAAACATTTCTAAATCTAATTTTATAGATTGTTTACCTAGTGGGCCCTCTACATTAATTGTATTTCCAGATAATAAAACTTTTACTTTTTCTGGAATTTGTATGTTTATTTTTCCTATTTTAGACATTAAAATACCTTACAAATTATTTCTCCACCAAGTTTTTTCTTTCTTGCATCTACATCAGTCATTACACCTTGTGGAGTAGATATAATTGCAATACCAAGACCATTATTAATTTTTGGAAGACTGCTTGCGCTAGAAAAAATTCTTCTACCTGGCTTAGATATTCTTTCAATAGTGTTTATAACAGGATTCCCTGAGTTATATTTTAGGTTAATTTCAATTGAAGGTTTTTTTTCGTCATTGATTTTGTAATCAATAATATAACCCTCTGACTTTAACACATCAGCTATTTTGGCTTTAAATTTTGATGATGGCAATGATACTTTATTGTGATTCCTTACTTGGGCATTTTTAATTCTTGCCAACATATCACCTATTGGATCGCTTAAACTCATATTTTCCTTTCTACCAACTAGATTTTACCATTCCAGGAATTTTGCCTTCTAAACCAAGTTGTCTGAGGGCTATTCTTGAAATTTTTAGTTTTCGGTAAACACCATGCGGTCTACCAGTAATCTGGCATCTATTCATAACTCTAACCTTTGCTGAATTTCGAGGCAACTTTGATAATTTTTGTTGTGCTTTAAACCTTTCTTCTAAGGATAATTTTTTATCCATTATTATTTTTTTTAATTTTAATCTTTTTTCATAAAACTTGTTTGACAACCTTACTCTTCTATTATTTTTGTTAATCGCGCTCATTTTAGCCATTAGTTACTCCTTGTTTCTTTAAACGGAAAATTTAAATGTTTTAATAATTCAAAACTGTGTTCTACTTTTTGAGATTTAATAACTATTGTTATGTCTAAACCTCTAATTTTGTCAACTTTATCAAAATTTACCTCGGGAAATATAATATGCTCTTTAACTCCAAATGTATAATTTCCAAATTTATCAAAACCATTGGGACTTAATCCCCTAAAGTCTTTAATTCTTGGTAAGGCAATATTAGTTAGTCTATCAATGAATTCATACATCTTATTTTTTCTTAATGTTACTTTCAATCCAGAGTTAGTATTTTTTCTGGTTTTAAAATTTGCTATAGATTTTTTAAATTTTGTTACGACTGGCATTTGTCCTGTGATGTTTGCTAGATCTTCTTGACATGATTTCAAAATTTTTTGATCATTTCCATCAAGTCCTAACCCCATATTTAAAACTATTTTTTGTATTCTTGGGCCCATATATAAATTTTTATAACCAAATTTTTCTTTTAATGTTGGTTCTATCTCATTAGCGATTGCTAGTTTTAATCTAGGTGTCATTACTTCTTCGCCTCATTTTTATTTTTTATGTCAAAAATCGCTAGATTAGAAAGATGAATAAAATTTTCTTTTGAAACTATTCCACCTTTCTTTTCTTTTGTGGTTTTCACATGTTTTTTTACCATATTAATTCCTTTAACTTTTGCCCTATTATTTTTTCTATCAATTTCAATTACATCACCATCTTTGTTTTTATCCTTACCTGTCAATATCTTTACTTTGATGCCTTTTTTAATCATTATAATACCTCTGGTGCCAATGAAATTATTTTCATTTGTCCCCTACTTCTTAATTCTCTAGTAACTGGTCCAAAAATCCTAGTGCCTATAGGCTCTCCTTTGTCATCTGTCAGAACAGCTGCATTGTTATCAAATCTTACTTTGGATCCATCATTTCTATGAATACCTTTTTTGACTCTTACAACAACCGCTTTGTGAACTGCGCCCTTTTTTACTTTCCCTTTTGGAATTGCTTCCTTTACAGCAACCACAATAGTATCACCAATACTTGCGTATCTTCTTTTAGATCCACCTAACACTTTTATGCATTCAATCTTTTTTGCACCAGTGTTGTCTGCTACAAATAATTCTGTTTGAACTTGTATCATTTGGAAACTCCTATTACTTGAAATTTTTTCGTCTTTGAGTAAGGTTTGCACTCTTGTATTGATACTTTATCACCGTTTTTATATTTATTCTCTTCGTCATGAACACTATATTTTTTTCTAGCTTTGATTACTTTTTTTAATACTGGATGTTGATATTTTCGCTCAACTAAAACTGTAATAGTTTTATTTGGCTTATTGCTGACAACTATTCCATTTAATACTTTTTTAGGCATCTTTTCTCACTATTAATGTTTTTAATCTTGCAATGTTTTTTTTTGTTTCACTTATTTTTGAAGGACTTTTTATTTGACCATTAATTTTTTGAAATCTAAAATTAAAAAGATCTTTTTTTAATTTATCAATATCTTTTAAAGCCTGTTCTTTAGTCATTTTTTTTATTTCGCTTTTTTTCATTTAAATTCTTTTAATAAATTTACATTTTATTGGGAGTTTAGCTGAGGCCTTGTAAAGAGCTTCTTTAGCAATTTCCTCTGTTACTCCGTCAACTTCAAATAAAATTCTACCTGGTTTAACTCTGCATGCCCAAAATTCAGGTGAACCTTTTCCTTTACCCATTCTAACCTCAGTAGGTTTTTTTGATACGGGTATATTAGGAAACATTCTTGTCCAAACTCTGCCCTGTCTTTTCATATGTCTTGTTAATGCGACTCTAGCAGCCTCAATTTGTCTAGATATAATTCTTTCTGGCTGAATAGCTTTTAAACCGAAAGAGCCATAATTCATTACATTACATCTAGAAGCACTGCCGTGAATTCTTCCTTTGTGTGCTTTTCTAAACTTTGTTCTAGTTGGTTGTAACATTATTATGCTTTATTCCTTTCTTGGCTAAATTCTTTTGTAAAAATTTCACCTTTGTATATCCAGACTTTTATTCCGATTATTCCGTAAGTGGTTAGAGCTTCTGCTTCGGCATAATCAATATCTGCTCTTAAAGTATGAGATGGGATACTGCCATCCCTTAACCATTCTGTTCTAGCAATTTCATTTCCCCCTAGTCTTCCACTACAAGACACTTTAATTCCCTTTGCGCCTAATCGTAATGCAGATTGCATTGCTCTCTTCATTGCTCTCCTATACGAAACACGTTTAACTAACTGTTGAGCAATATTCTCGGCAACTAAAAATGAGTTTGTTTCAGGTTTTTTTACTTCTTTAATATTTAGTACTATTTCATTTGCACTCAGTCTTGATAATTTTCCTTTAATTTTTTCTATATCACTTCCCTTTTTTCCAATTACAAAACCAGGTCTAGAAGTATAAATAGTTACAAAACATTTTTTTGCAGATCGCTCTATCATGACCTTAGAAACTCCAGAGTTAATTACATTTTTTTTAATGAATTCTCTAATTTTAAAATCTTCAATTAAATAATTTCCAAAATCTCTCTTTTTTGCGTACCAGACGGAATCCCATCCTCTATTGATACCTAATCTTAAACCTACTGGATTAACTTTTTGTCCCATGTTCCTTCTCTTTTTGTTTCATTTGTTCGCTCAAAACTATTGTTACGTTTGAGTATGGTTTCATAATTTCCGCAGCTCTACCTTTGGCTCTAGCTCTAAATCTTTTCATTATTACCTGTTTTCCGCAGAAAGCTTCTTTGACAACTAAATTGTCAATATCATATTGAAAATTATTTTCTGCATTAGCAACTGCGGATGAAATTGTTTTTTTAACATCTTTAGAGATTCTTTTTTCTGAAAAAGATAAATCTCTAATCGCAATTTCTACTTTTTTTCCAACTATTGATTTAAGTATAGGTTTTAATTTTCTTACACTAGATCTTACATTCTTATTTATTGATCTTACCTGTTTTAAATCTATATCTTTTTTCTTATTCATATTTATTTCTTATCAGCTCCCTTAGCGCCGCCCTCAACTTTTGCTTTTTTATCAGCTGGTGTATGACCAAAAAACTGTCTTGTTGGAGCAAATTCTCCAAATTTATGTCCCACCATATCTTCAGATACAGTTATTGGTATAAATTTTTTACCGTTATAAATTAAAAAACTAAATCCTACGAAGTCAGGTATTATTGTAGACTTTCTAGACCAAGTTTTAATTGGCTTTTTATTAGGATCGTTCTTAATCTTTTCAACTTTTTTAATTAAACTTTCCTCAACAAACGGTCCTTTCCAAACAGATCTTGCCATAATTTAAGCTCTCTTCTTCTTTCTTCTTCTTATTATAAATTTGTCAGTTCTTTTATTGTCTCTTGTTTTTAATCCTTTGGCTGATTGTCCAGTAGGAGAAACTGGATGTCTACCACCTGCAGATTTACCTTCACCGCCACCATGAGGGTGATCTACTGGATTTTTAACAACCCCTCTGGTATGTGGTCTTCTTCCCAACCATCTTGATCGGCCAGCTTTACCAATTTTAATGTTTTTTTGATCTGGATTAGATAATACCCCAATTGTAGCCATAGCTCTTGAATCTATTTTTCTAACTTCACCCGAAGTCATTTTTATAATTGAATAATTTCCATCTATACCTGAAATCGTTACTGATGAGCCTGCAGCTCTAGCAATTTTTCCACCTGCACCAGGCTGTATTTCAACGTTATGAATGTCAATACCTACTGGGATATCTTGTAATGGTAGACAATTACCAATTTTAATTTCTGAAGACGAACCATTTTGAACATAATCACCAACTTTTATTTTTTGTGGGGCAAGATAATAGAATTTTTGATTATCCTCAAATTTTACTAACATTATGTGACATGATCTGTTTGGATCATATTCAATTCTTTCTACAATTGCTTTCATATTCATTTTTTTTCTATAAAAATCTATTTTTCTATACTTATGTTTATGTCCACCACCATGGTTTCTGGAAGTTATTCGCCCATAGTTATTTCTACCTTTAGAAGAATAATTTGCACTAGTTAATGGTTTATAAGGTTTACCTTTCCAAAGACCCTCTCTACTAGTTAAAATAGTGCCTCTGGTAGATTTTGTGTAAGGTTTGAATGTTTTTAGAGCCATACTTTAAATTCCTGTTGTTAAGTCAATATTTTGACCTTTTTTAAGTGTAATAATTGCTTTTTTAAAACCCTTCTTTTTAACTTTTTTTCCTCTAGTTGATTTAATTAAAGTTTTTTTATTAATAATATTAATTTTTGTTACATTAACTTTAAAAATTTTTTCAATTGATCCTTTTAATGTTTTTTTATTAGCACTTTGAGGTACCTTAAAAACAATTTTATTTTGTTCTGACAAATTAGTTGATTTTTCAGTTACAACAGGAAACAAAATTTTATCATATAAGCTTAGTTTATCCATTATTGATACCTTTTTTCCAATTCTTTAACTGAACTCTCAGTAAAAATAATTTTTCTATATTTAACTAAATCAAATGCACTGAAATGATTTGCATCTGTTAATTTGACATTAGGAATATTTTTAGTTGAATTTAAGATATTGTCTTTTGATTTTGTATCCACAATAAATAATGAGTTATTTGCATCAAACCTCTTTAAAAGTTCAAACATTTCTTTTGTTTTTTCAATTTTTTTTCCAAAGTCATCAAAAATAATTAAATTATTTGATTTATTTTTCTCAGTAATAAGCGAGGCTATACTCATTTTTTTTTCACTTTTATTCAACTTTCTAGATTTATAATTATCCTGACCTTTGGGTCCATGAGCTATTCCTCCACCTACAAATATGGGCGCTTTTTTACTAGAGTGTCTTGCATTACCAGTACCTTTTTGTGAGTAAATTTTAGAAGTTGAGCCAGTTATTTCATTTCTTTGCTTTGTCTTTGCTTTTCTACCTTTGAAATTAGAATTTAATTTATAGATTACACCACTCACTAATTGATTGTTAACTTTAGCACTAAAAATTTTATCTAACACCTCTATGCTTTGTTTTTTTCCATCAATGCTTAATTTATCTATTTTCATTTATTTTTTCTTTTTATCTGTTGATTTTTTTTGTTTTTCAATTTGCTCAATTTTTTCTTCAATTGACATTCGGTTAATATCTTTGACTGATTTTTTTATTAATACCTCTGTATTTTTTGATCCAGGAATTGAACCTTTTAAATATAGTAAATTGTTTTCTTTGTCAGTTTTTATAACTTCAATATTTTGTATAGTTCTAATTTTATCTCCCATATGACCCGCCATTTTTTTTCCTTTAAAAACTTTACCTGGATCCTGCCTTTGTCCTGTTGAACCGTGAGATCTATGAGAAATTGAAACTCCATGGGTAGCTCTCAATCCACCAAAATTATGCCTTTTCATTGCACCTGCAAATCCTTTACCAATTGTCTTAGATTTAACATCAACAAATTTAACATTCTCAAATATTTCTAATCCAATTTCATTTCCTTCTTTGAAATTTTCAGTACTTTCTAATCTAAACTCTTTAAGTGTTTTTTTTGGCTCAGTATTTTTTTTGGCAAAATAACCTTTCATAGCTTTGGTTAATTTTGAGTTTTTAATTTTTCCAAATCCTATTTGAACTGCAGTGTATCCTCTGTTTTCTTTGTTAATAACGTTTATAACTCTTCCAGTCTCCATTTTTAATACGGTAACTGGAACTGATTGGCCGGTTTTAAAAAACTCTCTAGACATTCCTATTTTTTTTCCAATTAAAGCTAAATTATCCATTAAATTTTAATCTCCACATCTACCCCTGATGCTAAATCAAGTTTCATTAGTGCTTCAACTGTTGCGGGTGTAGGTTCAATAATATCAATTAATCTTTTGTGAGTTCTAGTTTCGAATTGTTCTCTACTTTTTTTATCAATATGTGGGGACCTTAAAACAGTATATCTCTCTATTTTTGTAGGTAGAGGAATTGGACCTTTAATATTAGCTCCTGTTCTTTTAACGGTATTTACAATCTCCTCAGTGGACTGATCCAACACCTTATTATCGTACGCTCTTAATTTTATTCTAATATTTTGTTTATCCATAATTAACCTGTTTTCTTGGTTACCTCATCTTGAACATTTTGTGGTACCTTGTCGTAATGATCAAAAAACATTGAATATTGAGCTCTACCTTGTGACATAGATCTTAAACTATTTATATAACCAAACATATTTGCTAATGGCACCATTGCAGTTATTACTGTTGCATTTCCTCTTTGCTCTTGTGTACTTATTTGGCCTCTTCTACTATTCAAATCACCTATTACATCTCCCATATAATCCTCTGGAGTGACTACCTCAACTCTCATTACTGGTTCTAAAAGTTTTAAAGTTCCTCGAGTACATGCCTCTTTAAAACATTGTCTTGAAGCAAGCTCAAAAGCTAATACACTTGAATCAACATCATGGTGTAAACCATCTAAGATTGTAACTTTATAATCAATCAAAGGAAATCCAGCTAGAATACCA
The DNA here is from genome assembly GCA_902580505.1 of uncultured Pelagibacteraceae bacterium. GTDB lineage: Bacteria > Pseudomonadota > Alphaproteobacteria > Pelagibacterales > Pelagibacteraceae > Pelagibacter. Next base: position 69,868 of record CACHLB010000001.1, read on the forward strand.
CCATCTGCTATTGTCTCTACACCTTTTTCAACACCTGGTATAAATTCTTTTGGTATAGCTCCACCTTTTATTTTGCTTTCAACTTCTCTTCCCTTGCCTGGTTCTAGTGGTTCAACAGATAATTTTACTCTAGCAAACTGTCCTGCACCACCACTCTGTTTTTTGTGTGTATAATCAAACTCAGCAGCGTTTAATATTGTTTCTCTGTATGCAACTTGAGGTGCTCCTACATTTGCCTCAACTTTGAATTCTCTTTTCATTCTATCAACGATGATATCTAAATGTAATTCACCCATTCCTTTAATTATTGTTTGACCTGACTCTTCATCTGATGATACTCTAAATGATGGATCTTCTTTAGCTAATCTTCCTAATGCTTCACCCATTTTTTCTTGATCTGCTTTTGATTTAGGCTCAACTGCAATTTCTATAACTGGATCTGGAAATTCCATTGGCTCAAGTAATACTGGTGCATCTTTATTTGCCAACGTATGACCTGTTATCGTATTTTTTAATCCAGCGAGCGCAACTATATCACCTGCACTTGCTTCTTTGATGTCTTCTCTTGAATTAGCATGCATTAGAAGCATTCTTCCAACTCTTTCTTCTTTATCTGAAGATGTATTATAAACCCCGGTTCCAGATTTAACCGTTCCTGAATAAATTCTTATAAATGTAAGACTTCCTACAAATGGATCAGTTGCAACTTTAAATGCTAAAGCTGAAAAAGGCGCACTATCCTCAAACTTCATTTCAATTTCCTCGTCAGATCCTGGTTTTGTACCCATAATAGATCCAAGATCCTCTGGACTTGGTAAGTAATCTACAACAGCATCTAATAATGGTTGAACACCTTTATTTTTGAAGGCTGAACCAGTTAAAACTGGAACAAACTCAAAGTTTAAACATCCTTTTCTGACACATTTAATCAAATCTTCTTGTTTAATTTCCTCACCACCTAAATAAGCTTCCATTAATTTTTCGTTTTGCTCAACGGCTGTCTCAACCAATTCTTGTCTGTATTTGTCACAAATTTCTTTAAGGTCATCTGGAATATCTTTCTCTTCCCATTCAGCACCAAGATCTTCATTTTTCCAAACAATTGCTTTCATTTTAACTAAATCTACAACACCTTTTAATGATGCTTCTATTCCTATTGGAATTTGCATAACTAAAGGTTTAGCTCCAAGCCTATCTTTAATCATATCTACACATCTAAAGAAATCTGCACCGGTTCTATCAAGTTTATTAACAAAACAAATTCTTGGAACTTTATACTTATCAGCTTGTCTCCAAACTGTTTCTGATTGCGGTTCTACACCAGCAACACCATCAAATACTGCAACGGCACCATCCAAAACTTTTAGAGATCTTTCAACTTCAATTGTAAAATCAACATGGCCTGGAGTATCAATAATATTAATTCTATGTTCTCTCCAAAAACAAGTAGTTGCAGCTGAAGTTATTGTAATACCCCTTTCCTGCTCTTGTTCCATCCAATCCATCGTTGCAGCACCATCATGAACTTCACCAATTTTATGACTCTTACCTGTATAATATAAAATTCTTTCTGTGGTTGTAGTTTTACCTGCATCTATGTGGGCCATGATGCCAATGTTTCTATATTTATTTAGTGGATGTGTCTTTGCCATAATATTTACCATCTAAAATGTGCAAAAGCTTTATTTGACTCTGCCATTTTATGTGTATCTTCTTTCTTTTTTATTGCTGAACCTCTTTTTTGATAAGCATCAAAAATTTCATTAAATAATTTATCGGACATCTTTTTGTCTTTTCTTTTTCTTGATGCATCAATAATCCATCTTAATGCTAGTGCTTGTGATCTTTTAGCCTTAACTTCAACTGGAACTTGATATGTAGCTCCACCGACACGTCTCGATCTAACTTCGACAGTTGGTCTTACATTATTTATTGCATCATTAAATACTGTTAAAGGTTCGTCTTTTGATTTTGATTTAATTTTATCAATCGCATCATAAACAATTTTTTCTGCAATAGTTTTTTTACCATCTAACATTATAGAGTTGATTAGTTTTGGAATTATTACTGATTTATATTTAGGATCTACAATTGGAATTTTTTTAGGAGCTTTTCTTTTTCGAGACATATTTATTTACCTTTTTTCGTTCCATATAAAGAACGTCTCTGTTTTCTATTTGCAACTCCTTGAGTATCTAAATTACCACGAAGTATATGATATCTCACACCAGGTAAGTCTTTAACACGTCCACCCCTTATTAATACTACTGAGTGCTCTTGTAAATTATGTCCTTCTCCAGGGATATATGCTGTAACTTCAAAACCATTTGATAATCTAACTCTTGCAACTTTTCTTAATGCTGAGTTTGGTTTCTTGGGAGTAGTTGTATAAACTTTTACACAAACACCTCTTTTCAAAGGTTGTTTTTGTAATGCTGGAACTTTATTCCTAGCAATTTGTTTATCTCGACCTTTTCTTAACAACTGGTTTATTGTTGGCATAAAAATTTTATAAAGTTTGATTTTAGAGGAAATAACTGTCAGGTTATTTGTGGCAGCGTTTAGTGCACAAGTCACTACATTCCAACCAAAAACACGCACAAAATACTATAGAAATTCCATTTGTCAAATCAAAAGACATGGAAAAATGACTAATTTTTATTGATTTACGGGGCTTTCTGCTTGTTCAATCTTCTCGTTCTCAGCAATGAATTTTTCATCGTCTAAACGAGCTTTCTTGTTCCACAAATTTTTAACAGATCCAGTTCCGGCAGGGACTAATCTACCAACAATAACATTTTCCTTTAATCCAGATAGTTTATCTACTTTACCTTTAATAGCAGCGTCTGTTAAAACTCTTGTTGTTTCTTGGAAAGAAGCAGCTGAAATAAATGATTCTGTTTGAAGTGAGGCTTTAGTTATTCCCATTAAAACTCTTTCACCAACAGCAGGATTTTTACCATCTTTAACAAGTTGTTCGTTAGTATTTTCAAATTTAATTCTATCAACAATTTCGCCAGGTAAATATGTACTATCTCCTTGAACTTTTACTTCAATTTTTTTCAACATTTGTCTTAAAATTACCTCAATGTGCTTATCATTGATAATTACACCTTGCAGTCTATAAACATCTTGAACTTGGTTAACAAAATATTCAGTTAATTCTTCTATACCTAATATTCTTAGAATATCATGAGGTAATGGTTGACCATCTAACAGGTACTCGCCTTTTTTTATTTTTTCTCCTTGATTAAAATTAATATGTTTTCCTTTTGGAATTAAATAACTTGAAGTATCACCATTTTCAGATTCAATTGTTACTCTTTGCTTACCTCTTACCTCTTTACCAAATATTACTTTACCATCATTCTCTGCGATAATTGCGCTATCTTTTGCTTTTCTTGCTTCAAATAATTCTGCTACTCTCGGTAGACCTCCTGTTATATCTTTAGTCTTTGTAGTCTCTTTAGGCAATCTAGCTATTACATCACCCGCCGAAATTTTTTGTCCGTCTTTAACGGATAAAATTGAGTCTGGAACTAAATAGTATCTTGCTTCATTATCATCAGCTTTTTTAACAACATTTCCTTTTGAATCTCTTAAAGTAATTCTTGGTTTTAAATCTGTATTTTTAGATTGAGTTTTCCAATCTACAACTGCTTTAGTAGAAATCCCAGTTGCATCATCGGTTGTTTCAGCAATAGATACACCATCTATTAAATCTACATAGTTTGCTATTCCATCTTTTTCAGCAATAACTGGTGTTGTGTATGGATCCCACTCACATATTTTAGAACCCTTTTTGACTTTATCTCCATTCTCAAAGAAAAGTTTTGATCCATACGGCACTTTATATGATGCTACTTGAAGTCCGTTGTCGTCCTCGATAGAAAGTTCAGTATTTCTTCCCATTACAATTAAATTCTTTTTTGAATCAATTAATAAATTTGTATTAACAATCTTAAGTGTACCATCGTTGTTTGATACTATTTGAGAGTCTTGTTTTACAGAAGCTGTTCCTCCAACGTGGAAAGTTCTCATTGTAAGTTGAGTTCCTGGTTCACCAATTGATTGTGCTGAGATCATTCCAATTGCCTCTCCAACGTGAACCATTTTTCCTCTTGATAGATCTCTTCCGTATGATGTGGCGCAAACACCTTCTTTCATTCCACATGTCATTACTGAATAGACATTTAAGCTTTTTACACCTGCAGAATCTATTTTTTCACATCCTGCTTCGTCGATCATTTGATCTTTTTTGATTAATACTTCCCCAGTTAATGGATTTTTTACATCTTTTGCAACAACTCTTCCGAGAGCTCTTTCTGACAAACTAACCATTATGTTACCACCTTCTAAAACTTCCGTAAGTTTTATGGAACCACATTTTTTTGTGCATTTAGGTGCAGTAATTGTTAAATCTTGAGCAACATCACAAAGTCTTCTAGTTAAGTATCCTGAGCTTGCAGTCTTCAAAGCAGTATCAGCTAATCCTTTTCTAGCACCGTGTGTTGAATTAAAATATTCTAATGCTGTTAAACCCTCTTTAAAATTTGATGTAATTGGAGACTCTATAATTTCTCCAGATGGTTTTGCAATTAAACCTCTCATTCCAGCTAATTGTTTCATTTGAGCAGCTGAACCCCTTGCGCCACTATCTGCCATCATAAATACTGAATTAATTTTTAATCCATCCTCAGTCATTTCTGTAGCAGAAATTCTTTTCATCATTTCAGATGCAACTTTATCTGTACATTTTGACCATGCATCAATAACTTTATTATATTTTTCACCTCTTGTTATTAACCCTTCTGCATATTGATTTTCATAATCTGAAATTAGTTTTTTAGTTTCATCAATTAATAGTTGTTTGTTATCTGGAATAACTAAATCGTCTTTACCAAATGATATTCCAGCTTTGAAAGCATGTTTAAATCCAAGATCTTTTAATTTATCACAAAATATAACTGTACTTTTTTGACCAGAAAATCTGAACACATGATCGATAACCTCGGAAACTATTTTTTTTGGTAGCAATCTGTCAACTAAAGCAAATTTATTATTTATATTTTTGGGAATTAAGTTTGCTAATAAAAATCTTCCAGCAGTACTTATATGTTTTTCATATTTATTGTTACCTTCTTCATCAACAGTTGCAAATCGTGAAACTATTCTTGAATGAACTTTAATTTGGCCAATTTCTAATGCATGCTCAATCTCTGAAGTATTTACAAAGTATCCTTCAATTCTATCCGTTTGATATGGTGGTTGAGAGAGATAATAAATTCCTAAAATCATATCTTGACTTGGAACAATTATAGGTTTCCCGTTTGATGGGCTTAATATATTGTTTGTAGACATCATTAAAACTCTTGCTTCTAATTGAGCCTCTAAACTTAGTGGAACGTGAACTGCCATTTGATCACCATCAAAATCTGCATTAAATGCTGCACATGTTAGTGGATGTAATTCAATTGCATTTCCTTCTATTAATTTTGGTTCAAATGCTTGAACACCTAATCTGTGTAGAGTTGGAGCTCTGTTTAATATAACTGGATGCTCTCTAACAATTAATTCTAAAGCATCCCAAACTTCATTTCTCTCTCTTTCAACAAGTTTTTTAGCTTGCTTGATTGTAGATGCTAATCCAAGTTTATTTAATCTAGCATATAAAAATGGTTTAAATAATTCCAAAGCCATTTTCTTAGGTAAACCACATTCATGTAATTTTAAGTCTGGTCCAACTACTATTACTGATCTTCCAGAATAATCTACTCTTTTACCTAACAAATTTTGTCTAAATCTTCCTTGTTTACCTTTAAGCATTTCTGCCAAAGATTTTAATGGTCTTTTTCCTGTTCCTGTAATTACTCTTCCTCTTCTTCCATTATCAAATAATGCATCAACTGATTCTTGCAGCATTCTTTTTTCATTTCTAATAATTATGTCTGGAGCTTTTAGATCCATTAATCTTTTTAATCGGTTATTTCTATTTATAACTCTTCTGTATAAATCATTTAAATCAGATGTAGCAAATCGCCCTCCGTCCAATGGAACTAATGGTCTTAACTCAGGTGGAATTACTGGTATTGTAGTTAAAATCATCCACTCAGGTTTATTTCCAGTCTCAATAAATGACTCAATTAATTTTAATCTTTTAATCGATCTTTCCTCTGAAACTTTTGATTTAGTTTCCTTAATTGACTTAATTAGTGCTTGTTTTTCATCTTCCAAATCTATCGATTTTAGTATTTCTAGTATAGCTTCAGCACCAATTCCTGCTGTAAATGACTCCTCGCCATACTCATCTTGATATTTAATTAGCTCCTCCTCACCTAAAAGTTGGTTTTTCTTAAGTCCTGTTAAGCCTGGCTCTATAACTATGAAATTTTCAAAATATAGAACTCTTTCTACCTCTTTAAGTTTCATATCAATCGCAAGAGATATTCTGCTAGGTAAAGATTTTAGGAACCATATGTGAGCAACTGGAGTTGCTAGATTTATGTGACCCATTCTTTCACGTCTTACATTTGATTTTGTAACCTCAACACCACATTTTTCACAAATAATACCTCTAAATTTCATTCTTTTATATTTACCACAAAGGCACTCATAATCCTTTATTGGTCCAAAAATTCTTGCACAAAATAGTCCATCTTTTTCAGGTCTAAAAGTTCTATAGTTTATTGTTTCAGGTTTTTTTATTTCACCATATGTCCATGATTTGATTTTCTCTGGACTAGCAAGTGTAATTTTAATGCTATTAAAATTTTGCGCTTCTGAAATTTCTGATGATTTAAATAAATCTGTTAATTCTTTACTCATATTAATTTAGCTCCACATTTAAAGCTAGAGATTTAATTTCTTTAACTAAAACGTTAAATGATTCTGGTATACCAGATTCAAAATTTTCCTCACCTTTTACAATCGTTTCATATACTTTAACTCTTCCAGCAACATCATCAGATTTAACCGTTAATATTTCTTGTAGTGTATATGACGCCCCATAAGCCTCTAAAGCCCATACTTCCATTTCACCAAATCTTTGTCCACCCAATTGTGCTTTACCACCTAAAGGTTGCTGCGTTACCAAACTATATGGCCCTGTAGATCTTGCATGAATTTTATCTTCTACAAGATGATGAAGTTTTAACATGTATATTGTCCCAACTGTAACTTGTCTATCAAATTTCTCTCCAGTTCTACCATCCCATAGAGTAGTTTGCCCTGAATTCGGTAATTCTGCTAGTTCTAACATTTTTGTTACATCATTTTCTTTAGCACCATCAAAAACAGGTGTGGCTATCGGCACACCATTTCTAATATTTGAACATAAATCTTCAAACTCTGAAGCATTTAATTTTTCTATTTCTTCATCATAAATTTCTTTACCATATACTTCTTTTAAAAATGTTTTAATTTTTTCTGTTTTTTCAATTTTCTTTTGATTTTCATTTACTAATTGATTTAATTTCTCACCTAGCTCGGTACAAGACCATCCTAAGTGTGTTTCTAATATTTGACCTACATTCATCCTACTTGGTACACCTAAAGGGTTAAGAACTATATCAACTGGTTTACCATTTTCTCTATATGGCATGTCCTCAACAGGAATTATTTTACTAACTACTCCTTTATTACCGTGTCTTCCTGACATCTTATCACCTGGTCTTAATCTTCTTTTTATAGCAACAAAGACTTTTACCATTTTCATTACACTTGGTAATAAATCATCTCCTTGTCTAATTTTTAAAACTTTATCCTCAAATCTGTCTTGAATATCTTGTTTGGCACTATTGTATTGATCTTTAATTTGAGACAGTGATGATAGTTTTGATTGATCAACAACTGAAATTTTAAATAAATCTGAAACCGGTAAAATATCAATTATTTCATCGTTCAATGTAGTATTTACTTCAAAATCTTTAATTTTTTTATTTGTTTTTGTTCCATCTAAGATAGAAGAAAGCCTCTGTTTAATACTTCTTTCAAGTATTTCTTCTTCAACCTTTTTATCTTCTTGGACACTTTCAATCTCTGCTCTTTCAATGGTTATTGATCTTTCGTCTTTATCAATACCATGTCTATTAAAAACTCTTACATCAACTACTATTCCACCGCTTCCACTTGGCATTTTTAACGATGTATCTGTAACATCTATTGCTTTTTCACCAAATATAGATCGAAGCAGCTTTTCCTCAGGGCCAGAGGCAGTATCACCTTTAGGTGTAACTTTACCTACCAAAATATCACCTGGTTTAACTTCTGCTCCAATATATACTATTCCTGACTCATCTAAATTTTTTAAAGATTCTTCATTAACATTTGGAATATCTCTTGTAATGTCTTCTTCACCTAATTTAGTATCTCTAGCCATTACTTCATACTCTTCTATATGAATTGATGTAAACACGTCATCTGTTACACATCTTTCTGAAATTAATATTGAATCTTCAAAATTGTAACCTTGCCATGGCATAAATGCGACAGTAACATTTTTGCCTAAAGCTAATTCACCTACTTTTGTAGAAGGACCATCTGCTATAATATCCCCTGATTTCACTTTGTCGCCAACTCTAACTAATGGTTTCTGATTTATACAAGTATTTTGATTAGATCTCTTAAACTTTTGTAAGTTGTAAATGTCTACACCAGATTTTGAGTAATCCTTTTCACTTGAAGCTTTTATAACTATTCTTTTACCATCAATTTTATCAACAACTCCATCTCTTCTCGCAACAATCGTAACACCTGAGTCTAATGCAACATCACTTTCAATACCTGTACCAACAAGTGGAGCCTCAGGTTTTAGTAGTGGTACTGCTTGTCTCATCATATTGGATCCCATTAATGCTCTGTTAGCATCATCATTCTCTAAAAAAGGAATTAAAGAAGCTGCAACGGAAACTAGTTGTTTTGGAGAAACATCAATATAATCAATGTTATCAGGTTTAGCCAAAATAAAATTAAGGTTTTGTCTACAAGATACTAACTCTTCAGTGAATTTTCCTTTTTTATCAATTAAAGAGTTGGCTTGTGCGATTGTAAATTTAGTTTCTTCCATTGCTGAAAGATATTCAATATTGCTTTGAACCACTCCCTCTTTAACTTTTTTATAAGGACTTTCTATAAAACCATACTTATTGATTTTAGAGTATGTAGAAAGACTATTTATTAATCCAATATTTGGTCCCTCAGGAGTTTCAATCGGACAAATTCTACCATAATGAGTTGGATGTACGTCTCTTACTTCAAATCCAGCCCTCTCTCTAGTTAATCCTCCAGGACCTAATGCTGAAACTCGCCTTTTATGTGTAATTTCCGATAACGGATTTGTTTGATCCATAAATTGAGATAGTTGTGAAGTTGCAAAGAAATCTTTTAATGAAATTGTTAATGGTTTAGCATTTATTAAGTCTTGTGGCATAGCTGACTCAACATCTAAAGTTGTCATTTTTTCTTTGATGGCTCTTTCCATTCTGTATACACCTATTCGCGCTTGGTTCTCAACAAGTTCACCTACAGATCTTACTCTCCTGTTTCCTAAATGATCAATATCGTCAACCTCATCTTTTCCATCTCTAAGATCTAACATTTTCTGAATAATTGATAAAATATCGTCATTTCTTAAGATTGTTATTTTATCCGAACATGTGAGCTCTAATCTTGAGTTCATCTTAACTCTTCCTACGTCAGACAAATCGTATCTATCAGAACTGAAAAATAGATTATTAAATATCTGTGTTGCTATTTCTATTGTTGGAGGTTCGCCAGGTCTTAAAACTTTATAAATTTCAGTAATTGCATCATTTTTATTATCGTTTTTATCGTTAAAAATACTCAATAATAAATATGGGCCTTTATTGATTGAATTAGTTCTAGATATATCAATTTTTTTGATATCCGCTTCAATAATTTTATTAATTATAGTCTCATTAAGTTCAGTTCCAATTTTAAATATATCTTCACCAATAGTAATATCCCTGTGTAAAAATTTTCCATAAAGAGATTCACTTGACACAAAAATCTCTTTTAAACCTTCATTTGAGAGTTTTTTTGCTGTTAAAAAATTAATTTTTTCTCCTAGTTTTACTACAACTTTATTATTTTTTGCATCAATAACTTCCTCTGAAAAATTTTTAGCTTTGTAATTTTCTGGATCAAATTTTGTTTTCCACTTATTTAAACTTTTATCATAATTCAATGTTTCTTTTTGATAAAATTCATCAACAATATCATTTTTTGAAAATCCTAGAGCTTGTAACAAAGTTGACACTAATATTTTTTTTTTTCTATCAATTCTAAAATACAACAAATCCTTGACGTCAAATTCAAAGTCTAACCAAGATCCACGATTAGGAATTACACGACAGTTAAATAATAGTTTACCACTAGCATGTGATTTACCCTTATCATGATCAAAGAAAACACCTGGACTTCTGTGCATTTGGTTAACAACAACTCTTTGAACTCCGTTAGTTATAAAAGTTCCACTATTTGTCATCATTGGAACTTCTCCCATATAAACTTCTTGCTCTTTTGCAGATAGAATATCTTTTGTGTTATTTTCTTGATCAATCTCATAGACAACTAGTCTAAGAGTACATTTTAGAGCTGCAGAATAAGTCAGTCCTCTAGCAATACATTCTTCAACATCAAATTTTGGTTTTTCTAATTTATATGATACATATTCCAAAGTTGCTTTATCATTTAAGTCTTCAATTGGGAAAATACTTTTAAAAACTCTATCAAAACCTTTAACAAGGTGTTGCTCAACATCTTGTTTGAATTCTGTGAGTTCTTTGTAAGAATTTTTTTGTACCTCAATAAGATTTGGTATAGATAAACTTTCCTTAAGTTTTCCGAAACTTTTTCTAATATTTTTCTTTTCTGTAAAAGATAATTGCATCTCAGCTACTGATTAAAAACTTTTAACCAGTAAATAATCCTATCTAATTTATTTTAGTTCTACTTTTGCGCCAGCTGCTTCAAGTTTTTGCTTAATCTCTTCAGCCTCTTTTTTATTAACACCTGATTTGACTTCTTTTGGTGCACCTTCAACTAAATCTTTTGCTTCTTTAAGGCCTAAAGCAGTAATAGCTCTAACCTCTTTAATAACATTAATTTTTTTATCTCCAGCTGCAGTAAGCATAATTGTAAATTCATCTTTTTCTTCAGCTGGTGCTGCTCCACCTGCCGCTGCTGGTGCTGCTGCTACAGCTGCTGCTGCAGTCACTCCCCATTTTTCCTCAAGTTGTTTTGAAAGTTCAGCTGCTTCTACAACAGTTAAACTTGATAAGTCATCTATAATTTTATTTAAATCAGCCATATAAATCTTGTCCCTGGTTATTTTTTTGATTTTTCGAGCGCTAAAATAGCGATTTTTGACGCCGGCGCAAGTAAAATACTTGCTATTTTTTGTGCTGGAGACCTCAATATTCCTACAATTTTGGCCCTTGCTTCATCTAATGAAGGTAAGGTAGCTACATTTTTGACGCCAGCAACGTCCAAAATGTCAGAACCCATGATTCCACCTAGAATCTTTAAATTTTCATTTTCTTTTGAAAAATTTGTTAATATTTTTGCAGAAGTTATTGCATCTTTTGATAAAGCTACAGCAGTAGGTCCTGAAAATAAGTTTGAAAGATCTTTGCATCTTGTTTTTTCTAAAGCCAATTTTGTTATTCTATTATTAGTAATTTTAAATTTTATTCCATGTTCTCTCATCTTAGATCTTAAATCATCAAGTTGATTCATAGTTAAACCTTGATAATGAGTAACTATTACAGCCTCTGATTTTTCGAACTGATTTGTCATATCAGATATATACTGTTTCTTTTGTTCTTTATTCATCATAACTAAATACTCTTACCTAATTTAATTTTATATGAAACACCCATTGTAGAAGTTATAAAAGCTTGCTTAATTAAATCACCTTTTATTGTATTATTTGATTTTTCCTTTTCTAATGCGTCTAATACAGCATTAAAATTCATAATTAATTTATCATCTGAAAAAGATTTATTTCCAATACTCAAACCTATATTTCCATCTTTATCATTTCTTATTTCAACTTGTCCAGATTTTGCATCAATTATTGCTTTTTTTAAATCATTAGTTACTGATCCTAATTTTGGATTTGGCATTAATCCTTTTGGACCAAGGACTTTTCCTAATTTTGAAAGTTTTATCATCATTCCTGGAGTACAAATTAATTTTTCAAAATTTATATTGCCTGATTTTATTTCCTCTATAAGCTCATCACCTCCAACAATTTCTGCTCCAGCATCTTTTGCTTCTTGAGATTTATTATCTTCACAAACAACTCCAATTTTTACTTTTTTTGAACTTCCTCCTGGTAAATTAATTACAGTTCTAATATTAATCTCACTTTTCTTTTGCTTATTATTAATTTGGAAGCTTAAATCTAAGGACTCATCAAATTTTGTTGTACAATTTTGCTTTAAAATAGGAATTAATTTATCTACTGCTTCAGATTGTAAATCTCTTGTTTTTTCTGGTAATTTTTTAAACCTTTTTGAAGACATTATTCAACTACCTCAATACCCATAGACCTAGCTGAGCCTGCAATAATTTTAGCTGCTTCGTCAACATCATGCGCATTTAAATCTGACATTTTTTTCTCAGCGATTTCTTTTAATTGTTTCTTAGAAATTTTAGCAACAATATTTCTTCCAGGTTCTTTTGATCCACTTTTTAATTTTACAGCTTCTTTAATAAAATGAGATGCTGGTGGAGACTTAATTATAAAATCAAATTTTTTGTCTTTGTAAACTGTTATTATTACTGGAACCGGCTTGCCCGCAAATGATTTTGTTTTTTCATTAAATGCCTTGCAAAAGTCCATTATATTTATCCCTCTTTGACCCAGGGCTGGACCTACAGGTGGGGCTGGATTTGCTTGACCTCCATTTATTTGTAATTTTATATATCCACTTATCTCTTTTTTTGCCATTAGCTTGCCTTCTCTACCTGACTGTATTCTAAATCAACTGGTGTTGGTCTTCCAAATATAGAAACTGAAACTTTTAATCTTAATTTGTCTTCATCTATGTCTTCGACTAAACCACTGAACGATGCAAAAGGTCCATCTATAACTTGTACTTTTTCACCCACGTTATATTCAACACCTGATTTTGGTTGAACTACTCCATCTTTAATTTGACCAAGTATTTTTTCAATTTCTTTTTCAGATACAGGTATTGGAGTGCCTTTTGTTCCCAAAAAACCACTCACTTTTTTTAGATTTTTTATCATGTGATAAATTGTATTGTCCATTTCACTCTTTAACAAAACATATCCTGGAAAATATTTTTTTTTTCTTTGTATCCTTTTACCTCTTTTTACTTCAGTAATATCATGGGTAGGTACGATTATTTCCTCAATTTTATCTGAAAGATTTGCTTTTGATGCTTCTTCTTTTATTTCTTGTGCCACTTTGTTTTCAAAACTTGAGTGAGATTGAACAATATACCAATTTTTCATTATAGATTCACTTTCAAAACTAACTCTAAAAAAAACTGAAGAACCTGATCAAGTAATAGGAAGAATAATGCTGCTACTATTGCCATTGCAACAACCATTAAAGATCCTTGGATTACTTCTTTTCCAGTTGGCCAAGTGACCTTAAAAGCTTCTTGCTTCACATCTTGTATAAATTTTAATGGGTTTTTCATAATTTTAGTCTGGCAGGAGCGGAGGGAATCGAACCCCCAACCTCCGGTTTTGGAGACCGGCGCTCTACCAATTGAGCTACACTCCTAAGGAGTTTACTCTATAATCTTAGTTACTACTCCAGCTCCTACTGTTCTACCACCTTCTCTAATAGCGAAGTTTAACTTTTCAGCCATCGCGATTGGTGTAATTAATTTTACTGTAAATTTAGCATCATCACCTGGCATAACCATTTCTGTACCAGCTGGTAATTCTACTTCACCCGTTACATCTGTTGTTCTAAAATAAAACTGAGGTCTGTATTTTGTAAAAAAAGGGGTGTGTCTTCCACCTTCTTCTTTTTTTAATACATATGCTTGAGCCTCAAATTTAGTGTGTGGAGTTATTGATCCAGGCTTACATAGTACCTGACCTCTCTCTACATCAGTCCTTTCAACACCTCTCAAAAGTGCTCCAATGTTGTCTCCTGCTTCACCAGAATCTAGAAGTTTTCTAAACATTTCGACGCCAGTACATACTGTTTTTTTTGTTTCTCTTATTCCAACAATTTCTATTTCATCACCAGTTTTAATTACTCCAGATTCTACTCTTCCTGTAACAACTGTACCTCTTCCCGAAATTGAGAATACATCCTCAACAGGCATCAAGAAATCTTTATCTTTCGGTCGATCTGGTTGAGGAATAAATTCATCAACAGATTTCATAAGCTCCATTATAGAATTTTTTCCAATCTCATCATCTCTACCTTCAACAGCAGCTAATGCTGAACCTTTGATAATTGGAGTTTTGTCACCAGGAAATTTATATGATGTTAATAAATCTTTTATTTCTTCTTCAACAAGCTCAATCATTTCTTTATCATCAACTTGATCAACTTTATTTAAGTAAACAACGATAGCTGGAACACCAACTTGTCTTGCTAAAAGAATATGTTCTCTAGTTTGAGGCATTGGACCATCTGCAGCATTTACAACTAAAATTGCACCATCCATTTGTGCAGCACCTGTAATCATATTTTTTACATAATCTGCGTGTCCTGGACAATCAACGTGTGCATAGTGCCTTTTATCTGTTTCATACTCCACGTGTGCAGTTGAAATTGTAATTCCTCTCTCTTTTTCCTCTGGAGCTTTATCAATTTGATCATAAGCAGTAAATTGCGCACCGCCAGATTCTGCTAATACTTTTGTGATCGCAGCAGTTAATGTTGTTTTACCATGATCAACGTGACCTATAGTTCCAATATTACAGTGCGGTTTATTTCTTACGAACTTTTCTTTTGACATTACTTGTTTACCTCTTTTTATTTTCTTAATTTAATTTTTGGAGCGGGTAAAGGGAATCGAACCCTTACATCCAGCTTGGAAGGCTAGCGTTCTACCATTGAACTACACCCGCAACACCCAAGTACACTCCATGTTATAAAAAAAATTATTGAATGGTGGAGGGGGAAGGATTCGAACCTTCGAAGACCGAAGTCAACGGGTTTACAGCCCGCCCCATTTGACCGCTTTGGTACCCCTCCTTAATATAATTTTAGGGGGAAGCACCCCATGTTCAATAAAGCTTTAAACAACATGCGTTTTATATATTTTTATTGTACAAATGCAATACGTGAAATAAAGGAAAATAGCTAAAAAAATAGTGTAAATTCAACATTTATCATGAACAAATCATCTTTTTTTATAGTTGGAAAACATGCGGTTATTGAAGCATTAAAAAATCCTGAAAGAAAAGTATTGAAAATTTTTCTCACGGAAGAAAGTAAAAAAAATATACACAGAGTTAGCTCAAGAAAAAATCTTCTTAAAGATTTAAAAATTTATTATAAGACACGTAAAGAACTTGACAAATATTGTTCAAAAGATGGAATAACTCACCAAGGATATGTTGCCGAAATAGAGCATTTTGAAAAAAAAAATTTAAAAGAATTTATCAAAATAAAAAAAGATTTAACTTTTGCATGTTTAGATGAAGTAACAGATCCTAGAAATATCGGCTCTATAATTAGAAGTGCTGCATCATTTGATATAGATGGAATAATCATTAAAGAAAGACATTTTCCTTCAGAAAGTAAACTTATGTATAAATCTGCAAGTGGAAGTTTGGAGCACATAAATATATTTGAGGTGTCAAACATAAATACAACTCTCAAATTCCTAAGGGAAAAAAATTTTTGGATTTATGGTTTTGAAGCAAACTGTGAGAAAAGCTTTAACGAAATTAAATGGAACGGAAATAATATTTTATTATTTGGTTCAGAGGGATTTGGTATTAGAGAACATACAAAAAAATATACAGATTTTTCAGTAAAAATAGATATAAATAAAAAAATTGAGAGTTTAAATATATCTAATAGCGCTGCAATTGTTTTTCATCATATAAAACAATATAAAAATAAAACTTGATAATATTAAAAATCATAATACAAAACTCTTCATGCCCTTGTAGCTCAGCTGGTAGAGCAATTGATTTGTAATCAATAGGTCCGCGGTTCGAGTCCGTGCGGGGGCACCACTTCACTTACTTTTTTATCAAAAATATTTATGCAAAAACTATTCTGACGACAATAAGTGTTGTCAGATTGTTGTCAGATTAATTTTTAGTTTTTATTTGACCACTCAATTACAAAATTTTTGGTTAATTCCTCAACTGTATTTACCAAATTGATATTGAAACTATTTGGTGGACCTTTTCGGTATCTACCTTCTTTATACAGAACATATGGTACTGCAATTTTATAGTTTGCAGAATTAGTAGTTTCCCACCATTCTAACACTGATAAATCCGCATGACCAAAACATCCTATATCTTCCTCAACCATTATTTGAACGTGTAAAGCTAAAAGTGAAGCACTATTGTCAACAAGCTTAATATTTGAATTTGATAAAATATATTTTATCGAAGTTTCTAAACTATTTTTGGTTACACCACATAATTCAGTTACAGATAATTCAAGTTTAAACTCTTTAAGTCCTTTAAGACTATCCTTATGAATAGACTTTGAATATGCCTCACCACTAAATAAAAAAACAATAACCGCGATCCCTAAAAGTTTTTTCATTGTTTAAATTTAGCTTTTAATTCTTCAATTGTATATGGAGGATTTTTTCTATGAACCATTCTATGACAGTTAGCACACAAAACTCTGAAATCCTCCTTAGGATTAAATTTAAGAGCTTTGCCCTCTGGTAAATTTGACAAAGGTGTAAGATGATGAGCTTCTATGTATGTCTCACCTTTTTTATTCAAACTCAAGTCACCATAAAACTTTTTAAAATCAAAGCCACAAGCTTCACAAACGTATCCCCTAACCTTTTTTACCTCTTTAGATGTGTTAGGATTACGCTCAATACTTCTGTGTCTTCTATACTTTTTTCTCTCTTCAAGATTTTGATCTTTAAGGTTTTCTGGCTCAAAATCAGTACCAGCTAAATTGGTATCTAATCCTCCTCTATGGGTAAGCAGTAAGTATAATTCTAAAATTTTTCTAAGATCGTTTTGAAGTTTTTCCTCTTCAGGTAAATTGTTTGTGTCGTACATTACCCCAAATGCGTGACCAGGTTCATATAATTTTGGTCTATGCGAATTTGATAAATTTGCTGATAAATCAATTTCACTATGATCAAAAAAGTTTTTGTATTCACTTATTCGATCTCTAATAAAAGATGCTCGTCTTGAAAGTTCTTGCATAGCTTTCTTTTGACCTAATTCATCTGTCAAGAAAGTTACACCCTGATTTAAACTTAAATAAACTCTTTTCATATCCACAGAAAATAAATACACAACGTCATAACCGTTTTGTGTCGTTGTTGTAACTTCAGGATCCATAATCGCTATCCAAGGAACATCTGCCCAAGCTTGATGAATACCAGCACTACTTCTAAATAAAAAATTTCCTGCAAAATCTCCGAGTGTTGGTCTTATTAAATCTTTCGCACACTTTCTAACATAGTCAGCTAATGGATGACCTTTAAGATCTTGAGTTTTTGAATCTAAATATTTTTGAGATATTTCACTTAATGCATCTCTTATCATAAAAAAAGTTTACCATTGTCGTCAGATTGTTGTCACGTATTAATTATTTATGAAATAATGTTGCAAACAGATGTTTATTTAAACTTCAGCAATTGATTTGTAATCAATAGGTCCGCGGTTCGAGTCCGTGCGGGGGCACCATTAATTTACTTCGTTTCTTAACTGTTCAATTTTAATTTTTTTCTGAAGACTTCTATTTTTGTCAAATATTAAATTAAACTTAATTTTTTTGTTAGTTTTAATTGATATTGATTTTGCGTTTCTTACCTCGAAATTATCAGCTACAGCACTAATGGGTCTCTTTATATGATTTAAATTCTTAATTGTGATTTTAGATTTATCACTAACTATTTTTCCTTTCCATCTTCTAGGTCTAAAAGCACTTATTGGACTTATTGACAACTTATTGGAATCTATGCTCAGAATAGGGCCATGAACGGATAGATTATAAGCTGTACTGCCAGCAGGTGTTGATACCAGGACACCATCAGAAATTAAATGTTTTATAATTTGTTTTTTACCATTTGAAATAGTTAATGATGCAGTTTGTCTGCTTTGTCTTAGGACTGAGATTTCATTAATTGCAATACATTTTTTTATAGTGTTTGATTTATTTTTTACACTCATTTCTAACGGAGATATTGAGACTAATCTTCCTTTGACTAAATTTTTATAATTTGTTTTTTCAGAATACTTATTCATAAGGAAACCATAGTTTCCTGAATTTATTCCATAAAAAGGTTTTTTGTATTTATTATATTTTTTTAATGTTTCGAGCATAAAACCATCACCACCTATCACAATTATTAAATTAGATTTTGATAAAGAACATGTCTTTATTCTTTTTAGGACTGCATTTTTAATTTTAGATGATCTAGAATTTTTGTCTGAAACTACAAAGGCGTTTATCATTAGTGGTGCCCTCGGCCAGACTCGAACTGGCACTCCCAAAAGGGCAAGGATTTTAAGTCCTTTGTGTCTACCAATTTCACCACGAGGGCATTTATAAAATTCATCGTTATATATATTTAAATTTATATCTCAACTATATTAAATTGTATTGATATTCTCTAGCTTCAATTATTTCTTTTTGTAAATTTAGCTCAACATCGTCTAATCTTATAAATTGATCTTTCATTATATCATTCTTTAAGATTGCATTATCAGTATAACCCATAGGTAAGATTCTTTCTTGTTTGGATTTTTTAGATGAAATCAACCTTCCCCTTGCACAATAACCCCCTTCTCCATCAAGTTTTTGTCCAGCTTTTAAATCTTTTTTTGCGACACTAGCTATCTCAGCATTAAAATTTTTTGTATGACCTGTTGCCTTTTTATCAAGCACTAAAGAATAAATTGATTGAGCTAATTCTAATCCAATATAATGATAAGGCCTCCAAATGGCTGAATAACTTCCCGAAGTGTCAGTTACCATTCCATAGTCTTTAAAACAATTTTTCACATACTCATTTTGTGCTTTAATAACTACATATATTCCCCATCTTAGATCATTGGGAATATCTTTTTTATCCAAATCAATGCTTGAAATCACTTCTACTTGACCTGAATAATCTAATAAACCACCTTCAGACTTTGGAATTAATTTTTTGGCAATGTCATAAACTCCAATTGGAGGATAAGTTAATCCACCATTTGGACACTTTAAATCTGTCGCATTACTAACTGCACACATTTCAATTGATGACTTATCTCCACATAAAAAACTATTAAACATTTTTGGATTCATCCCAGATTCATTTTCAGCTCTTTCTTTAGTTAAACCATAGTGTCCCCAAACAGTTTCTGGTGTCGAATATTCAAATGATGGATGATATTTTGTCCCTTTACCTGCACATACAACCTCAAAACCATTTAATTTTGCCCATTCAATTTGTTCTAATATTAATGATGGCTGATCACCATAAGCCATTGAACAGATAACGTTGTTTTTTTTAGCTAAATCAGACAAATACTTTCCACACAAAACATCTGCCTCAACATTAACCATTATTACATGCTTTTTGCTTTCTATGATTTTCTTTGCATGTAATGTGCCTGCTATAGGGTTGCCTGTAGCTTCAATAAATACATCAATTTCTCTGTTAAAAACTTTGTCTAAATTATCTGCAAAATTAATCTTTTGTATAGTTTCACTAGATAATCCACTATTTAAACAATTTTTTTTTGCTCTCTCAATATCAAGTTCTATGATTGTATCTATAATGATTTTGTTTAATTGATTATATTGAGCGAGAAACATTGAAACAAATTTCCCACAGCCAACAAAAGCAACTCTGATTGGTTTTTTTAAATTTTGAAGTTTAGTATATAAATACACAGGTCTATCTTAATAAGAAAAAAATAATAAACCAATAAGATAATAATCCTGAAACAATAGTGGCGATTACACTCCTTGAGTAAAATCCAACAACTAAAGCAACAATTGCACCATAAATTTTTGGATCTGTGATTTCTACAAATGAACCAAAATCATTAAAAAAAATACCAGGAAATATTATTGCTGGAAATACGGCTGCTGGAACATAATTAAGAACTTCTTTAACTTTTGTTCCAAGCATTTCTCTATCAATTAAAGCGACCATGGCCATCCTAGAGAAATAAGTTACAATTCCAGATACTATAATTGAAAACCAGGTCATTTTTTAAACCTCAACATTATAAAGGCAGCAATTAGAGCGACTATAGGAGATAATATTATGTAAGATTTAAATGGAGCATTAAATAAAATTAATGATGCAAATCCAGATACCAACATCACAAAAACATGATCTAATTTTCTTAAGTCATTTACAATAATCGCTAAAAAAGTGAGAGGGATCGCAAATTTTAAACCCAATTCTTCAGGAATAAATGAACCCAATATTATTCCACTAATTGTGGATAACTGCCAACAAAACCAAAGTGTTACTCCTGTACCAAGAACATAATAATGTGGATTAGATAAATTTTTATTTTGTTTAATGTACTTGTTAGACTCTGCAAAGCCTTGGTCTACAATAAAATAAGAAATAAATAATTTTTTAATAAAGCTCAGTTTTTCTAAATACTCGGATAAAACTGCTCCATATAATAAATGTCTCGAGTTTATTACTCCAACTGATGTAATGGCTACTAATGACGAAGCACCACCTGACAAAAGTTGCATAAATATTATCTGTGAAGCGCCACCAAAAATAATCAAGGAAGTTGCATAAACTAAAATTGGATCAAAACCTAATTCAATACCAATAGCTCCAGTTATAATTCCGAAAGGAATTACCGATAACATATGAGGTAAAACAGCAACTATACCTTTAAAAAATATTTTAGATTTTGAAAGCATTAATTAAAAGTTCACTAAAGCTTTTTTGAGATATTTTTGATCTAATTTACAATCTTTATAGCCTTGTTTAACCACATTTAGATATCTTTCGGTTGGATATCTAAAAATTGTTTTTTTAGGCATTATATAAGTCATCACTATATTGTTGTAATACTTAAAATACATTTTTTTATATAAAATTGGATAGTCTTCATAAATATCTAATTTTTTTTCATCACTTTTAGATATCTCATACAATCCACCAGGCACGATGGAGTTATTTTTCTTTTCTATATCTGCTGCGCGATATTTGCTTCTGAAATTAAGTGTGTAACCTTTTAAATTAATTTTTTTTAGATATTTTGAATCTTTACATCTTCTTTTCATTTGAAAATGATTTAGATTACTACCATAAGCAAAATAAAGCATAATTAACGCTCAACTATTTCAATTTGTTTATCTTTTACAAATTTAAGTATTTCTGAGTTACATTTATCAATTTTTGTTTTATCAACTGATCGAACAACAATTGATACTCCTAATTTACCAGCTTTAAAAAATGGATAACTTCCAATTTCAACTTCAGAATTATTATTCTGTACCTCTGTTAAGGATTTAGCTATTTCACTTTCAACAGTTCTTAAATTAATTGTTTCACTTAATATTGGCTCTCCACCAACTAAAAGATTATTTAAACTTCCAAGCATTGCCTTCATAATAGATGGGACACCTGGAAGACAAAATACGTTTTCAACATAAAATCCTGGTGCGCCACTCGATGGATTCAAAATTAAATTAGCACTGACAGGCATTTTTGCCATCTTTTGTCTACCTTCATTAAATTCACCTGGTTTATAATAATTTTCTAATATTGAAAAAGCCTCTTTATGAAATCCATATTCGATATTAAATGCTTTAGAAACAGATTCAGCTGTGATGTCATCATGAGTTGGTCCTATTCCTCCCGTGGTAAATATATATGAATATTTTTCTCTCAGTTCATTAATAGTATTTATAATAATATTTTCATCATCAGGAATTACTCTAACTTCTGCTACAGGTATGCCTAATGAATTTAACCAGATTGCTAAAGTGCTTGTATTAACATCTTGTGTTCTACCTGAGAGAACTTCGTTACCGATAATTAAAATACCAGCATTTATCTCTTTTTTATTTTGCATATGTAAATATAAGTAAATTTATATGAAATTTACAAATAGCCTTATTAAAGGAAAATTATTAAAAAGATATAAGAGATTTTTCGCCGATATAAAAGTAAATAGCAAGATTATAACGGCACATTGTCCTAACACAGGATCTATGCAGGGTCTCTTGGATGAAGGAAATGAAGTATTAGTTACAGAGCACAATGATCCAAAAAGAAAACTGAAATTTACATTAGAAATTATTAAAGCAAAAAAAAGATACGTTGGGGTAAATACTCATAGAGCAAACAAAATCGTTAATCATGGATTAGAAAATAAATTAATATCAGAATTTAAAACTATTAAAAATATTAAACCAGAATTTAAATTCAGTGATGATACAAGATTTGACTTTTTATGTGATAATAATTTAATAGAAGTAAAGAATGTTACATTATTTAGAGAAAATGATATTGCAGAATTTCCTGATGCAGTAACATCAAGAGGAACAAAACATCTAAATATGTTAATTAAATCAATTAAAAAAGGATATAAACCATATGTCTTATTTTTAACGCAAATTCAAAATATAAATAATTTTAGAATTGCAAAAGATATTGATCATATTTATTTTGAAAACTACG
Organism: uncultured Pelagibacteraceae bacterium; assembly: GCA_902580505.1. Classification (GTDB taxonomy): domain Bacteria; phylum Pseudomonadota; class Alphaproteobacteria; order Pelagibacterales; family Pelagibacteraceae; genus Pelagibacter. Next base: position 92,712 of record CACHLB010000001.1, read on the forward strand.
AAAAAGCAAAAAAAGCTGGAGTAAAATTTCTCGCTTATAGATGCAAACTTAGTTCTAAAGAGATTAAAATTGAAAAAAAAATTAATATTATAGATGAGTGATTATAAAGAAAAATTTGAAAAGATGAGAGTTGCTGGAAAGCTTGCATCAAGGACTTTAGATATACTTACAGATTATATTAAACCCGGAATATCAACAGATAAAATTGATAAGTTAGGTTATGAATTTATAAAAGATAATGGTGGCTATTCAGCTCCATTATTTTATCGAGGATTTAAAAAATCACTTTGTACATCATTAAATCATGTAGTTTGTCATGGAATACCTTCTGATAGAGTTTTGGAAGATGGTGATGCAGTAAATGTTGATGTAACAGCAGTCGTTGATAATTATTATGGCGATACAAGCAGAATGTATGAAATTGGAAATGTACCAGTTAAGGCAAAAAATTTAATTGAAACAACCTATGGCTCATTGATGAAAGCAATATCAATTTTACAACCAGGTAAAAAACTTGGTGATATAGGATTTGAAATTCAATCTTATGTTGAAAGCAAAGGTTATTCTGTTGTAAGAGATTTTTGTGGTCATGGAATAAGCAATGTTTTTCATGAACCTCCCAATATTCTTCATTATGGGTCTAAAAATACTGGCAAAGAACTAATACCTGGTATGACTTTTACTATTGAACCAATGATAAATTATGGAAAATATGACACAAAAGTTTTAAATGATGGGTGGACTGCAGTAACTAAAGATAAATCATTATCAGCACAATTCGAGCACACTGTTGGTATCACAGAAGATTCATATGAAATTTTCACAGAATCTGTTAAAGGTTACAAGAGGCCCCCATATAATTAATGATATCAAGATATTCTAGAAAAGAGCTTGTCAGTATTTGGTCTGAGGAAAACAAATATAAAATTTGGCTAGATGTAGAAATTGCTGCAGCTGAGGCAATGGAAAGATATAAAATTATTCCTAGAGGAGTTGCATCATTAGTTAAAAAAAAAGGTAAAATCAAAGTTAAAAGGATTCATGATATAGAAGCAAAAGTTAAGCATGATGTAATTGCTTTTTTGACATCAATTACGGAACAAGCGGGTCTTAAAGCAAGATACCTTCATCAAGGAATGACCTCATCCGATGTATTAGATACAACTTTAAATATTCAATTGGTTCAATCAGGAAATATATTATTAAGAGATATTGATAAAATATTATCTGTTCTAAAAAAACAGGCAAAAAAATATAAATTAACTCCATGTATTGGAAGAAGTCATGGAATTCATGCAGAACCAATTACATTTGGACTAAAATTAGCATCATTTTATGAAGAATTTAAAAGAAACAAATTAAGATTAAAAGATGCAATAGAAAATGTATCTACATGTGCAATTTCAGGAGCAGTAGGAACATTTGCTAATATAAATCCTAAAATAGAAACTTATGTTGCAAAAAAATTAAAATTGAAAGCTGAGCCCGTTTCAACTCAAATTATACCAAGAGATAGACATGCACATTATTTTGCAGTACTTGGTATTATTGCTGGATCTGTTGAAAGAGTTGCAACAGAAATAAGGCATTTACAAAGATCTGAAGTTTATGAATTACAAGAATACTTTTCAAAAGATCAAAAGGGCTCATCTGCTATGCCTCATAAAAAAAATCCAATATTAAGTGAAAATCTTACTGGACTTGCAAGAATGGTGAGAAGCTATGTAATTCCAGCTTTAGAAAATATTTCTTTGTGGCATGAAAGAGATATTTCTCACTCCAGTGTTGAAAGAAATATTGGCCCAGATGCAAATATAACTTTAGATTTTGCTTTAGTTAGATTGTCAGGAATTTTAGAGAAAATGATTGTTTATCCAAAAACAATGATAAAGAATTTAAACTTAACAAGAGGTCTTGTTTTTTCTCAAGAGGTAATGTTAGAACTTACTAAATCAGGCTTTGCTAGAGAGAAAGCGTATAGATTGGTTCAGTCTCATGCAAAAGCTAGTTTTGCAAAGAATACAAACTTATTAACACTTTTAAAAAATGATAAATCGATCACTAGTAAAATAAGTGAAAAAAGATTAGATAAAATCTTTACATACGACAAACACTTAAAAAATGTAAATTATATATTTAAAAGAGTATTCAAATAATGAAAAAAGGAAAAAAATTATACGAAGGTAAAGCAAAAATAATTTTTGCAAGTAATGATAAAAAATATGTTATCCAACACTTTAAAGATGACGCAACTGCATTTAATAATCAAAAAAAAGCAGTTATGGATGGCAAAGGAATTTTAAATAACAGGATATCTGAACATATATTAACCCAGTTGAACAATGTTGGTATCAAAAATCATTTAGTAAAACGTTTAAATATGAGAGAACAGCTAGTTCAGCATGTTGAAATTATACCTATTGAATTTATTGTAAGAAACATTGCAACTGGATCATTAACTAAAAGATTAGGCATTGAAGACGGCACAGTTTTAGATAATCCTTTAATAGAGTATTGCTTGAAAGATGATGACTTGGGTGATCCTCTAGTAAGCACTGAACATATCTTAGCTTTTAAATGGATGGAGAAGGATGAACTAAAATTAATTAATAAAGAATTAAATAGAATTAACGATTTTCTTCAAGGTATGTTCAGAGGTGTTGGAATTAAACTTGTAGATTTTAAGGTAGAATTTGGAAGATATGAAAAAAATGGAAAAAAAGAAATCATGCTTGCTGATGAAATAAGTCCAGATACATGCAGATTATGGGATATAAATAGTGATAAAAAATTAGATAAAGATAGATTTAGAAAAGGTCTTGGTAATCTAATTGAGGCTTATCAAGAAGTTGCAAGAAGATTGGATATACTTCATGAACAATCAAATATAAGACCGTTAAAATACACCAAACCACAAGCAGTAAAGATTAAAAAGAAGTAATGAAAATTAAAGTAATTGTAACTCTTAAAAATGGAGTTTTAGATCCTCAAGGAAAGGCAATTCAGCAAACTCTTAACGGAATGAACTTTGGTAATGTTGAGGATGTAAGACAAGGTAAATATTTTGAAATTGAGGTTAAAGAGAAAGATGAAAAGAAAGCAAAGTCTTTAGTAGATGATATGTGCAAAAAGCTATTGGCCAATCTTGTGATTGAGGATTACAAAATAGTTTAATTAATGAGATCATCAGTAATTATATTTCCAGGATCAAATTGTGACAGAGATATGGATGTGGCTCTAAAAAAATTTGGTTTTATAAATCAAATGGTTTGGCACAATGATCAATCTATTCCAAAATCAGATTTAATAGTATTGCCCGGTGGTTTTTCTTACGGTGATTACTTAAGATGTGGAAGCATTGCTTCAAAATCAAAAATTATAAGATCAGTGATTGATTTTGCAAATTCTGGAGGTTTAGTATTGGGTATTTGTAATGGATTTCAAATCTTAACTGAAACTGGATTACTAAATGGAATTTTACAACAAAATAAGTTTCTAAATTTTATATGCAGCAATGTTTATGTAAAAGTTAAAGATAAACAAAACAAATATTTTAAAGATTTAAAAAAGGATATTTTAGAACTTCATATTGCCCATAATGAAGGAAATTACTTTTGTAGTGATGATGAATTGAAATCGTTAGAGGATAATAGTCAAATAGCTGTAACATATTGCGGAGTAGATGGTAAAGAAAATGAAATAACTAATCCAAATGGAGCTATTAAAAATATAGCTGGAATATTTAATAAAAATAAAAATGTATTGGGAATGATGCCTCATCCAGAAAGAATGATAGACAAATATTTATCAGGTGAAGATGGTTCATTATTTTTCAAGAATATTTTAGATAATTTTAAGTAATGGAAGTTACAGAAGCAGTTGCAATAGACCACGGATTAAAAAAAGAAGAGTTTTCTAAAATATGTGAACTTCTTAAGAGAACACCTAATTTAACTGAGCTTGCAATATTTTCCGCAATGTGGAACGAACATTGCTCCTATAAGTCTTCTAGAAAGCATTTAAAAAAAATGCACACAAAAGGTAAACAGGTCATTCAAGGACCTGGAGAAAATGCTGGTGTCATTGATATTGGAGATGACGATGCAATTGTATTTAAAATTGAGAGCCACAACCACCCTTCGTTTATTGAACCTTATCAAGGAGCAGCTACTGGGGTTGGTGGAATTATGAGGGATGTATTTACAATGGGAGCAAGACCAATAGCAAATCTAAATTCAATTCATTTCGGTTCACCTCAACATAAAAAGACAAGAAACTTATTAAGAGGAGTTGTTAAGGGCATAGGTGGATATGGAAATTGTATTGGAGTTCCAACGATTGCTGGCCAAACAACTTTTGATGAGTCGTATAATGGCAATATTTTAGTAAATGCCATGACTCTTGGTTTAGTAAATAAAAATAAGATTTTTTACTCAAAAGCAGCTGGTTTAGATAAACCAGTAATATACGTAGGTTCAAAAACTGGAAGAGATGGAATTCATGGTGCCAGTATGGCTTCCGCAACTTTTGATGACAAAATTGAAGAAAAAAAACCTACAGTTCAAGTTGGAGACCCATTTACTGAAAAACTATTACTTGAAGCATGCTTAGAATTAATGGCTGATAATTCAATTATTGCAATTCAAGATATGGGTGCAGCAGGATTAACATCTTCGAGTGTGGAAATGGCATCGAAAGGAAATCTTGGAATTGAATTAAATCTTAGCGAGGTCCCTTGTAGGGAAGAAAAAATGACACCATATGAAATTATGTTGTCTGAGAGTCAAGAGAGAATGCTTATTGTTCTTGAAAAAGGAAAAGAAGAACATGCGAAGAAAATATTTGATAAATGGAACCTAGATTTTGCAGTTATAGGTAAAACAACTAATTCAAAAAAAATAGAATTAATATTTGATAATAAAAAAGTTGCTGAAATACCAATTGATCTTCTTGCTGAAAATGCTCCAATTTATGATCGTCCTTGGAAAAAAATTAAATTACCTCAAAAATTAAAATTTGATAAAGATGAATTTAAATCTCTAAAACTATCAGATTGTCTAAAGAAGATTTTAAGTAATTCAAATATTTCAGATAAAAAGTGGATATGGGATCAATACGATCATACAGTAATGGGTGATACAATTCAAAAACCTGGAGGTGATGCTGGTGTTGTTAGAGTTCATGGGACCAATAAAGCGGTAGCAGCATCTGTAGATTCTTCTGCATTATATTGTTTCTCACATCCATTAACTGGAGGAAAACAAATAGTTTGTGAGAGTTATAGAAATCTTATCTCGGTTGGAGCTAAACCAGTTGCTATTACAAATTGTTTAAACTTCGGAAACCCAGAAAAAGAAAAAAATATGGGTGAATTTGTGGAATGTGTTGAAGGAATAACTGAAGCAAGTAAGTATCTAGATTTTCCAGTCGTATCTGGAAATGTTTCATTTTATAACGAAACAAAAGATAAAGGGATAAAGCCTACGCCAACAATTGGAGGTGTTGGGCTAATCTCTGACTATCAACAGATGCTTACTATGGATTTTAAAACTGAAGGAAACTTAGTTTATGTAATTGGTAAAACCGATGGGCATTTAGATCAAAGTATTTTTGCAAGGGAGCTTTTAAATGAAAAAAAAGGTCCTCCACCAACAGTTAATTTATTTAATGAAAAAAACATTGGTGAGACTGTATTAGATTTAGCTAGAAAAAATCTTATTGTGAGCTGCCACGATGTATCATTAGGCGGAATTTTAATCGCAGTATCAAAAATGTGTATTAAAGGAAAAAAAGGAATAAAAATTAATACACTTAAGGGTTTAACAAATAAATATGAATATTTTTTTGGTGAAGATCAGGCTCGATATATTGTTGAAATACCTAAAGCTAGTTTGAAGAAAGTAAATGATATTTTAACCAAATATTCTGTACATTTCGATGAATTAGGGACAGTTAATGGACAATCAATCGAATATAAAGATGATATCAATTTGCCTATTGAAGAATTAGCAGATGCACATAAATATTGGTTAAAGAAGTATATGGATAGCTAATGGCAATGGATTTAAAAGAAATTGAGAGTTTAATTAAGGAAGGACTACCTGATGCAAAAGTTGAAATTCAAGATTTAGCGGGTGACGGAAATCACTATTCTGCTACAGTGACATCATCTGAATTTTCAGGTAAAAGTAAAATAGAACAACATAAAATGGTGTATAATTCTTTAAAAGGTAAAATGGGAAATGAGCTTCACGCTTTAGCAATTAAAACAAAGGAAATTTAAATGGAACAAGAAACAAATGATTTAATTAAAAGTGAAATTGAAAATAACGATGTATGTCTATTTATGAAAGGTACACCTGATGCACCTCAGTGTGGATTTTCAATGGCAACTTCAAATATATTAAAAGTTCTTGAAGTAAATTTTAAAGGTGTAAATGTTTTAGCAGATCAAAAGTTACGAGAAGGTATAAAAGTATTTAGTGATTGGCCAACCATTCCTCAATTATATGTTAAAAACGAGTTTATTGGTGGATGTGATATTGTAAAAGAAATGTACGAGAGTGGTGAGCTCGCTAAACTTTTTGAGTCTAAAGGAATAAATTTTAAAGCTAAGAATTAATTATCTAGAGTAATATTCAATTACTAAGTTTGGCTCCATCACAACTGGGTATGGAACTTCTTCGAAAGATGGAACTCTTACAAATTTAACTTTTTTATTCTTTTCATCTAATTGTAGATATTCTGGAACTTCTCTCTCCTTGTTAGCAAGAGCAATATCAATTAAAGCAAGTTGTTTAGATTTATCTCTAATTTCAATCGTATCTTCTTCTTTGACCTGATAACTCGCAATATTTACTTTTTTTCCATTAACTTTAACATGACCATGATTAATAAGCTGTCTTGATGAAAAAATAGTGTTTGATAACTTTGATCTATAAATCACAGCATCCAATCTTCTCTCTAATAATCCAATTAAATTTTCAGCTGTATCGCCTTTTTTCATGATTGCTTTTTTGTAAACATTTCTAAACTGTCTCTCATTCATGTTTCCATAATAAGACTTTAATTTCTGTTTTGCTTGAAGTTGAATTCCATAGTCTGAAGGTTTGCCAGCTTTTGTTTGTCCATGCTGTCCTGGAGGATAGGCTCTTGTATTAAAAGGACTTTTGGGTCTCCCCCATAAATTTACTTTTAATCTTCTATCTACTTTATGTTTAGAGTTTAATCTTTTTGTCATTAGTATGAGGTCTTATAAGCCTAAGTTATGTTTTGTCAATCAACCTTTTCCTTACTTAAACCAGCAAATACACTCGATAAAATACGAGTTTCTTTTTCAGAAAGATTGAGTTTATAGAAAATACTTCTTAGATTTTCCATCATGATTGGTTTTTTTTCAGGTGGGTGAAAAAAATTCTTATTTTCTAAATTATTAATGCACAAATTTAACATTCTTTGAATGTCATTCTTATTTGCACTTTTAATTTTTTTTGACTTTTCAAAGGAAAACTTTTTATTTGAAATTAGTCCACTTACTATTTGAGCTACTATAATTAGACTATGAGACAAATTTAAAGATCTAAAATTCCTATTACTTGGAATTTGTAAAGTATAATCAGCATAACTAACTTCATTATTTGATAATCCAGATGCTTCTGATCCAAAAAGAAAACCAACCTTTTTTTTGTAATTAATCTTATTTAGATCAGTTATTGATATATGTTTAATATTTTTATTTCTAAATCTTGCAGATGTTGCAACTAATATATCCAAATTACTTAATGATGTTTCTAAACTTTCATATACTTTTGCTTTTTTAACAATATCCTTTGCCCCTACAGATGTTGCAATAATTTTATCATTTGGAAATGAGGGTTTTGGATTAACAATTGATAGATTATTAAAATTAAAGTTTTTTAAAGCTCTAGCACAGGCTCCTATATTTTCTGATAGTTGAGGTTTGTGTAAAATAAAAGTTATATTTCTTAATGACATCAAGTACTAGCAGGAGCATTATCCTTGAAAAGCTTATAATCCAAACTATCAACCAAAGCTTTAAAAGATGCATCAATAATATTTGGAGAAACTCCTATTGTGAACCAATTACCATGTTTTGAGTCTGCACTTTCTATAGAAACTCTAGTAACGGCTCCAGTTCCTGTATTTAAAATTCTAACTTTGTAATCAACTAGCTTTAAATCTTTTAAATATTCTGAATATTTTTCAAGTTTATTTACATTTTTTCTAATTGCATTATCTAAAGCATTAACGGGTCCATTGCCCTCGCCTTCACATAGTATTTCATGACCATCTACTTCAAGTTTTGCTTTTGCAAATGATACAACTTCACCAGTTGAATCTTTCTTAACAGAAACATCATACTCATTAATTGAAATATATCTTGGTATTTCCCCCATCAATCTTCTAGCCAATAGTTCAAAAGATGCATCAGCGCCATCGTAACTATATCCTATGAACTCTCTATCTTTTACTTCGTGAAGAAGTTTTTTAATTTTTGGATCGTCTTTTTTAATATTAATGCCAATTGCATTTAATCTAGACATTATATTAGATTGTCCAGATTGATCAGAAACAACAATATTCCTAGCATTACCTACTTCATCAGGATTAATATGTTCATAAGTTTTTGGATCTTTTTGTACAGCTGATACATGCATTCCACCTTTGTGTGAAAATGCAGATGCACCCACATAAGGTAAATGTTTATTAGGTTTTCTATTCAGTATTTCATCTAATAATCTTGAACATTGAGTTAAATTTTTAATGTTGTCAGGTTTAATATTAATTTCATATTTGTCTGAAAAATCTTTTTTTAAAAAAAAAGTTGGGATCAAAGACATCAAATTTGCATTACCACATCTTTCTCCTAGTCCATTAATTGTACCCTGAACCTGCCTTACTCCTGCTTGGACAGCTACTAAACTATTAGCAACTGCATTTTCGGTATCGTTGTGAGCATGAATTCCAAGATTTTTACCAGGTATATGTTTTGATACCTGTTCAACTATTTTAGAAATTTCGTGAGGTAATGTCCCTCCATTAGTATCACATAAAACAATCCATCTTGCGCCATTATCATATGCAGCTTTTAAACATGATATTGCATATTCAGGATTAGATTTATAACCATCAAAAAAATGTTCAGCATCAAACATAAATTCTTTACCTGAATTAACTATATGCTTTGCACTCTCCCTTATATTTTCTAAATTTTGATCGTTTGAAATACCCAAGGCGACATCAACATGAAAATCCCAACTTTTACCAAATAAACAAACTGATGAACTCTTTGAATTAATCAGAGATGACAACATAGGGTCATTTTTTGCACTATGCTCTGATTTTTTAGTCATACCAAAAGCAGTAAGATTAGCATTTTTAAAATTTAGATCCTTATTGAAAAATTCTGTATCTGTTGGATTTGCCCCTGGCCAGCCCCCTTCGATATAATCAACTCCTAAGTTATCTAAAGATTTAGCGATTTTTTCTTTTTCATTTAATGAAAAGTCAACGCCTTGAGTTTGTGCCCCATCTCTTAGTGTTGTATCAAATATATAGATTTTTTCTTTGCTCATTTTAATTTCCACGAGGTTGTACCATCTTTATCTTCAATTAAAATACCCTTATCTAAAAGATCTTTTCTAATTTTGTCAGCTAATTCATAATTTTTTTCATCTCTTGCTTTATTTCTCTCAACTATTTTTGAATTAATTTCATCTTCTGAAAGAGAAATTGTATTTTTTTTTGTTTGTAGCCACTCTTCCGAAGTATCAGTTAATAAACCTATAAAATTGCAAGCTTTTACAAAAGTTGCTTTATCCTCGTTCGTTCCAGTTGAAGCTTTACTATATAAAGAATGTAAATTAGCAATATAGCCTGGAGTGTTTAAATCGTCATATAAAGGATCTAATAATTCGTCTGGTAATATTGTACTTTTAAGAACATCAGAATAGGCTGAGTACCATTTGCTTAAAGTCTTCTCACATTCTGATATTAGTTTTTCATTCCAATCTAATCCTTGTCTATAGTGAGCACTAATTAATGCTAATCTTAAAACTTGGCCATTATGTTTATTTTTAAAATCTTTTATTTTTAAAATATTTCCCTGAGATTTTGCCATTTTTTCATTAGAAAGAGTTATAAATCCATTATGAACCCAATAATTTGCAAATGAATTTGTTTCATTTGCACATCTTGATTGAGCAATCTCGTTTTCATGATGAGGAAAAATCAAGTCTCTACCACCCCCATGAATATCAAATTCTTCACCCAAATATCTTTTAGACATAACCGAACATTCTAAGTGCCAACCTGGTCTGCCTTTGCCCCAAGGAGAATCCCAAGAAGGCTCTTTATCTGTTGACGGTTTCCATAATACAAAATCTTCAGGATTCTTTTTTATTTCTGAAACCTCTACTCGTGAACCAGCTATTAATTCATCTAACTTTTTATTAGATAGTTTTCCATAATCACTAAATTTTTTAACTTCAAAATAAACATGCTTATCCTTTGAATATGCAAACCCTTTTTTCTCTAATTCTGCGATCATTTCAATCATTTGTTTTATATTTTCTGTTGCCTTTGGTTCGCTGTTTGGTGTTTCACATTTTAAGTAATTACAATCCTTATGAAAATTTTCAGTAATTTTTGAAGTTAAGTCGTTTATAGAAATATTTTGATCATTAGATGCTTTGATTATTTTATCGTCTATGTCTGTTATATTTCTGATATATTTTACAGATGTTGATCCATATCTATTTTTTAAAATTTTATACAGAATATCAAAAACAACTAATGGTCTAGCATTACCAATATGTGGATCATCATAAACAGTAGGGCCACAAACATACATGCCTATGGATTTTTCATTTTTGGGAGTAAATTTTTCTTTCTTACCACCAAGACTATTAGTTAAAAATATATCTTTAGCCATACAACTAGGAATATACTTAAATTATAGATTTGTGAATCTATTTGATTAATTAGGAATTTTGCATACTGGAATAGGTTCCATTTTATGCAAATTTGCGCTTCGAATTGAATTATATTTATCTCGATTTACAGAATTTTCATTATCCATCGCTTCTTCTAATTCTTTATATGACAAACCAAGCTGTCCCTCATCCGTGCGACCATCATCCCATAAACCATCTGTAGGAGGAGCATCAATAATCTCTTTTAAAATTCCAAGTTCTTTACCAAGTTCCCATACCTCAGTTTTATTACAATCTGCTATTGGAGAAATATCTACTCCACCATCACCATATTTTGTGTAAAAACCAACTCCAAAATCTTCAACTTTATTTCCTGTTCCAACAACAATTCCATTGTTTGCGGCAGCTACTTGATAAAGCGTTGTCATTCTTAATCTTGCTCTAGAGTTTGCCATTCCATGTTCACTACCAAAATTGTTTAGTGTTCCTTCAAATGTTTTGAATAAACTATCTAATTCTAATGTATGTCCTTCTACATTGCTAAAATTCTTCTTTAACCATTCTTGATGTGCCAAACTTAAATCGTGTTGTGCAGATTTTTGTTTAATAGGCATTGATAAAACAATTGTTTTTAAACCTGTCATTGCACTTAATGTACTTGAGACAGAAGAGTCTATTCCACCAGAAATACCAATCACTAAAGATTGAGCTTTTTTTGGCATAGAATTTACATAATCTGAAATCCAGTTTTTAATATGATTTACTTTATCTTTAGGGTTCATAATTCAAATATAAGAAAAAAAATTTATTTTTAAACTGTTAAGATGCCGCTTTAATTGCAGATTTAGAATACAAACTATTCTTTTTTATCTCATCTGAAATTAAAAATGCTAATTCTATAGCTTGGTCAGAGTTCAATCTTGGATCACAATGTGTATGATATCTGCTTGATAAATCTGCATCAGATATTTTTTTTGCTCCACCTGTACACTCTGTCACATCTTGGCCTGTCATTTCAACATGTAGACCTCCAGCATATGAACCTTCTGCTTGATGAACTGCAAATACATTTTTAACTTCACTTACAACATCATTAAACGGTCTAGTTTTAAAACCAGTAGTTGATTTAATTGTATTGCCATGCATTGGATCACACGACCATACAACATTTAATCCTTCTTTTTTAATTCCTCTGATTAATTTTGGTAAGAATTTTTCAACGTTTTGATGACCAAATCTTGAAATTAAAGTTATTTTTCCTTTTTCGTTTTTAGGATTTATAACTTCACATATTTTTGCAATCTCATCAGGTTTAGAAGTTGGACCACATTTGATACCAATTGGATTTTCTATGCCTTTACAAAACTCAACGTGTCCTCCATCTAATTGTCTTGTTCTATCCCCTATCCAAACAAAGTGAGCTGAAGTATCGTGATATTCACCAGTAGTTGAGTCTACTCTTGTCATACTTTCCTCAAATGGTAAGTGTAAAGCTTCATGAGAAGTCCAAAAGTTAACTGTGTATAATCTATTATTAAAATCAGATGTAATTCCACAAGCATCCATAAAAGCTAAAGCATCTGCTATTTTATCTTCTAATTCTTTAAATTTCTTAGCTTGTGGACTTTTCTTAATATAATCTAAATTCCATAAGTGAACCTTATTTAGGTCGGCAAAACCACCTTTTGAAAATGCTCTTAAAAGGTTTAAAGTTGATGCAGATTGAGAATAAGCCTTAAACATTCTTTTTGGATCAGGTCTTCTAGCTTTTTCATTAAAATCTATTGCATTTATATTGTCTCCCAAATAACTTGGTAATTCTTTATCACCTTGTTTTTCAGTTGGTGCGCTTCTAGGTTTTGAAAATTGTCCAGCAATTCTTCCAAGTTTTACAATAGGTAAAGAAGCTGAGTAAGTCATCACTAAAGCCATTTGAAGAATAACCTTAAAGGTATCTCTTATATTGTCAGGATGAAATTCCGCAAAACTTTCTGCACAATCACCACCTTGTAATAGAAAAGCTTTTCCGTCATTTACCATTGCTAACTGATCTTTTAAATGTCTTGTTTCACCTGCAAAAACTAAAGGAGGAAAGGTTTTCAATTTATTTAAAACCATCTCCAATTCCTTCTCATCTTCATATTGAGGAATATGTTTAACAGGGTATTTTCTCCAGCTATTTATTTTCCAATTTTTCATTTCAACTCAGAATTGTTTTAACAGACTTTATTATTTATTCAACAGTGACAGATTTAGCTAAGTTTCTTGGTTTATCTATATCGTATCCTTTATCTAAAGCAGAGTAATATGCTAACTTTTGTAAAGGTATAGTGGTCAAAAAAGGAATGAGTTCATCAGATATGGCATCAACTTCAATTTTCTCCCAAATATTTTCTGAATAAATCTCATCACTACTTTTATTTGTTATTAGTAAAACTTTCGCGCCTCTAGATATAACCTCTTGCATATTTGAAATAGTTTTTTTGTAATGCTCATCTCTTGGAGCAATTACCACTACTGGCATACCTTCCTCTATCAGAGCAAGAGGTCCGTGTTTCATTTCCCCCGCTGGATAACCTTCCGCATGAACGTATGCGAGCTCTTTTAGTTTTAAAGCACCTTCAAGTGCAATTGGATATGAATATCCTCTACCTAGAAACATTGATCCTTTAGAATTAGCAAAATCTTTTCCAAGTGTTTGAATTTTATCTTCAATATTAAGAGTATTTTTTGCAGATCTAGATAATGACAGTAAATCTTTTATCTTTTTTTGGTAATCTTTTTTGTTGATTAATTTTTGTTCATAAGAAAGCTTAGTACATAATAAATAAAGAACTAACATTTGTCCTAAGAAAGCTTTTGTAGATGCAACACCCACTTCTGGACCACAATGAATAGGTAAAACTAGATCAGCGTCTCTTGCAATTGAACTTTCAACAACATTTACTACTGCACAAGTTTTAACATTATTCTTTTTACACAAATCTAATGCAGCAAATGTATCTGCAGTTTCTCCTGATTGAGAAACAAATATATAGAGACAATCTGTCTTAAATTTAATTTTTCGATATCTAAACTCAGAAGCTATATCAACACTAACATCTAAACTTGTATTTTGTTCAAACCAATATTTAGCAACAAGGCATGAGTGATATGCGGTTCCGCATCCAATTAAAACCACTGATGAAATTTTACTTATTTTCCAAGGAAAATTATAAATATTTATTTCTTTATTATGTTTGTCAATGTACTCATTTACACAATTTTTTAAAGTGATCGGCTGCTCGTCTATTTCTTTAGCCATATAATATTTGTAATCCCCTTTTTCATAATTTTGATCATCTTTAGAAAGATTTAAAATTTTTTTATTAACTTTGGTTCCATCAGCATCAAAAAATTCAACTTGGTCCTTTTTTAATATGCAAAACTCTCCATCATTTAAATATGAAATTTTATTAGTCATAGACTTTAATGCATAAGAGTCTGAACCAAGGTAGTGTTCGTTGGGTCCGTAACCAACTGCAAGCGGAGATCCTCTTCTCGCACCAACTATCAAGTCTGGTTGGTCTTTAAATATTATTCCTAGTGCAAAACTACCGTGTAATTTTTTTAAAACTTTTATAATTGTATTTTGAAGGTTATTTTTTTTTAAATAATCAGTTACCAAATGTACTATTACTTCTGTATCTGTTTGGGATTTAAACTTATAGCCTTTATTTTCTAATAGTTTTTTAAGAATAGTTGAATTTTCAATTATGCCATTGTGAACTACAGATACGTCTTCTGATGAATGAGGATGTGCATTTATTGAACTAGGTTTTCCATGTGTGGCCCATCTAACGTGTCCGATACCAATAGAGCCAGATATTTTAGTTTGTATAATGTTTTTCTCTAAAGCGTCTACTCTACCCTCACATTTGACCTCATTTATGTTTCCATTTGAAAGTGTTGCTAAACCAGCAGAGTCGTAGCCTCTATACTCAAGTTTTTTTAATGAACTTATAATTCTGGGAGTGACCTCTTTAGAGCTTGTGATTCCAACTATTCCACACATTACTTCTTATCTACTTTTATAATTTTTTTTTTCTTGTTGCTTTGGTCTTGTTAATGCTAATGACCCTTTAGTTACGTTTTTTGTAATTACTGAGCCTGCACCAATAACACTTTTTTCATTTAAAGTAACTGGTGCTACCAAAGATGTATTTGAACCTACAAATACTTTATCCTTGATGTTTGTTTTACTTTTTTTTCTTCCATCATAGTTACAAGTTATTGTTCCAGCTCCAATATTAACGTCCTTCCCCACTACTGCATCTCCAATATATGATAAATGATTAACTTTAGAATTTTTATTTATTGTACTTTTTTTTACTTCAACAAAATTTCCTATCTTTGATCCGGATTTAATTTTTGTTCCAGGTCTTAAGCGAGCATATGGACCAACACTTACGTTACTGTCTATTTTAACACCCTCAAGATGAGAGAAAGACAGAATTTTAACGTTGTTTCCTATTTTAACTTTATCAGCAAAGACAACATAAGGTTCTATCTCTACATTCTTTCCAATTTTAGTATCTTTAGAAAAAAAAACTGTCTCAGGCCCCTTCATTTTGACACCTTTTTTTAAAAATTTATCTCTTAGTTTATTTTGTAAATTTTGACTATTCATTAGATAGTTGTATATAACTGGGTATTAATTTAATTAATTCACAATTTATTTCTTATTAATACTTTTTAAATGACACAAAAATTCACAGTTCTTTTTGATTTAGATGGTACTTTAGTAGACACAGCGCCTGACCTAATGCTTGCTCATAACCATGTTATGAAGAAATTTGGATACCCCACAAAATCTCTTGATGAACTTAAAAATACTGTTGGTCAAGGAGCTGGGGCAATGATTGGTAGATCTATATGGAGCCAGGCTAAAAAAGAATTAACTTCGATTAATGAGAAAATTAAAAATGAAATGACAGATGAATTTATTTCTTATTATGGAAAAAATATTTTAAATGAAAGTACTCTGATGCCTGGTGTAAAAGATTTTTTAAATTGGTGTAAAAAAGAGAATATATCAATGGCTGTATGTACTAATAAAACGGAACATCTTGCAGTAGATCTTTTAAAAAAAATTGGGATATACGATTACTTCGAGTATGTTGCGGGTTATAATACTTTTGATTATTGTAAACCTGATCCGAGACATATAACAACAATCATAGAAATTTTAGATGGTAGTAAAAATAAATCAATTATGATTGGTGATAGTGAGTCGGATGCAAATGCAGCTAAAGCGGCGGATATTCCAATGATTTTATTAGAGGATGGATATACTGAAAAAAATATTGATGAAATTTATCATAATCACTTAATAAAAGACTTTGTGGGTATTGAAAAAATTGTATCTCAATATCTTTAATATTGATTAATTTATTTTAACTATTAAAACAAAATCACAAATTAGGAGTTATTTTGTTATTGCATACAATTAAAGTATATCCATCAAAAATAAATCTTCCAAAGAAGAAACAGCTTGCTTGGAAAATAGCAGAGATAGCAAGTGATAATGCTAAATTAAATAAAAATTCAGTAGAAATGGTTATTAATAGAATTATTGATAACGCTTCTGTTGCTATAGCTTCCTTAAATAGAAGACCTGTAATATCTGCAAGAGAAATGGCAAAAAAACATGTTAGAAAAAATGGAGCTAATCTTTTTGGCATAAATTCAAAACTTAAATTTGATTGTGAATGGGCTGCGTGGGCAAATGGAACTGCTGTTAGAGAATTAGATTTTCATGATACATTTCTAGCGGCTGATTACAGCCATCCTGGTGATAATATTCCTGCTCTTTTAGCAGTGGCACAACAATTAAAAAAAAATGGAAATGATTTATTAAGAGGAATTATAACTGCTTATGAAGTTCAAGTTAATCTTGTAAAAGCTATTTGTCTTCATAAACACAAAGTTGATCATATTGCTCACTTAGGGCCTAGTGTTGCTGCTGGTATTGGATCTATGTTAAAATTAAATACAGAAACTATTTATCAAGCTGTTCAACAAGCATTACATGTGAGTGTTTCAACAAGACAATCAAGGAAAGGTGAGATTTCAAGTTGGAAGGCGTATGCTCCAGCTCATGCAGGAAAATTAGCAATTGAAGCTGTGGATAGAACGATGAGAGGTGAAGGAGCTCCGAGTCCTATTTACGAAGGTGAAGATAGTGTAATAGCAAGAATATTAGATGGAAAAAATGCTAAATATTTTGTTCCTTTGACAAAAAAGAATGAGGAAAAAAAAGCTATTCTTGAAACATACACAAAAGAATATTCAGCTGAATATCAAGCTCAAGCATTAATTGATATTGCAAAAGCTCTTAATAAAAAAATAGATAATTTAAATACAATTAAAAAAATAGATATATATACAAGTCATCATACACATTATGTAATTGGAACTGGAGCTAATGATCCACAAAAAATGGATCCAAATGCTAGTAGAGAAACATTAGATCACTCAATAATGTATATTTTTGCTGTAGCTTTAGAAGATGCAGATTGGCATCATGTAAAGTCTTATACTAAAAAGAGAGCTAATAAAAAAAGCACTATTAAAATATGGAGATCAATTAAAACTCATGAGGATAAAAAATGGACAAAGAAATACCATGATCCTGATCCAAAAAAGAAATCTTTTGGTGCAAAGGTTATAGTAACATTAAATAATGGGAAAAAAATTATTGAGGAATTAGAAAGAGCAGATGCTCATCCTTACGGTAAAAGACCTTTTGAAAGAAAAGATTATATAAATAAATTTAAAATTTTAACAGAAAATATTATTTCTAAAAAAGAAAGTGATAGATTTTTAAAAGATGTTCAAAATTTAAAAAAATTAAAAAATAATCAGCTTACAAAACTAAATATTGAAGTAAGTAGAAGATACTTAAAATCGAATAATAAAAAAGGAATATTCTAGTGCACTTTGTTGAAAAAAAACCTGAAGAGAAAAGAATTGATTTAGATAATAAACTAAAATCAAATAAAATTTTAAGAATACCAGGTGCATATAATCCACTAACAGCAAAAGTTATTGAAGAAATTGGATACGACGGAGTTTATGTATCAGGAGGTGTTATGTCTAATGATTTGGGATATCCTGATATAGGATTAACAACTCTTAATGATGTCAGTAACAGATCAAAGCAAATTGCACGTGTTACAAATCTTCCAACAGTTGTTGATGTCGATACAGGTTTTAAATCTTGTAAAGAAACTGTTCAAACATTTGAAAATTTTGGCATTTCAGCAATTCATTTAGAAGATCAGATAGAGCAGAAAAGATGTGGTCATCTAGACAATAAAGAATTGATATCAAAAGAGGATATGACAAAAAAAATCAAAGAATGTGTAGAAGCAAGATCAGACAAAAATTTTAAAATTATTGCACGTTCTGATGCTAAAAGTGTAGAAGGTATTGATAAAATGATTGATCGCTGTAAATCTTATATTGATGCTGGTGCAGAAATTGTTTTTCCAGAAGCATTAAAAGATGAATCTGAGTTTGAAAAAGTTAGAAAATCACTAGATTGTTATCTTTTAGCTAATATGACTGAGTTTGGAAAATCCAAGTTGCTAGATTTTAAACAATTGGAAGAGCTTGGTTATAATATTGTAATTTATCCAGTTACTACACAAAGATTAGCAATGAAAAGTGTTGAGGATGGTCTACGTGCCATTTTTGCGGATGGACATCAAAATAATATCATAGATAAGATGCAAACCAGAAAAAGATTATATGATCTAGTTGAGTATGAAAAATACAACTCTTTAGACGAAAAGATATATAATTTTAGTACAGAGGGGCACGAATAATGAGTGAAGAAGTAAAAAAAGGTTTATTAGGAATTGTTGTTGATGAAACAGAAGTTTCTAAAGTTATGCCTGAGATTAACTCATTAACTTATAGGGGTTATGCTGTTCAAGACTTATGTGAATTTTGTAGATTTGAAGAAGCTGCATATCTTATTTTAAAAGGTGATTTACCAAATAGTATTGAACTAAGACAATTTGAAAAAATTGAAAGAGGACACAGAGATTTGTCGAAAAATCTTTACGAAATAATTAAACACATGCCAAAAAAATCTCATCCTATGGATGTTGCTCGAACAGCAGTTAGTGTAATGGGATTAGAAGATAAAGAGACAACAGATAATTCTCAGGAAGCAAATACAAGAAAAGCTTTAAGAATTTTAGCTAAAACTCCAACTGCTTTAGCAGCGTTTTATAGAATCCGAAAAGGTAAGAAGATTATAAAACCTAAAAAAGAATTAACTTTTGCAGAAAACTTTTTTTATATGTGTTTTGGAAAGGTTCCTCAAAAGGAAATTGTAAAAGCATTTGATGTATCTTTAATTTTATACGCGGAACATAGTTTTAATGTTTCAACTTTTACAGCTAGAACTATTACAAGTAGTTTATCTGATATTCATGGAGCTATAACAGGTGCAATTGCTAGTTTAAAAGGACCATTACATGGTGGAGCTAACGAAGAAGTTATGCATATGATGAATAAAATCAAAAAACCTGAGAATGCCTTGAAATGGATAAATAATGCATTAAAGAAAAAAGAGGTAGTGATGGGTTTTGGTCACAGAGTTTATAAGAGTGGAGACTCTAGAGTTCCAACCATGAAAGAGTATTTCAAAAAAGTTGCTAAAATTAAAAAAGATAAAAAGTTTTTAAAGATTTACGATATTGTTGAAAGAGTAATGATTAGTAAAAAGAATATTCATCCAAATGTAGATTACCCAACAGGACCGACTTATCATCTAATGGGTTTTGATACAGATTTCTTTACACCAATATTTGTAATTTCAAGGATTACTGGTTGGTCAGCTCATATAATGGAACAACATTCATCTAATAAATTAATTAGACCATTAGCTAAATACAAAGGTAGCAAATATCGAAAAGTTATGCTTTTAAATCAAAGATAACTATTTAGATAATAACTTTCCTAATACTCTAATATCCTTAACTTTTTCTAAGTTCTTTACTGTTTCAATAATTTTTTTTGATTTAGATAAAGGCCATTTAGCAAATTCTGTACAACCAAGAAACTTATCTGCAACTTCATCATAAGTCATTGGTATTGCTGGACTACCTTTTCCAAAATCACCTCTCCCAGATATTTTTTTTCCATTTTTTAAATAGATATCTATTAGAGTTGTCATCTTGTCGTAACCTGCGGCCTCAGCTATTTTATTTTTATAAAAGTTCACTTTTTTAAGCATTTGTTGGACATCAGATTTATTAATTCTTTTATCTTGATATTCAGGAATGTATGCTCTTCTATCAATTAAAAGTATTGCCATAGAATACTCCATACTAAATTTAGCTTGAAACTCATTTTTTGGTCTATGATGTATCAAAGCATTTTGCATGTTATGGTTTGTGCCAACATCTACTTTAACTACTTGCTCTGGCTTAATGTCATACTTTTTAATTAACTCTAACATCTTTGTCATCCCAGGATGAGTTAAAGAACCACAAGGATGTGGTTTAATAGAAATACCTGGAGATTTAAATGTCCATGGTCTTCCAAGTTTACCTTTTAATGCGTTAATATCGTATCCGCCTCCATGGGCTTGGAAGAAACCTCTTGGAGATTCCAAAATTTTATCTGTCGAGGACCACCCATATCTTACTAAATCACAAGCTATCACTCCACTCTCAGCCGCTCTACCTGCGTGCAGTGGTTTTGTCATTGTTCCAAAATTTTCTCTTAATCCAGCGCTAAGAGAGGCCGCAATCCCTAAAGATCTTAAAATTTTGTTATGATCATATTTTCTAATTTTAGCTGCAGCAGAAGCAGAAGCAAAAGTTCCACAGGTTGCTGTTGAGTGAAAACCATGTTGATAATGACGTGGAGACATGGCTTCAGATATTTTACATTCTACATCTACACCAATTAAATATGAGTTTAAAAAATCTTTTCCATTAATTTTATTTACTTCACCTTCCGCAAAAGCGCTTGGCAAGCAAGGTGCAGTAGGATGTGTTAATAACCCATAAACCCTATCTTTTGCTACAGCTAATTGCGTATCATCGTAATCGTCAGAATGTATTCCTACACCATTTGCCAAGGCTGCAAAGTGCGTTGGAACCTTCATTTTTGAACCAATAACTGTTGCCTTCCCTTTTGCTGAACTTTTTTTGATATGTGCAAATAAGTAATTACCTGTTCTTGCAACAGAGCCTGATAATGCTAAACCAAAACCATCCAAAATATGTTTTTTTGCTAACTCAACAACTTCTTTTGGAATATTTTTAAATTTTGTTTTGTGAACAAAGTTAGCAACGTATTTTGTTAAGTCTTTTCCTCTTTTAGATTTAATATTAGGTGTAAAAGCTTTAGTCATTATTTTCCTTTCATTATTAGATTTTTAATAGGTCTGTAGAATAAACTTAAAAAAGTTAATGTAAAAAATACAAGTACTATTGGCCTTGTAAAAAACATTAATATATTTTGGTCAAATATTATGATTGATTGAGCTAATGAATTTTCCACTAATTCGCCTAATACAATTCCCATAATTATTGGTGCTGGAGAAAATCCTGACCGTCTTAAGAAAAATCCAACAACACCTGAAATTAGCATTATGTAAACATCTACCATAGACTGGGATAGTCCATAAGATCCAACAAGACAAAATACAAATACAGATGGCCATAAATAACCTCTTGGTATTAAAGAAATTCTTGAGAATATTTTAGCTCCAAGTAAACCAAAAATTAAAAAGATAAAGTTTGCTAAAAGCATGCCATAAAAAATTGTGTAAAGCAGATCAGGTTGCTGTTCAAACAAATATGGTCCAGCTCTTAATCCATGAATTTGAAATCCTCCAAGAATTACTGCTGTAGTTGCTGAACCTGGAATACCTAAAGCAAGAGTTGGTATCATTGCACCACCTGTAGCGGCATTATTGGCTGACTCTGGAGCTGCAACACCTTCTATTTCTCCTTTTCCAAAGTTATCTTTATTTTTTGACCATCTTCTTGCCTCGTTATAACCAATCATTGCGCTAACTGTTCCGCCTTCAGCCGGAAGAATACCTATAAAAGTTCCTATACCTGATGATCTTAAAATTGTTTTAACACAACTCTTAAATTCTGAAATTGAAGGAAGTTTTATTGCTGAAAACTTAATTCTTTCTAAAAGTAATTCACTTTTTGAAGCTTGGACTAATATCTCTGACATTGCAAATAAACCAATTAATACAGGAACAAAGCTTATCCCTTCAAAAAGTTCAGCAACCCCAAATGTAAATCTTGAAATACCAGTTGTAAGATGAACTCCAATTGTTGCAACAAATAAACCTATCAAGCCACCTATAAGATTTTTAACTGGAGACTTTGAGCTTATAGAAGCTAACATTGATAATCCAAATATTGCCAATGCAAAATATTCAGGAGGTCCAAATTTATATGCAATTCTTGCAAGTGTTGGTGCAAAAATAATTAGGACAGCCAAAGAAATAATTCCACCAACTACACTAGATACTGCAGCCATCCCTAAAGCTTTACCTGCCTGGCCCTTCTGAGCCATTGGAAAACCATCAAAAGCTGTTGCAGCAGCAGGTGGGGCGCCAGGTGCATTAATTAATATAGCTGTGATTGATCCTCCAAAAGTACCACCACAATATAATGCAGCCATAGCTGCAATCGCTTGACTGGGTTCTAAATATATTGTGAACGGTAATAACAATGCAATAGCCATTCCTGAACTTAATCCAGGAAGAGCACCTATCAATACTCCAACAATTGTAGATCCTAGTATTAAACCAAATGTTGTTGGATTTAAAATTAAAGAGATATTTGATAAAATTTCCATTAATAAAAATTCCTAATTATAAATTCCTCTAATATCCCTTGAGGAAATTTTAATTGAAGTACAAGTGTAAAAAAAACAAAAACAAATACTGATATAGTTAAAGAATAAAAAAAGATTTTTATATAATCTTTCCTTTGCCATAACATAGGTGTAACTAAAGTGAACAAAAATATAGAAATTAAAAATCCAAGTTTATCTGCTATTAAAACTATAAATAATGTATAAGCAAATGTTACAAAAGCATTTCTTCGAATTAATTCTTTTTTATCAGACTTTAAATTTTTATTCTGAATTAACTGAAATATAGATAAAAAAATTATTAAAGAAAAAATTAATCTTGGCATCATTGTAGGTTGCATTCCCTGAGCTAAAATTTCAGGAACTTCATCAAATGTGAATGTGTATGCAAATAATGCGACTGATATAATTATAATAATACTTAGAATTTTTATATCTTTTATCATTTTGATTTAAATGGGGGTTGTATAACCCCCATTAAGTAATTGAAATTATTTAGCTAAACCTAAACTTACTAAAGCAGCTCTTGCTTCTTTGTAAATAGATTTAATTTCAGCATCCCAAGCTTTAGCACCTGCAACACTTGATGCATCCAAACCAGCACCTTGTAAATAGTTTTGGTAAACTGGATGTTTCATAGCTTTAAGGAATCCTTTTTCAAGAGTATCAATAGTTTTTTGTGGTGTACCTTTAAGCACAACAACGCCTCTAACTGTAGCAAAAGACGCATTAATACCTTTTTCTTTTAGAGTTGGTGTATCTGGTAATGCAGACATTCTTTCATCTGCCATTACTGCTAGTACTCTCAATTCGCCTGCATCTAACTGATCTTTTCCTTCATCAAGGTTTAATCCAGCAGCTTCGATTTGATTTCCTACTAAACTAGTCATTATCGCTCCACCACCTTCGAATGGTACAAAAGCAATTTTTGTTTTTGCTTCCCTTGCGAATATTAATCCTGAAATATGATCAACACTTCCTACGTTAGTACCACCATATTTAATTGGTTTTTTTTGACCAGCTTTAATTAAATCTTCAATTGTTTTGTAAGGACTTTTTGCATTTACAAATATTACAATTGGGTCAACTGTAGTTCTTGCAACACCAACAAAATCATCAATTGTCAGCTCCGCTTGCCCTCTAGCCATTCTAAATAAATGTGTTGGGGTAATAGCTAGTACTGTATGACCATCTCTAGGCTTCGATTTTACGTAAGCCATTGCCTTGTTACCTGCATCACCTCTTTTTGGAGTGATGTAAGCATTATTTTTAAGATTTTTTCTTGTTCTAATTAACAACATTCTTGCAGTTGTATCAGTTCCTCCACCTAGACCGGCGTGAGTAACAACTTCAATTGGTTTAGATGGAAAACCATGACCGTCAGCAACGGCAACATTTCCCAAACCAATGAATGATGTAACTACTAAAATAGCGCTAAGTAACAAATTTAACGTTTTTTTCATTGTTTTCCTCTCGTAAAGTTAAAATTTATATAATCAAAGTGAAATTGCTAATACAAGGATCATTTGACCACACCCAAATAAGATTATTAAATAAAAGTAACTAAATATTTGATTTTAACTTCTCTTTATACAATGAGATACCCTTTTCGACCTTATTCTTATATGATTTCTTAAAACCTTCTAATTGCCAGCCTGAAAGTCTATTCTCCAGCTCTTTTAAGTTATTGCTCTTCCAAACATCAGTTGTTTCAGGATCTTTCCAGATTTTCTTTTCTTCATCAGATCTCCCACATCCATAACAGAGACCTGACACTGGATCAGTTTTACAAATACTTATACAGGGGCTTACTATCACTTAATCCTAGGAGAAAGCGTCTATCCAGTTACCTTGTGTAGATGCTTTTGAATATTCAGTGGCTCTACCTTCAAAGAAGTTCATATGCTCTACCGCATTTAACATTGTATCTAACCATGTTAGCGGGTTTTTTTGAACATCATATATTGGCTCAAGACCTAACTGAGTTAATCTTCTATTGCCAATGAACCTTATGTAATCTTTAACTTCTTGAGCAGTTAAACCTTGCATTGGACCCATTTCAAAAGCTAGATCAATAAATGCATCTTCATGTTCAATTATAGTTCTGCAAGCTTCATAAAGTTCTTTTTTAAGTTTTGGTGTCCAAATCTCAGGATTTTCTTTAATGAACTCCTTAAAAATTCTAATCATAGAATTGCAGTGAAGAGTTTCGTCTCTTACCGACCAAGTAACTATCTGACCCATTCCTTTAAGTTTGTTGTGTCTTGGAAAGTTTAATAAAATTGCGAAACTTGCAAATAACTGAAGGCCTTCTGTAAAGGCACTAAATACCGCAACAGTTTTTGCGATATCTTCTTTTGAGTTTACATTAAAGTTTTGCATGTAATCATATTTATCTTTCATCTCTTTGTACTTCATGAATGCAGAATATTCAGACTCTGGCATTCCAATAGTATCTAACAAATGTGAATAAGCTGCTACATGGACTGTTTCCATAGAAGCAAATGCTGTCATCATCATTAAAACTTCTGTAGGTTTAAATACAGTTGTGTAATGTCTTAAATAACAGTTATTAACTTCAACATCTGCTTGAGTAAAAAATCTAAAAATTTGAGTTAATAAATTTTTTTCCGACTCAGAAAGATTTTTTTGCCAATCTCTAACATCATCACCAAGTGGAACTTCCTCTGGTAACCAATGAATCCTTTGTTGAGTTAACCAAGCATCATAACACCATGGATATCTGAATGGTTTATAAACTGGGTTCTCAACTAATAGACCCATTTTCTTTGGTTCTGTAATTTTTTGTTTTGTATCTTTTAGACTTTCTACTGACATGATAAACACTCCTCATATTCTGGTTGTTGATTTTCTTGTTTCTTAGATTTGTAAACGTTTGCAGTTACATCTGTAGAATTTGCATCGTTTACGTTTTCCGCTCTTTGTATTGATTTAGATCTACAGTAATAAAGACTCTTCAATCCTTTTTTCCAAGCTTGGAAATGAATTTGGTGTAAGTCCCTTTTATGAATGTCTGCAGGTATAAATATATTGATTGATTGTGCTTGTGAAATATGAGGTGTTCTATCTGCACCTAATTCCACAATCCATTTCTGGTCTAACTCAAAAGCCGTTTTAAATACGTCTTTTTCTTGTTGGGTTAAAAAATCAAGATGAGAAACTGAGCCTTGATTAGTTGTTATACTTGACCATGTTTCATCATCATTTTTACCGTGTTTCTCTAATAATTTACTTAGATATTTATTTCTAACGTTAAATGATCCAGACAAAGTTTTATGTGTATAACTATTTGCTGCAATTGGCTCTACACCTGGAGATGTTCCACCACAAATAATTGAAATTGAAGCAGTAGGAGCTATTGCAGTTTTATTTGAAAATCTTTCATTAATACCATAATCGGCAGCATCTGGACATGCACCTCTTTCATCAGCCAAATCTTTTGAAGCTTGATCAACTTGTTTTTGGATGCTTTCAAATATTTTTTTGTTCCAAACTTTACTCATTACTGACTCAAAAGGAATCATTTTTTGTTGGAAGAATGAATGAAGTCCCATAACACCTAGACCAACACTTCTCTCTTTTAATGCTGAATAAACTGCATCACTAAATGACTCGGGGGCTTTTTCAGTAAAGTCAGTTAATACATTGTCTAAAAATCTCATTACATCTGGAACAAAATTTTCATCGTCTTTCCATTCATCATAAGTTTCTAAATTTAAAGATGATAAACAACATACTGCTGTTCTATCTCTACCCTCTTTATCAATTCCTGTTGGTAAAGTTATTTCGCTACATAAGTTGGATGTCTTAACAGTCAAACCAGCTAGCTTATGATGTTGGGGTATCATTCTATTAACTGTATCAATGAAAACAATATAAGGTTCTCCAGTTTCAATTCTAGCAGTTAATAATCTAATCCATAAATTTCTTGCAGAGACAGTTGCTTGTACTGATTGATCTTTTGGACTTTTTAGTGCCCATTGTTCGTCTAACTCAACAGCTCTCATAAATGCATCTGAAACTAAAACACCGTGGTGTAAATTTAATGATCTTCTATTTGGATCACCACCTGTTGGTCTTCTCATTTCAATAAATTCTTCTATCTCCGGATGATCAATTGGAAGATAACAAGCTGCTGATCCTCTTCTTAAAGAACCTTGACTGATCGCCATTGTCAAAGAGTCCATAACTTTAATGAAAGGAATAATTCCTGAAGTTTTTCCAACTCTTCCAATTTTTTCTCCAATAGATCTTAAGTTGCCCCAATAACTTCCAATACCTCCACCTTTAGCTGCTAACCAAACATTTTCACTCCATAGATCTAATATTCCAGTTAAACTATCTCCTGCTTCATTTAAGAAACAAGAAATTGGTAAACCTCTTTTTGTCCCACCATTTGATAAAACTGGTGTTGCTGGCATGAACCACAAGTTACTTATGTAGTTATAAAGTCTTTGCGCGTGCAAGTTGTCATCTGCATAATGACTCGCAACTCTTGCAAATAAATCTTGGAATGACTCATTTTCTCCAAGGTATCTGTCGCTTAATGTTGCTCTTCCAAAATCTGTTAAATTGTTATCTCTTGATCTATCAATTTTAATAGTTATTCCTTTAGAATTTTGAAACAACTCTGTGTTGTTATTTAGTGAAAATAAGTCTGGTCTTTTGTCATTATTGCTGATTTTTTCTGCTGGTTTATAATCAGAGACAGCTTTCCTGATCGCCTGAGACAATATTTTGTTCATTAAACTCCCTTTTAATCTTTATACTAAAAAATCTAGTAAATAACTAGATATAGTGTGTAGATTTACCTGATATACTATATAAATTGTAAATCAATAGAACATTTATAGAACTTATTAAATATTTATCAATAAAAATTTTAAAAAAATGTACATATATCCACATGAATAATTCAGGAAAAATTGATCCCTATGGCTTTCGGGAATATGACGCACGATGGGTATACGAAAAAGACATAGATGACGATGGAATCGTTCAACTCGGCAAAGGTCTCGGAACTCAAATAATTAAACACACACAAAAAAACAATCCTAGAATTGTAGTTGGTCAAGATTACAGATCTTACAGCGAACATATCAAAGAAAAATTAAAAGAGGGTTTGGTTTCAACTGGATGTAATATTGAAGATATTGGATTGTCGTTATCACCAATGGTTTACTTCGCACAATTTAATTTAAATTCAGATGCAATTGCAATGGTTACAGCTAGTCATAATGAAAATGGTTGGACAGGTGTAAAAATGGGTATCAAAAAAGGACTTACTCATGCACCTGAAGAAATGAAACAACTAAAAGATATTACTCTCAATCAAAAATTTATTAATGGAGAGGGTAATATAAAAAAAATTGATGATTTTCAAAATGTTTATAAAAATGATTTAATAACAAAAAACCCATTAAATAAAAAAATTAAAGCAGTAGTTGCTTGTGGCAATGGAACGGCAGGAATATTTGCACCAGATATTTTAAGGGGTATTGGTTGCGAAGTAATTGAACTTGATTGCGAACTTGATTGGACTTTTCCAAAATATAATCCAAATCCTGAAGATTTGGAAATGTTACATGCAATTTCAAAAGCAGTTAAAGAAAATAATGCTGATATTGGATTTGGTTTTGATGGAGATGGAGATAGAGTTGGGGTTATCGATGATAAAGGTAATGAAATCTTTTCAGATAAAATAGGGCTATTAATAGCTAGAAATCTTTCAAAAGATCATAAAAATAGTAAATTTGTTGTTGATGTAAAATCTACAGGACTTTATTCGAATGACAGAATATTAAATGAGAATAAATGTGAAACAATTTATTGGAAAACTGGTCATTCTCATATCAAAAGAAAAGTAAATACCGATAACGCTTTAGCAGGATTTGAAAAAAGTGGTCATTTCTTTTTTAATAAACCTTTGGGATATGGCTATGATGATGGAATTAATTCAGCAATACAGGTCTGTAAGTTACTCGATAAAAATAACAAAAAAATGAGTGAAATACTTGCTGAATTACCAACAACTTATCAAAGCCCGACTATGGCTCCTTATTGTAAAGATAGTGAAAAATATGATGTAGTTGAGAATTTAGTTAAAGAAATAACAAATATTAAAGAAAATAAAACTAAAGTAGATGATCAAGAAATTAGAGAAATATTAACTGTTAATGGAGTAAGATTTTCTTTTGATGATGGGTCTTGGGGATTAATAAGAGCATCTTCTAATAAACCCTCTTTAGTTGTAGTTACTGAAAGTCCAACCTCTGAAGATAGAAAAAAGAAGATTTTTGACTTTATTGATAATCTGCTTCAACAAACTGGTAAAGTTGGGGATTATGATCAAAAAATTTAAAATTCAACTATAAAGAGTTAAGAAAAAATTAGAGAATCGATTAATATGTAGTTGAGGTGGCGGAGGGAGACTGAAACCACCTCGTCTCCTAGGTCACTAAAAATCTATATAGAAATAAAGTACCGATAACATATAAAAAAACACCAAATAATCTCTGTGTTTTAACTCTATCTAGATCTTGAACTGTTTTTGCTCCAATTCTTGCCATGAATGTTGTTATAGGAACAAATATTATAAATGCAGGTATATTAATAAACCCTATGCTTAATGGTATATCTGCTTTTAACATCATGCCAGATGTAAAAAATCCGATTGATCCAAATAAGGCTATTATAAATCCAATCGCTGCAGAACTTCCTATTGCTAAGTTAATTGGATAGCCAAAATATCTTAGTATAGGAACATTCATCATAGCTCCTGTTATGCCCATAGGAGCAGATATTAATCCTGACAAAAATCCAAATATTATTCTAGGAAAAATATTAAATTTTTTTTTAATTTTTTTTTTCTTTTCACTTTGTAACAACAAGTAAGCTCCAAAAAAGAAAACAACGGCAGAAAAAAAGAATAATAAAGTTTTAGTATTCATCAATGCTGCCATCAATGTTCCAGAGAAAACTCCTATTATTACAAATGTTCCATAATTTTTTATAATATTAAAATCAACAGCATTATACTTTCTATGAGTTAATACTGAAGCTGTAGCTGTTAAAATTGTTATTGAAAAAGCTGTCCCTACAGACAAATGCATTAAATAATCTTTATCTACATTAAATGCTTCAAACACAAAAAATAAAAATGGTACAGATATCAAACCCCCACCAATTCCAAAAAATCCCGCAAAGAAACCAACCGGAACAGCGGCTGCCATCATTAAAAAAATAAAATAAATATTATTAATCTCTAAAAGAGTATTATTCAATTTGACCTGCCGATATACTTTGTGGATTAAATTTTACTTTATCCATTATGTGATCAATTTTCTTAACATCGGCATCTCTTACACACATATTTTCACTTAAATATCTTTTCCAAAAACTTGAACCAGTTTGGCCATGAAATAAACCAAGAGTATGTCTCATGATTTGATTTAATCTTGTACCTTTTTTAATTTCTTCTTTTACATACTCAATTAGTTTCTCAACAACTTCTTGTCTTGTCAAAACTTCACTATTGTTAAAAATTTTATTTTCAATATCTGCTAACATGTAAGGAGAATGATAAATAGATCTTCCAATCATAACACCATCTACATTATCTAAATGTTCTTTGATTTGATCAGTAGACGTTATGCCTCCATTAATTATTATTTCTAAATATTTAAAATCTTTTTTTAATCTATTTACATATTCATATTTCAAAGGCGGAATGTTTAAATTTTGTTTAGGCGTAAATTTTCCTAACATTGCTTTTCTGGCATGGATTATAAAAGTTTTAACACCTGTTTCTTTTAAAATATTCACAAAATTATATAAATTTTCGTATTGATCAACATTGTCATATCCAATTCTAGTTTTAACTGTTACAGGAAGTGATGTTTTTGAAATCATTTCACTTAGACAATCAGCAACAAGATTAGGTTCTTGAATTAAACAAGCCCCAAATCTATTTTTCTGAACTTTTTTACTTGGACAACCTAAATTTAAATTTATTTCATCATAACCAAATTCTTCACCTAAATATGCTGCATTTCCTAATAGTTTTGGAGAAGAACCACCAAGTTGCAAAGCAACAGGTTTTTCTCTCATATCAAATTCTAATAGTTTCTTTTTATCTCCTCTATCAATAGCTTCTGAGACAATCATTTCAGTATAGAGAAGAACGTTTTTACTAATTAGTCTTAAGAAAAATCTTTCATGTTTGTCTGTGCAGTCCATCATTGGGGCAACAGAAACAGTTCTATTTAATCTAGACATATTTTTTGAGTTTGCTTGATATATTAATTTTTTTTTCGTTTACATACTCTTGATGATTTTGCTCAATTTTCCCAAGTTCATATTTGTAATTAACCATTATTCCAAATGACCTTTTAAATCCTACATCAGAAACGTTAGCATTAACTACAATGTCATCAATTTCAGCACCATTTTTTAAGTGAAACCTACACACATCATTTATAGGAAAACCTAAATCATTTTTTTGAACAGCAAGATAATTTAAAGCAAGTTTTGTTAGTAAATCTTTATTATCTATAAATTTTCTATCTCCAATTTTAAGATCTAAAGATTTTAAAAACTCAACTTTAACAAAATTATCTTTTTGAACTATCTCACTTATTTTCTTATTATCTGATGATTTTACCCAATCAGCAAAACCTTGCATTGGTGATAGGGTTCCAAAATTTTTTACATCAGGTAACTCTTCTTGTAACTCGTATACTACTCTTTTGATTAAGAAATTCCCGAGTGTAACTCTTGACAGTCCTTCTTGACAGTTGCTAATTGAATAAAAAGTAGCTGTATCATAATTTTCTTTTTTTCCATCATTGGGTCTTGTCAATTCTTGAATAGATTTTGCTAAACCTTTTGTTAGTGCAATCTCAACGAAAATTATTGGCTCATCTTCTAATGCTGGATGAAAATATGCAAAAAATCTTCTGTTTTCTCCTAATCTAATTTTCAATTCATTCATATCTTTCATTGAATGAACTTTTTCGTATTTTAATAATTTTTCTAATATTGCAGCTTTAGTATCCCAAGTTATTTTTCTTAATTTTAAAAATCCAGGATTGAACCAATTTTTAAAAATATCAATCAAATCATAATCTAATTCTTTTAATTCAGGATTTTTTAATAAAAACATTTGTAGATCTTCTCTTAAAGAAACAATCTCAGCTGTTCCATTAGGAGCCATGTTTAATCTTATAAACAATTCTTTTCTAATTCCCGATGTAATTCTTGATAAATTTAAAATTGATCTACTATTTTTATTTTCTGTATAATCTTTAATGGCATTGTCAATATTTGCTGTATCAGGTTTATATTTTTCATTTACTTGAAGTAAGAATTTTAATTTATCTTCATGAGATAAGTTATGATATCTAAAGAGAATATCCCTTGCTAATGTAATTCCAAATGCTGCTCCTTTAGATGATAAAAGATCATCACATAGCTCGATCAAATCTCTTTTTTTAGAGAATTTTTTTAATGATTTTTTCTCTAAAATTTTTTGACCAGCATCAGCAATTGTCTCAAATATTCTTTTTATATTTAACATGGTGTTTTTTATATATTAAAAACCTAAACTTTTACCCATTATTTTGTCAGGTAGCCAAGTTACAATCTCAGGAAAAATACACAAAATAAGTATAGCTAAAGCCATAATTATCATAAATGGTATAGATCCCTTTAAAATTTCTGACAAACTAACATCTGGTGTTATGCCTTTGATTATATAAAGGTTTAATCCAACAGGTGGGGTAATAAGGCCGATTTCCATATTAATTGTAAACACAATTGCAAACCAGTACGGATCAAATCCCAGTTGAGTTATAACTGGTAATAATATTGCTGAAGTCATAACAATAACAGCAACTGGTGGTAAAAAGAAACCTGCAATCAAAAGAAATATATTTATTAAAATAAATACTACCCATTTATTAGAACTCATCTCTACCATGCTTTGAGCTAATGATTGAGTTACGTAAAGTTGAGATAATGTAAATGCAAAAAGATATGAAGCTGCGATGATAAACATTATCATCACACTTTCTTTCATTGAAACTTTAACAATATTCCATATTTTTTTTGGTTGGTAAATTTTGTAAACAACAGCAATTAAGACAAAAACTAAAAAAGCTCCAACACCTGAAGCCTCAGATGGGGTAGCAACACCACCATATAAAACATATAAGACACCAGCAATGATTGCTAAGAAAGGAAGTATCCTTGGTAGAACTTCAATTTTTTCTTTGAAAGTTGGAGGTGTTCTATTTTTTAAAGCTTTAGCTGAGTCTTTATCAATAAAGTAACTGTGTATCAGTGCCCAGATAGCGAACATACCTGCAAGCATAAATCCAGGTATCAATCCGCTTAAAAATAATCTTCCAATTGATGTTCCAGTTGCAATTCCATAAACAATTAAAACAATACTTGGAGGTATTAATACTCCTAAAGTTCCTCCTGCTGCTATGGTTCCTGTTGCAATTTGATCTGAGTATCCTCTTTTTCTCATTTCAGGAATTCCCATAGTGCCAATTGCAGCACAGGTTGCAGGACTTGATCCACTTAGTGCAGCAAAAATTGAACAAGCTCCTATATTAGAAATAACTAGTCCTCCAGGTACTCTCCATAGCCATCTATCCAATCCTGTATATAAATCTTTTCCTGCTGGAGAATTTGCTACTGCCATTCCCATTAAAATAAACATTGGTATTGAAAGAAGAACAAATGAATTTAAGCCTGCATAGAAAGTTTCAGCAAAAACATCTAGCATTTGAAAACCTTCGAAAGCAACTAAAAGAGCTATTGATACAAAGCTTAAACCAAAAGCAATTGGTATTCCGGAAAATAATACTATCAAAGTAAAAACAGCAACAATTATTGCAATTATTAATGGATCCATTAGTTAGTATCCTTTTCGTCTGAAAGCTTAATAATTTCTGCTATATATTGTAAAATCATTAATGCAGCACCTATCATCATTGAAGAATATGGAACCCACAATGGAGGATCCCAAACCGTTCCTGTTGAGTAATTTTTAGTAAACGCTTCCTCAACCATTAAAAAACCAAAATAGAATAAAATTAAGAAGAATAATAAACTGACTAATGAGGTAAAAATTTTAAGTCTTAATATATTTTTTTTTGATAAAAAATCGTAAATCCACTCCATGCTGACATGAGCTTTTTCACTTAAAACATATGCACTTCCTATAAATGTTGAAGCAACTAGAAGCATTGTAACTAGCTCTGTTTGCCACGTTATTGCTCTTTGAAAAAAGTATCTCTCGAAAACTAATTCTACGATTACAAGAATTGATAAGAGTAAAGCTAAAACAGCAAAAGCTCCACAAGCTCTTGCAACATAATCACAGAATTTTAAGTATTTTTCTTTCATAAAAAAACCCCTACTTATAGAGAATAAATAGGGGTTCTTTATATATTATTTTATTTAACTGCTAAAGCCATTTCCATTAGCTTATCGCCACCTGGAACTTTTTCAGCAAAAGCTTTGTGAGATGATTTTATTGCAATATCAACCCATGCAGCGTGATCCTTAGCATCCATATACACTAATTTAACACCTGCAGCTTTATATGCTTCCTCAAACTTTTTATCTAAGTTTTCTACTTGTGCAGTCATATATTTCTCAGCAACTTTTCCAGCTTTCATTAAAGCCACTTGTTGGCTTGAATTTAAAGCATTGTAGCTTTTCTTAGACATTAAAATTGGCTCATACATAAACCATAAACCAAATTTCCCTGGAGGAGTTGCACATTTTACTTGTTCATATATTTTGTAACTCACAAAACTTCCTGAACTAGTATTTGCACCTGTTAATACACCAGTTTGTAATCCAGTGTAAATTTCAGATGATGGCATACTTTGAATACCTGCGCCAGCAGCCTCTAACATTTGGTTGAAAGCTTTCCCTGCAGCTCTCATCACTTGTCCTTTAGCATCACTTGGATTTTTGATACATTTAGTTTTTGATGCGAAACCACCACCTAACCATGCATCAGATAGTACTACAACACCAGCATCACTGATTATTTTTTTAATCTCAGTCATCATTGGACCTTTATTAAATCTCAATGCATGCTCATGATTTTTTACAGTTCCTGGCATCAATGTAGCATCAAACTCTGGATGGAATTTTGATGCATAAGCTAATGGGAAAGCAGAAATATCTAATTGACCTGTAGTCATAGGTTTCCACTGTTCTTTTGGCTTATAAAGTGACTTAGCTGGATAAATTCTAATTTCTAAATCAACGTTTGCTTTTTTTACTTCATCAGCAATAATTTGTACCATTTCATGACGTGGGTCAAAAGAGCCATCAGCTCTTGGTGTTCCTGGCCATTGGTGACTTGCTTTTAATGTAACTGCATATGCAGATCCTACTATTGAAAAAGCTATCATTATTGAAGACAAATATAATGTTATTTTTCTTAACATAGTTTTCCCCTTTTTATTTATAATGATGATATTAAATTGAACTTGAGCAGAAGAGTCAATATAAGGAAATGACGTACTTATTATGGATGGTCCTTTAAAAAATTTATTAGTTGTTGATCTTACTAGGGTTTTAGTAGGTCCATATTGCACAATGATCTTATCTGATCTCGGTGCACGTGTAATTAAAGTAGAAGCACCGGAAATTGGTGACGATTCAAGAAAATTTGGACCTTTTGTAAAAGACTATTCAGCATATTTTATGTCACTTAACAGAGGAAAAGAAAGTATTGCTCTTAATTTAAAAAATGAAGATGATAAAAAAATCTTTGATAAAATTTTAGCAAAAGCAGATATTTTAGTAGAAAATTTTAAACCAGGCACATTAGAAAAATGGGGATATGGCTGGAAAGATGTAAGCAAAAAATATCCAAAATTAATATATGCATCTGCATCTGGTTTCGGTCAAACTGGCCCTTTAAAAGAATTGCCAGCTTATGACATGGTCGTTCAGGGAATGGGTGGACTGATGAGTGTCACAGGTCATCCAAATAGTGAACCAACAAGAGTTGGAACATCTATTGGTGACATTACAGCAGGACTTTTTACTGCAATCGGAATTAATGCAGCTTTGTATGATAGACAAAAAACAGGTAAGGGAATGTTTATAGATGTTTCAATGTTAGACTGCCAAATTGCGATTTTAGAAAATGCAATTGCAAGATATTTATCTAAAAATGAAATTCCTAAACCAATGGGATCTAGACATCCTTCAATCGCTCCTTTTGAGGCATTTAAAACAAAAGATA
Source organism: uncultured Pelagibacteraceae bacterium (assembly GCA_902580505.1). GTDB lineage: Bacteria > Pseudomonadota > Alphaproteobacteria > Pelagibacterales > Pelagibacteraceae > Pelagibacter. The sequence goes on from CACHLB010000001.1 coordinate 128,883, forward strand.
GTTATATAATCATTGCTGCAGGTAACGATAAATTATATGAAAAACTTTGTGAAGTATTAGGAATACCTGAAATGGTCAGTGATAAAAGATTTAATACCAATTCACTAAGATGTGAAAATATGAATGAACTAAAATCAATTTTTGAAGATAAACTTTCTTTAAAAAATACTTCTGAATGGATAAGTGAAATGGAAAAATTAAAAATACCATGTGGACCGATATTTAATATTAAAGAAGCGGTAGAAAATCCTCAAGTCGAAGCAAGAAACATGATTGTTAAAGCTTATCATAAAGTAGTTGGTGATTTTAAATTAGCAGGCAATCCTATAAAAATGTCTTCATACGAAGATAAAAGTACTAGAGGGGATATTCCTGATCTAGATGAACACAGGGAACAAATATTAAAAGAGTTTTCCTAATTAAGAATTATTTTCTTCGTCGCTCGCGTTATCTGCAACTTGCTCTTCTGCTTCAGAAACTTGATCTAATGAAACGTCATCACTTTCTTCAGCTTCACTTGGAGCTTCTACATTAACATCGGGTTGTGCTGAGGGTGATAGTTCAGCAAGATCTTCTTTTGAAACTTGAATTTTTTCAGGGATTTTTCTAGCTCTTTTTGAAGGAAGAATTGGTACACCACTTTTTGAGATTTCACCTTTGTATTGATTTTCAAAATCATCACCAATATCTTCATCTTCCTCAGCAGTATCATCAATTTGTTCTACATGTTTTCTAAGTTTGTAAACTGCAGACTCTGTTAAATCTGGAACTTTAATTGTCTCTTCGGCTATTTCTCTTAAAGCAATAACTGTGTGCTTATCGTTATCTCTATCTAATGTAGGTTCAATTCCTGAATTAAGTTGTGTAGCTCTTTCTTTAGCAACCAAAACTAATTCATAAGGGCTATCTACTTTGTCTATACAGTCTTCAACGGTAACTCTTGCCATGGGCGATTAAATATACTCCAAGATCAACAAAATCAAGTGTTTTATACTAAAATTGGGTTTAATTTTTTTCTAACTAAAAAAAGAAGAATAAAAGAAATAAGTATATAAAGTGCAGATATTATAGCAATTTTCTCAATTGAAAATCCGATATCAATTAAAATACCAAAAAGAGCAGTTCCGAAAGCTGTTGAAAAAACCATAAGTGCAGTGGTCAAAGCTTTAATAGATCCAATATGCTTTACACCATAAACCTCAGCCCAAGTGGAAGATCCCAAAACGTTTGCCAAACCATTTGATATTCCAATTAAACCTAAAAATATAAATGCAGTAAATTGTGCATCAAAATAAATAATTACAAAAGTCGACAGAAATAAAGGAATATTCATAAAAATTAAAAGTTTTCGACTTGTGAATTTATCAATTAAGAAACCAGATATTAAAAGTGTAATTACTGAAAATACTGAATATGACATAAATGACTGAGCAATTACAAATGGTCCCCAGTTTTTTGACTCGGTTATAAATGATTGGTAAACAAATACACCAGTTGCAATCCAGGGCATGGCCAGCATATTCATACTTACAATATAAAATTTATAGTCTTTTATTACTTCAATTCTTTTCCATTGCTTAATATTTTCCTCTTTAAATTCCTCACCTCCTGTGCTTTCTCTTGTATCAAGTTTGACAGTTCGAACTAAAAAGAATGATGCAAATGGTAGAAATATTAAAATTAAAACAGCAATTAAAGTCCAAATATTTTGCCAGGTTGTTAATGACAACAAAAACACCATTAAAACAGGTAAAATAAATTCAGCACTAGATAAACCAAACCAGCAAATACTTAATGCCCTACCCCTTGATTTTGTGAAATATCTTGAAACTGTAGTTGTTGCAGTATGTGACATCATTCCTTGACCTGAAAATCTCATTAAGAAAATTGCAATGAATAAAAAAACTATTGATGAAATTTTTGAAAAGAAAAAACAAGAAAACGATAAAAGTAATGTTACATAGATTGCAAATCGGAAAATATTTATATCATCAATTTTCTTTCCAACCCAAATAAGTAATAAACTACTGCACAATGTTGCAGATGCATATATTGAGCCAAATTGTCCATGAGTTATAGAGAGTGTCTCTCTAATGCTTGTATTGAATATTCCAAGAAAAAAACTCTGTCCAAAGCTTGAAAAAAATGTAAATATAAATCCAAATACAATTACTTTTAAACTTAAATTTTTAAACATAAAAAAATATGACTTCTAAAGTTGCTTTCATAGGTCTTGGTGTAATGGGTTATCCAATGGCAGGATATATATCAAAAGCAGGACATAATGTAACTGTTTTTAACAGAACAAAATCAAAAGCAGAAAAATGGATTGGTGAATACAAAGGTAATATGGCTGATACACCATCTGAAGCTGCGAAAGATGCTGATTTTATTTTTACCTGTGTTGGGAATGACGATGATTTAAGACAAGTTTCATTAGGAGAACATGGATTATTTCACAATGCCAAAGAAGGATGCGTATATATAGATAATTCAACAGTGTCTGCTGAAATTTCTAGAGAACTTTATAAAGCTGCAAAAGATAAAGGATTTGGTTTTTTAGATGCTCCTATATCTGGAGGACAATCAGGTGCTGAAGGTGGAATATTAACTGTCATGGTTGGTGGAGATGAAAATGATTTTAAAAAAGCAGAGCCAATAATTGATTGTTATAGTAAAAAAGTAACTTTAATCGGACCATCAGGCAGTGGACAACTAACTAAAATGGTTAATCAAATGTGTATTAGTGGTTTGGTTCAAGGATTATCAGAAGCAGTAAATTTTGGAATTAATGCAGGTTTAGATATGGATAAAGTTATGGAAACTATTTCAAAAGGTGCAGCTCAATCTTGGCAAATGGAAAATAGATATAAAACTATGGTGGCTGATAAATTTGATTATGGATTTGCTGTAGATTGGATGAGAAAAGATTTAAAAATTTGTATTGAAGAAGCAAAAAGAAATGGTTCACCTGTACCAGTAACTGAAATTGTTGATGGTTATTATGCAGAAGTTCAAAAAATGGGTGGAAACCGTTGGGATAGCTCTAGCTTAATAGCTAGATTAAAAAAGAAAAAATAATTGTGTCTACCACTGTTCCCTACTACGAGGATTTTTCCGAAATTAAAAAGAAAATTTGGTTAATGCTAACTGATGCAGTTACTAATAGATCTTCACCATTTAGAATACCTGTTTTTTCGTGTGGAAGTGAAGATAATATTGAAAGTAGAATTGTTGTTCTTAGAAAATCAGATGAACAAAATAATTTAGTTCAATTTCACAGTGACATTAGATCTGATAAAATTAAAATATTGGAAAAAAACCCAAATTCATCGATGTTATTTTATGATAAAGATGAAAAAATACAGGTTAGATTAAAAGTTGAAGCAATTATCAATCACAATAATGATATAACAAAACAATCTTGGGAAAAAACTCAACATATAAGTCGTAAATGTTACTTAGTAGATAATGGACCAGGTACAGAGTCTGATATTCCAACATCTGGTTTAAAACCTGAATTAGATAATTTTGATTACACAAAAGAACAAAGCGAAGAAGGATACAAAAACTTTACTGTTATACAGTGTAAAATTAAATCTATAGAATGGTTGTATTTAGCTGCAAAAGGTCATCGAAGAGCTAGATTTGAGATTGATAGTAATAAAGATACTTGGTTGGTACCGTAATGAAAAAATATGAAGCTATGGTTTTGTCATGTATGGATCCAAGGTTTCAGCCAAAAGTTTTTAATTATTTAAAAAAAAAGAAATTAACTGGAAAATATAGCTCATTTACTATTGCTGGAGCTGCCATCGGAGTAACTTCTAAAAAATTTAAAAAATGGCAATCTACTTTTTTGGATAATTTATCAACCTCAATAAAGTTACATAATATAGGTAAATTAATAGTAATTAATCATGAAGATTGTGGAGCAGCTAAAATAGTAAATGGGGGGAAAAAATTTAATTCAGTTATAGAAAAGAAAATACATAACGATTCATTTAAAAAAATTAAACTAATTTTAAATAAAAGATTTCCTAAATTAAAATTATCTTTTAAAATATTGTCACTAAAAGATTAAATTCTTTAACTAAAAATATCTTGTATCTTCAAAGACTTGCTTGGAAGTATTTTTTTAAGATCTTTTCTTTTGTATTTACTTAACCTTTTATAAAATTCATCCAAAGTCATACCAAAAGTATTTTTAAAAGTAGTTTGCCAATTCCAGCCTGATGGTTGTTTAGCCCTTTGTATCCAGAATTCTCTAAAAACTAATTCAAATGCTTTTTCTTCAGAAATATTATTTTTTTTTAATTCGTTAACTAATGCCAGTACTATGAATGCAGAGCCAGCATAATTGCTATCAAATCCATTTTTTTGTGGTGATGTCTTATGTTTTTCGTATAAATGAGGTTCTTTATTAACCTTTTTAATGCTCCATCTTTTACTCTCTTTAATGTCGCTCTTTAAAAGATCTTTTTTATAATATTGCCTTGAATAGATCTCTTCTAAAACTTTAGCACCTCCCTCGACCAACCATTTTGCACTGTTTTCAGACAGACACCTATCTCTATGAGAAAGTGCGATTTGATAAACATGAAAATACTCATGAACAATAACGGTGTAAGTACGAATTTTATTAATTGAACTTGTATAATCTTGTGGAAATATATCTAGTTGCATCCATGGTTCAGGTGAATTGCATCCTTCAATACCTGAGTATTTCATATTAGCACGCTTTTCTGGAAAAGGATTTTTTGTGCTTTGCCATGCAAAGATATCCATATTATAGCCCTGTTTCATGTTTGTTAATTTCATATTACTCTTTACCCAATTGTTAGTATTCTCATTTATAGGCATAACTTCTTGAACAATATTCATTATATTTTTGAATTCAGTAACCCATTTCTCTGGTAAATTTTCATGCAGGTTATATTTGAATTTAAATTTTTCTACAGCAACTACTGAAGTAGAATAAAAAACTAAAACGATAAAAATTATAAATATTTTTTTCATAATCCTTTAATTATTATATTTGTTCCCTCAGCATTATCCAATCTTATTTGTTTTATTGGTTTATATTCTTCTGAATTATACCACTCTAGCGCCCTCTCATAACTTGGAAATTTTAAAACTATTATTCTTGGAAATTTAGTTTCACCATCAAATATTTGATATTCACCATTTCTAACTAAAAATTCTCCATCAAATTTTTTTACAATTGGATTAACTTTTTCAATGTACTCTTTATAATTTTCTGGATTAGTTACTCTTAATTGTGCAATTACATACCCTGCTGGCATATTAAAAAACTGTTTTTACGTATCTTTTCCAATTATCTTGGTAATGTTTTGCGTTCTCAGTAATTTTGCCTATTTCATCATCAGTAAGTTTTCTAACTACTCTTCCTGGTGATCCAACTACTAATGAGTTATCTGGAATTTCTTTGTTTTCAGTTATAAGAGCTTTAGCACCAATGATGCAGTTTTTGCCTATTTTTGCATTATTTAAAATGACAGCTCCTATACCAATTAAACTGTTATCTCCAATCGTACATCCATGAAGCATAACGATATGACCGATAGTTACATCTTTACCAATTCTTAAAGGGCAGCCTGGGTCAGTATGTAAAACACTTCCGTCTTGAACATTTGAACCTTCTCCAACATGAATGTTTTCATTATCCCCTCTAATTACAGCATTAAACCAAACACTGGAGTTTTTTTCTAATGTGACATCTCCTATAATAGTTGCATTTGGCGCTACCCAATTTTCGCCAGAGTTTTTTGGTTTTTTATCTTCCAAATCGTAAAACATAATTTATATATTATTACATTATGCCTATTAAAACACCAGTATGTGATTTTGGAAAAAAAGCTGAAAACTTTGAATTAAAATCTACAGAAAACAAACTAATATCTTTAAATGATATCAAAGGTGAAAATGGAACTTTGGTAATGTTTATTTGTAATCATTGTCCATATGTAAAAGCAATTATAAAAGATGTGGTGGAGGACTGTACTAAGCTTAGTGATTTAGGAATAAATTCAGTTGCAATATGCTCTAATGATCCAATTAATTACCCAGAAGACTCTTTTGAAAAAATGATAGAGTTTGCAACTAAACATAAGTTTAATTTTCCTTACCTAATTGATGAAACACAAGACATTGCAAGAAAATATGATGCTGTATGTACTCCTGATTTTTTCGGTTATGATAAAGATTTTGGTCTCCAATATAGAGGAAGAATAAGAGAATTAAGAGAACTAAAGCCTGTGAGATCTGGAGATAGTGATTTATTTATTGCTATGAAACAAGTTTCAGAAACAGGCAAAGGTCCTGAAGAACAATTCCCAAGTATGGGTTGTGGTATAAAGTGGTCATCTAATTAATGTATTTAATAATAACCAGAACTTTCCCTCCTGAAGTTGGTGGTATGCAAAATTTGATGTGGGGATTAGCGAGATCTTTATCAAAACTTGATATGGTTAAAGTTTTTGCCGATTATCACGAAGATCATAAAAATTTTGATGATAAAGTTTCATTTACAATTGAAAGAGTTAGCGGAGTTAAATTATTAAGAAAATATAGAAAATCTCTACTAATAAATGAATATTTAAATGAAAATAAAAACGTAAATTGTATCATTGCAGATCATTGGAAAAGCTTAGAACTTATAAAATCCCCAAAAAAGAAAATATGTTTAATTCACTCTAAAGAAATTAATCACCCTAAAGGATCTAGACTGAACAAAAAAGTTCTAGAAGTTTTAAACAATGTTGACCATGTGGTGGCAAACTCAAATTTTACAAAAAATTTGGCTGTTAGTCTTGGTGTTGAAGAAAAAAGATTAATAGTCATAAATCCAGGTGTAGATCCCGTTGAAGAAATTCCAAAAGATGACCTTAAACAAGCAGAAGAAATGCTAAAAGGAAAAAAACAAAGACTAATTACTGTATCAAGATTTGATAAAAGAAAAAATCATGAAAAAGTTATAATGGCTATTCGAAATTTAAAAGAGAAATATCCTGATATTACTTACACTTGTATAGGATATGGAGATGAAGAAGAAAATTTAAAAAAATTAGTGATAGAATTAAATCTTGATAAATATGTAAATTTTTTAAGTGATATCTCTAATGAATTGAAAAATGCATTAATTGCAAAATCTAATATTTTTATAATGCCATCAATAATTCACAAAACCTCAGTTGAGGGCTTTGGAATTTCTTTCATTGAGGCTGCACAATATGGGATACCGTCTATTGGTGGTAAAGATGGTGGTGCTTCTGATGCAATTATCCACAATAAAACAGGGTTAATTTGTGATGGTAACAGTTTAGATGAAATTTATTCAAGTATAGATAATTTATTTGAGGGAAATAAATATATTGAATTTGGAAAAGAGTGCAAAACACATTCCGAAAATTTTCTTTGGGATAAGATAATTGAAAACTACAAAAGAATCTTATAAAATCAAAATATGCTAGATAAATTTAATGGAATAATTTATTTAAGTATTTTTATTGTTCATTTTATCGTTTACGCCGTTTATGCTTTTAGAACAGTGGTAGCAACAAAATCATTTTTAGATCAATACAATATAGATCATTCTGCAGCAGTGATGGTTAGATTTTTTGGGGCACCGTTTATTGCATCAATTTTAGTAGCACTTTACATAATGTTAATCAAAGCGGATGGTTTAGCAGGAACATGGGGTTTCTTTACACTAATTTTTGCACAAAACGTTTTATATTTCCTTATTGGAATATATACAATTTATGTCAATAAGCTTGGACATAACGAAAAAACAAATAGTGAAGGTGTTATAGCATCGGGAATTTTAACAGTGCTAAGTGGAATTCTTTGCTACGGTCTAGCTGATAAAATTTATATTTAATTTTTTTTTCTAAAAGTTGAAAAAATTTGCCAACCAACAATTGTTATTGTGATCAATAATATTATTAGAGTTATTGGTCTATCCCATAAAAAATTAGGTGATCCATCACTTATTAATAGTGATCTTCTCAATGTTTCCTCCATTAGCCCCCCGAGTACAAAAGCCAATATTAAAGGTGGCATGGGGAAATCATAGAGCCTTAAAAAAGTTGCAACCACTGCAATACCTATCATTAAAAAAATATCAAAATTGTTAAATGACATTAAATATATTCCTGTTACTGAAAAAAATAAAATTAAAGGAATTAAGTAATTTCTCGGTACTGCTAAAATTCTAGCGATATAAGGAATTAAAGGTAAATTTAAAATTAAAAGCACTACCATACCAATGTACATTGACATAATAACCGACCAAAAAATTTCAGGGTTAGTTTGATAAAGTCTTGGTCCTGGCTGAATACCAAAACCTAAAAGAGCTCCAAGCATTACAGCAGTTGTACCACTTCCAGGAATTCCTAATGTTAGTAATGGAACAAATGAACCAGAGCAAGCTGCATTGTTTGCAGTTTCTGGTGCTGATAAACCATGAACGCTACCTTTTCCAAATTTTTGTTTTTCTTCTTCGTTTACATAATTTCTCTCCATTCCATATGCTAAGAAAGATGCAATTGTTGCTCCTGCGCCAGGTAAAACACCAATTAAGAAACCAAGTATAGATGACCTAGGTATTGTTTTAGCCATTTTAATTGTTTCCTCTTTATTTACTTTAATTGAGCCTAATTCTGTTAATGAAATTTGTTTTGCAGCTCTGTTTGGATCTTTTCCTCTAAAAATAATCGTTAGAGCTTCACTCATTGCAAATGTTGCCATTACAATTAATACAAAGCTTATTCCATCAGTTAAGTTCATATTGTTAAATGTGAATCTTGTGATATCTGACAATGAATCTTGACCAACTGTTGCTAGCATTAATCCTAAAACAACCATCATCATTGCCTTTAAAAACTGTCCTTTTGACGAAAATGCAGAAATTGCGGTTAAACCTAAGATCATTAATGCAAAATAATCAGGTGATCTAAAAGCTAAACTTACTTTTGACAAACTAGGGGCTGCAACTAATAAAAATATTGCAGAAATTGTTCCACCTGCGAATGAACTATAAGCGGCGATTGCTAAAGCTTTACCAGCTTTACCTTGTTGTGCCATTGGATAACCATCAAAAGCAGTAGCAACAGTTCCTGGTATTCCAGGTGCATTTAACAAAATTGAAGATGTAGATCCTCCAAATACTGCACCATAGTAAACTCCTGCCATTAAAATTAAACCTGTTGATGGATCAAAGCCGTAGGTAATTGGTATCATTAATGCAATTGCAGTCATTGGTCCAAGTCCAGGCAACATTCCAATTATTGTTCCTGCAAAACATCCAACCATCACCATTAAAATATTTGTTAGAGATAAAGCAGTTGATAATCCGATAATTATTCCTTCGATCATCCCATAACTCCAATGTATTTTAAAAACGGATCACGAAGATAAATGTTTAATAATCCGTGTAACAAATACATAAATGCAGCAACAAATGGGAAAGATAAAATAAACATCAGTCCCCATCTTCTTTCACCTAAGAAATAGTAAGATGCAAAAAGAAATAAAGAAGTTGATATAAAATATCCAATTTTTAATATTACAGCAGCATATATTAGTGAGATAATTATAAGATAAATTATACTTTTGTAATCTAAGTGTTTATGATTTACCTCTGTAGTAACTTTTTCAGGTAAAATTATTTTTAAACTCGATAAAATTATTCCTGCCCAACCTAAATATATTGGGAAAGTCCTAGCATTGAATGGTGCGTTTTCATCAAATGCAAATACTTGAATGTTGTATGCAGTGTATAGATAAAATACTGATAAAACTAAAAAAAGCAGTGAGATAAATTTTGTAGGACTTATTCTCACTGCTTTACATTCTTTAATAATCTATAAAGATTATATTACTCCAAGTTTTTTCATCAGAGCTGTCATTTCAACTGTTTGTTTTTCTAAGAACGCATCAAATTTAGAACCCGGGTTATAAATATTTACCCATGCATTTCTTTTTCTAACAGCTTCCCACTCTGGTGTCTTTTGAACATCGCCAAGCATTTTAGAGATTTTGTTATAGTCACTCATACTCATGCTTTTTGGTGCGAAGAAACCTCTCCAGTTAACAAACTGAACATCATATCCTTGCTCTTTTAATGTTGGAGCTTCTGGTGCATCACCTACTCTTTCAGGAGCTGTGATACCAATTATTCTTACTTGATCTCTAGCACCCATTACTTCACCTAAGCCTGTTGAAAGTATTTGAGTTTCTCCAGACAAAAGTCCAGCAAGTGCTTTTCCACCAGCATCATACGGAACATAGATCACATCGTTTGGATTTGCTCCAGCTGCTTGGAAAGCTAACGCACCAATTAAGTGGTCCATACTTCCTCTTACAGATCCTCCAGCCATTTTAATTGACTTTGGATCTTTTTGATATTGATCAACTGCATCTTTGAAATTTTTGATAGGTGAATTTTTTGCAACAACTATTGCACCATAATCTCCAATTACACCTGCAATTGGTTTAACATCTTTATAAGATAAAGTGCCAGTACCTTTTACATAACCTTTGTGTCTTGTAATAGATCTTAACACCAATGGTGTTGACTGAACTAAAACTGTATCTTTCGGAGCGTTATTGATTAGGTAAGCCAAAGCCTTACCACCTCCACCACCTGACATGTTTTCAAATGATGCGCTTTTCAAAAAACCAGCTTTTGTTAATGCTTCTCCAGTACCTCTAGCAGTTCCATCCCAACCACCACCAGCACCACCGCCAATTAAAAAATGTAATTTTTCAACTGCAAATGAACTTGTTGATGAAAATAGAAGGAAAGCAGAGAATAAAACTGAAATAAAAGTTTTAATTAGTTTCATTATTTCCTCTCTTATTATATTTATGAAACCATCATTAAACATAAGTTATAAATTTTAGTCAATGCTCAAATACAATTTTTCCAAAAACATAAAGGAATATATTTTAGCTTTAGTAGGTAGTTATAAAGCTCTATTTATAGGACTTGTTGGTGGATACTTAGGTACTTTAATTAATCTACCTTTGCCCTGGTTATTAGGATCTCTAGGTTTAAATTTATGTTTTGCATTTACAAATTTTAAAATAGTTTTTCCAACTAAATTATTAAATCCTATATTTTTAATTGTTGGTATAATTCTTGGTGGAACTTTAAATGTAACATTATTGTATAAAATTCATCTATGGATTTTTTCGTCATTAGCGATGTTAATCTGCACAATAGTCAGTACTATTCTTGCTGGTTATTATTTTTTTAAAGTTTGTAAATTTAGTAAATTCATTTCAGTTTTAGCAGCTCTTCCGGGCGCATTTGTTCCAATATCTGCAGCATTATTAGAATTTGGTAAATCAAAAAACGATAAAGGTGTTTTGATCCCTCAGGCTACAAGAGTGATATTTATTGTGAGTTTTGTGCCTATTTTTTTTATTAATAATTTAGGCTTCTCGGAAATGACAGGTTATAACTATGAAAATATCTATAACGAAAGATATTTTTTAGAAATATTATTTCTGTTAATAATTTGTTTCATTTTTGCAAACATCTTAAAAAATTATAAAATTCCATCACCTACTTTAGTTGGTGCAATGGCTTTATCTGGTGCTTTTTATACTTTTGAAATAATTAATGCCAGATTTCCAGATGCATTTATAAATATTGCATTTATATTTCTAGGCACCGCTTTAGGTACCAGATTAAACGGATTAAAAATTAAAGAATTATTATTTTTTATATTTCATGGAATAATAGTTAGTTCAATTTTGGTAATTGTTGCAATGATAACTGCTTATTTGCTCACTTATATAGGATTTGAATTTATACCAACTTTTTTAAGTTTTGCACCTGGAGGAATTCATGAAATGGTTGTTATTAGTGTTGCTTATAACATAGATCCAATATTTGTGAGCTACCATCATTTTTTAAGAATTTTCATAATAGTTTTATTTTTGCCCTTTTTATTATCAAAATTTAGAAAAACTAATTAATTGCTTCTTGCATTCTTTGAAATACTTTATCTACTGAAAGTTTGGTTAAATCTGAAACTTGAATTGCTTTAAAATGTTCTCGCTCTATACTAACTTTTTTAGCTGTAGTATGTGATCCAAATAAAACCAATCCTTTTACATTTAAATGTGCCGCCATATGTGCTGGGCCTGTATCATTAGATATAACAAAATAACTATCTTTAATTAATGATGAAAGTTGAGAAATATTAAGCGCTTTATCATTATCTAAAATAATATTAGCATCAATATCATTAGCTAATTTGATTTCATTTGGACCTGGGGCAATTAAAATTTGGATTTCATCTCTAAAAGTAGATTTAATTTTTTTTATCAATTCATTATAATATGGCCATCTTTTTATAGTTAAATGAGATGATGAAAAGGGGAATAAAATTAAATATTTGTTTAAATTATATTTTTTTTTGATTTCTGAAATATCCTCACAGCTCCAAGAAAAGTCTGGTTTAGTTACGTGATTAATTTTAATTCCTGAAAAATTTAATTGATGTTCAAAGCGGTTTAGAACAGTGTCTTTATCAAAATCAATCTTACTAGTTCCTTCAGGAAGTGTTGTTTCTGTCGATGACCAAATATCTGATGTTGCTTTTGGAAATAGAATATTTTTATAAAAACTAGTTCTTTTAGAATTTTGAAGGTCATAAACTTTAACAAATTTATATTTTTTTATCTTTCTCATTAATAAATATAAATAAATTAAGTTAAATCTAGAGAGTCGTTTATCTAAAATGACATCAGTTATATTTGGATTTTTTTTTAATAAATCGTAATAAGGTTTGGTTGATAGTATATAAAGATCATCATTTGGATGATTATCAGATATATCTTGAATTGCACCACTTGCCTGCGCTATATCACCTAAAGATCCATGTTTTATAATAAGTATATTAGACATATTTTTAACAACTTAACATAATATCAATTTATATGAATAAAATTTTAGTAGAAGTATCAGTTGGAGAATTGCTGGATAAAATTTCAATTTTAGAAATTAAATATGAAAAAATTAAAGATCCTGAGAAACTAAACTTTATAAATAATGAATATAAAATATTAAAAGATCAATTAAACACAAATATTAAAAATTACAGTGAAATTGAAAATTTATATAACTCACTAAAAGAAATTAATTCAAAGCTTTGGGTAATAGAAGATGACAAAAGGCTTTGCGAAAAAAATTCTGATTTTGGTGAAAAATTTATTAAATTATCAAGAGATGTTCACTTCCTAAATGATGAAAGAGCAAAATTAAAATTAGAAATAAATAATAAAACTGGTTCTAAAATTAAAGAAATTAAAGAATACACCAAATATTAGTTTTATTCCCAGTCAAACCTTTGAAAAGAGTCAAATATCTTAAAAATACCTTGTGACCATTGATTACAAACTTTTGAAAATTCAGGATCATTCATATTTAGACATTTAAGTGATGCTATTTTGATTTCATCTTTTTTTATCACAGCAAAGTCTATTGGTGGACCAACTGTTAAATCACTTTTTAATGTAGAATCCATTGATATCAGTGCACACCTTGATGCATCTCCAATTGAGACTTTTGGGGTAATCACTCTATCTAAAATAGGTTTTCCATATTTTACTTCACCTATAACTAAATATGGTTTGCTATCTGCTGGACGAATATAATTACCCTGAGGGTAAACTAAGTATAATTCAGGAGGCTGATCTTTTATTTGACCACCGACAATAAAAGTTGAACCTAATAAAACACTATCAGTATTAATTCCTTGAGGAGATGAATGTTCAATATTTAAAGAGCCAATATAGGATGCAATTTGTTCAAAATCACTACAGGTGTTTAAATTCATAATACCTGTTTCACTTTTTAAATCTTTTTTTATTGAATTATAAACTGCTTGAGAAGTTCCAAGATTTCCTGATGTAACAATTACTATTGTTCTATCTCCAACATCGTGTGTAAGCATTTTAGAATATATATTTACATTGTCCAATCCTGCATTTGTTCTGGAGTCTGATGCAAAAACTAGTCCTGTCTCTGTTTTAATTCCAATACAATAAGTCATATAAAAGTTAACTATTTAAATTATATGTGATTACAATAAAACCCATTTATTTCATATCAGATATCGAATTTAATCATTTGCTTATTTAACTCTTATGTAAAAAAATTAAGTTAATATGTCTGATTTTTGGAAAAATTACGATTCTAAATCAACTTTTGATGGATATATCAGTAAAGAGAAGAAGTTGAGAAGTCATGCTAAGATCATTGCAGGCATACTTGAAAAATATGGAAAAAAAAAATTACAAGAAATTGAAAAAAATTGTCAAAGTACAATAAGCGCTAGAGGAATAAATTTTAGAGTTTATGCTGCAAATAATAGAGCTGAAGAGAAAAAATGGCCTTTAGATATCATTCCTAGAATTATACCAAAAAGTCAATGGTTAAAGGTTGCAAAAGGACTTGCACAAAGAGTTAAGGCACTAAATTTATTTATCGATGACGTCTATAATGCAAAAAAAATATTTAAAGACAAAGTAATACCTAAAGAATTAATTTTTAATTCTCCTTTATATTTAAAAGAATGTGAAGGTTTCTCCCCAAAACACAAAGCATGGTCAAATATATCTGGGATTGATCTTATAAAAAACATTGATGGGGATTTTTTAGTTCTTGAAGATAATTTAAGAGTGCCGTCTGGAGTTTCATATATGCTGGAAAATAGAATGGTAATGAGAGATATTTTTCCAGAACTATTTACAAGATATAAAGTTTCTTCAGTTCATCAATATGCAAATAAATTATATAATTGTATGACAGAGTGTATTCCAAAGAAAACTAATAACCCACACATGGTTTTATTAACACCCGGTATTTATAATTCAGCTTATTTTGAACACTCTTTTTTAGCAGAACAAATGGGAATAGCCTTGGTGGAAGGTAAAGATTTATTTGTTGAAAACGATCATGTTTATATGAAAACTGTCAAAGGTCCTTTGAAGGTAGATTGTATTTATAGACGAATAGATGACAATTTTATGGATCCAAAAGTTTTTTTTAAAGGATCCTTATTAGGTGTGCCTGGTGTTTTCAAATGTTGGAGAAAAGGAAATGTTGGAATAATAAATGCTTTGGGAACTGGTGTTGCAGATGATAAAGCAGTTTATTCCTATGTTAATAAAATGATAATTTACTATTTAGGTGAGCAACCAATTATAGATCAAGTTGAAACTCTTCTTTGTGGAGATAAAAAAAATAGAGAACATGTTATAGACAATATCTCTAAATATGTTGTGAAACCTTCAAATGCATCAGGAGGCTATGGAATTATGATTGGTCCTAAGGCCTCAAAAGCTGAAAAAGAAGAAATGATAAAAAATATCAAAAAAGATCCAAGAAATTACATTGCACAACCATTAGAAATTCTTTCTACTGTTCCTACAATCACACCTGATAACATTGAACCAAGACATTTAGATTTAAGACCTTTTATTTTAACAGGTAAATCAACTTATGTAACAACTGGTGGATTAACTAGAGTTGCTCTAAAAAAAGGCAGCACAATAGTTAACAGTTCTCAAGGTGGTGGGTCTAAAGATACTTTGATTGTGGATAGTAGAAATTAAATTAGACTTGGTATTATTTTTCTTAAATCCATGGAAAGCTTAGGATTAATATTTGAATATATCACTCCCTTGCCTAATTTTTTTAAAGCTAATATTTTTCCGTCTGGTGAAATAATAGTAGTATGACCAAATGTTTCTCTTTTGGGGGTGTTTTTTCCAGTTTGAGCAGGTGCAAAAATATAACAAAAATTTTCAATCGCTCTTGCTCTTAAAAGTGTTAACCAATGTTTTTGTCCAGTAAACTTTGTGAAAGCTGATGGAACAGCAATAAAACTCAATTTTTTTTTTGATAAATTTCTATAAAGTTCAGGAAATCTTAAATCAAAACAGATTGTAAAACCAATTTTACCCCAAGGCAATTTAGCAGTTACTAATTTATTTCCTGCTTTAAAAGTTTTACTTTCTTTATGTTGCTCTTTGTTTGGAATTTTAACATCAAACATATTAATTTTGTCGTAATATTTGACAATTTTTCCATTTGGTCCAACCAATATAGATCTATTTCTGAGTTTATTTTTAACCTTTACGCAGATTGATCCGAGTAAAATCCATTTCTTATATTTTTTTGAAACTTCTCTAATTTTCTTCAAAATCGGATCTTTATTCATTTCAAATGAATATTTAAAAAGTATTTCTCTACTACTGGACATCAAGGAAGAGGTTTCGGGTGTAATAATTAAGTCAGATTTATTTTTTATAGCTTGATTTACGTATTTAACAATATCTTTAAAATTATTTTCATAATTTTCTCCACTAGATAATTGTATGCATGCTATTTTCATGTTTGAAACCCATATTTTTTTTCTAAATATTTAATAACATTATGAATTATAAAAGTCATAAACAAATAAATACCTCCTGCCACAATAAATACTTCTACTGGCTTAAACGTTGTTGAAATTATATATTTAGCAACACCCGTTAAGTCCATAAGAGTGACTGTACTTGCCAAAGATGTGCCTTTAAGCATTAAAATAATTTCATTACCATAAGCTGGTAAAGATTGTTTAATTGCTATAGGAATTTGTATTTTTGTAAAAATAATTTTTGAAGGTATCCCTAGGCTTCTCCCAGCTTCTAAATATCCGGGTTTTATAGTTTGAAAAGCTGATCTCAATATTTCTGATGTATAAGCACCAGTATTTAATGAAAATGCTATTATCGCACACCAATATGGTTCTTTTAAAACTACCCACAAAAATGTTGTTCTTAAGTATTCAATTTGACCTAATCCAAAATATATTATGAAGATTTGAACCAATAAAGGTGTTCCCCTAAAAATATATGAATATCCGTAAGCAAATTTATTAATCAACTTATTATTATTCATTCTCAAGATTGCAAAACCTAATCCAATAAAAAGACCAAGAATTAAAGATACAGATAATAGTTTAAGAGTAATCAAGGTTGCATTTAGCAACTTTGGAAAACTACTAATCATTAATTCAATATCCATTAATAACCTTTGCTATATTTTGTTTCTAATCTGTTTAATAATTGCATACTTAAAAATGTAAGTATTAAGTATAAAACTGCTGCAAATGAGTAAAAAAATAATGGATCTCTAGTTGAGCCAGCGGCAATATAAGATTGTCTCATTATTTCAACTAAACCAGTGACAGATATAAGAGAAGTATCTTTTAATGTAATTTGCCAAACATTACTTAGGTTTGGTATTGCTAGTCTTAGCATTTGAGGCAAAATAATTTTAAAGAAGTAAATATATTTATTAAAACCTAAAACTTTTGCAGCTTCAAACTGACCTTTGTCGATTGATTGTAGTGCTCCTCTAAATACTTCAGTCGAGTACGCTCCAGATATAATTCCTATTGAAAATGAACCAGTTAAAAAAGCATTAATTTCAATATAATCATTATAACCAAATATAGAAGCAACAAACATAATTGCTCCACTTCCACCAAAGAAAAATAAATAAATTACAAGAAGCTCTGGTACACCTCTAATAACAGTGGTGTATGCATTACCAATAGAGTTAAGAAATTTATTATTAGATAATTTTAGTGGAGTAAATAAAGCAGCAAATATAAAGCCTATTATCATTGCAGTTATGGAAACTGCAATTGTCATTAATGTTGCAAAGAATAACTCGTCTCCCCAACCTTTATCACCAAAATATAGAAGTTCCATAATATAGGTGGCTAATTATAGCCACCCATAAATAATTTATTACATAGAAGCGTCAAAACCAAAATGTTTTATAGCAAGCTTACTAATAATGCCATCATCTCTAGCTTTATCAATTGCTGCATTAAAATCATTTAGAAGTTTAGAGTCACCTTTTCTAATACCAACACCAACACCATTACCAAAATCTCCACCTGCAAATGTTGGTCCAGTTAATACTACTCCTTTACCAGATTTTTCTGCATAATCAGTAAAAGCAACAGCTGCGGCTAGTGCTGCATCTATTCTACCAGCAGATAAGTCTAGGTTTACTTCGTCTTGAGTTTTGTAAGTTCTAATTTTTACATTACCCATTAATCCAGATTCTAAGAAGTTCTGGTGAATTGTTGCTGTTTGTACACCAATAGTTTTACCTTTAAATGCTTTGGTCAAAACATCTAGTGTTGCTTGTTCATCAGCACTTACGTCAGATAGATTTATAGCTGACATTGTTTTAAGGCCTTCGTTTTTCGATCCTTTCATAACAGCTAATGATGCAACTTCATCAGCATAACCTTGAGAAAAATTTATTGTTTTCATTCTCTCACCAGTTATTGACATTCCAGCCATAATAGCATCAAATTTTCTTGAAACTAAAGCTGGTATCATTCCATCCCAATCTTGCTCAACAATAGTGCAATCATGATTCATAATTTTGCATAGTTCATTTGCTAATTCGACTTCAAAGCCAATCAAATTTCCTGCTGAGTCTTTAGAATTCCAAGGTGGATATGCACCTTCAGTTCCAATTTTAATTTGATCTGCAATTGAAGAAATTGTTAGGAATGATGATATTAAAATACCAAGTCCTAATACTTTTAATTTTTTCATTTTTTTCCTCCAAAATTTTGAAGATTATTTCATAAAATTATTGTTTTAAAAAGTAAAATTAATGATTTATTGAAGAGGAAAAATTCCAAGAACAATCGAAACTTGGTATGTAAACTCTTGAAAGTTTTGTATTTCCAAAATTTTTGTTGAAAACATTTAACCAATTTTCAACTTGTTTTGGTTTTTTATCTTGGCTTCCAACTTGAGCAGTAATTACACCTTTAGGTTTTAAAATTCTTTCTAAAGATGACATATTTTTTGCAGCTAAATCTATGCAAAATTGATCATCGTTAAGATCAACAAAAATTTGATCATAGGTATTATCTTTGACTGATTTAATGCTCTCAAATGCATCACCCCAGACACATTTAACTGAATTTTTTTCTGTCGCCTTTTCTCCTATTTTGCTTAAATGTTTATCACATACATCAACAACTTCAGGATCTAATTCATACCAATCAATAAATCCAAAATTTTGTGAAATACATTCTCTTGCAACACCACCGTCACCTCCACCAATAATTGCAGCTTTCTCTTTATTTGAATTCAAATTAAGACCAGAATTTACAAAGGTTGAGCTATATAAATGTTCATCACTCTCAGCAACTTGTATTTCATTATCAATAAATAAAGCTTTTCCAAACTGTTCTAAATCTAATATTTCAATATATTGTCCTGCTTTGGATTTAAAATTTTCTAATACTTTATTTACAACATAAGATTTTTTTAATCCTGGTGAACTATAGTTATCATGGTATAGATCAATCGTATCTCTGTTAAATTCCTTAATAATGATTTGTTTGTGTTCTATTTCTTCTTTTATTACTTTAAGAGCAACTGATGGTGAAACTTTACCACAAGTAAAAAAATCAAAGCTTATAATTTCATTTTCTGGGAAAGTGTGAAAGCTTATATGGCTTTCTGCTAACAGAGCTACCAATGTAAAACCTTGAGGCTCAAATTTATATTTTGAAATCTTTAAAACTGTTACTTTTGCTAATTTTGCAATTTTATAAACTAACTTTTCATAAAATGAGGGATCATATTCTTTTTTAGTTCCAATGATATCTAGAGTTATATGTTCACCAACTTTTGTCACCTATTAACCTCTTTTATAATTTTTAGCTTTTTTTAAAACTTTATTCATTTCATTTATAGAAAGAATTTTTGGCTTTCCAAGCTTAAGGGCGGTTATATACTGTAAACTCAAATTTTCAACTTCTTGTGCTAATTCAAAAGCATCAGGTAAATTATTATCAAATGCAATCTGACCGTGATTTGCAATCAAACAGGCTTTTCTATTATTCAAAACTTTTAATATGTTTTTTGAAAGCTCTCTTGTTCCATAAGTTGCGTATTTTGCACATTTAATGTCATTACCTCCCGCGAGTGCAACCATGTAATGAAAAGCAGGAATAGGTTTTTTGTGAACTGATAGTGCTGTTGCATTAGTCGAATGTGTATGAACTATTGCTTGGGCATCTTTCTTTTTGATATAAATATCTTGATGAAATCTCCATTCTGACGAAGGTTTATATTTTTTTTCATATTTTCCAT
The DNA here is from genome assembly GCA_902580505.1 of uncultured Pelagibacteraceae bacterium. GTDB lineage: Bacteria > Pseudomonadota > Alphaproteobacteria > Pelagibacterales > Pelagibacteraceae > Pelagibacter. The sequence continues at coordinate 149,112 of CACHLB010000001.1, forward strand.
CTAGACTTACATATACTATATCTTTTACTTTTAGTGATGAGTATTTTTTTCCTGATGGGGTAATAAAAAAACCATTGTTATGTCTGACTGATATATTGCCAGATCTTAAAGCTGATAATTTTTTGTCATTAAGCATTTTGGAAAACTTAATAACATCATTTTTCTTTTTATTAGTTTTTGAAGAGACCATTTAAACCTTTAGTAGTGGCTTCGCATATTCCTTTTTCTGTTATTAATGCAGTAACATATTTAGCAGGTGTTACATCAAATGCTAAATTTAATGATTTACTTTTCTCTGGATAAATTAAAACTTTATCAATTTTTTTATCTTTGTTAATTCCATCCACATGGGAAAGTTCTTTTGGATCTCTTTCTTCTATTGGAATATCTTTAGAGTTTTTTAAATTCCAATCTATCGTTGAACTTGGTAAAGCAACATAAAAAGGTACCTTATTATCATGTGCTGCAAGAGCTTTTAAATATGTACCAATTTTATTGCACACGTCTCCGTTAGATAATGTTCTATCTGTTCCAACAATACACATATCAACCTGTCCTCTTTGCATTAATATTCCACCTGTATTATCTGCTATAATAGTATTTGGAATTTCTTCTTCATTAAGTTCATACGATGTAAGGTTTGCACCTTGATTTCTTGGTCTAGTTTCATCTACCCAAACATGTATTGGTATTCCTTTTTTATGCGCATGATAAATAGGAGAAGTTGCTGTTCCCCAATCTATTGTAGCTAACCAACCTGCATTACAATGTGTGAGAATATTTACGGTATCATTCTTTTTATTATATATTTCTTCAATAATATTTAATCCATTTTTACCAATGCTTTCACAAAATCCCTCGTCTTCTTTACAAATTTCTTTAGCCTCATTCAGTGCAACTTTAAATAAGTCTCCAGGTACAACAAATGACAATTTGTTATTCATTCTATGAACCGCCCACTGAAGATTTATAGCCGTCGGCCTAGAAGCAACTAATTCTTCCGAACTTTTTTTTATAAAATCTAAACTGTTATTTTCTTTTATAGCTAGAACTAATCCAAATGCAGCTGTGCCTCCTATTAATGGAGCACCTCGAACTTCCATTGTTTTGATAGCATTTATGGCGTCTTTAACTGAATTTAATTCTTTTATTATAAATTTATGTGGAAGCTTTGTCTGATCTATAATTTTTACAACTTGTTTTTCTTCATCGAACCAAATTGTTTTATATTTAACACCATTAATTTTCATTAATTAAGAACTCTTCCTGCAATTGTTTTTAATTTATTTTTAGTTTTTTGAGTTCTTTTTTCTGGAGCCGTTATTATTGCTACATCTAAACAATTATTAGTTGGATCATTGGGATCAATGTGATTTTCAAAGTTCTCTATCAAATTTTTAATCATATTTTTTGCTTTCGCGGCATTATCTAAGAGAACTTTTATAACTTGCTGAACATCAACATTTTCATGATCTGGATGCCAGCAATCATAGTCTGTTACCATTGAAACTGAAGCATATCTAATTTCTGCTTCTCTTGCTAGTTTAGCCTCTGGCATATTTGTCATTCCAATAACATCAGCTTTCCAAGATCTATATAAGTTTGACTCAGCTAACGTTGAAAATTGTGGACCTTCCATTACAATATAAGTTCCACCTCTTTGATAAGGTATACTTTCTTTTTTTATAGCATCTTCGCAAGCGTTCATCAGTCCATTTGAAGTTGGATGTGCCATTGATACATGCGCAACAATTTCATCATCAAAAAAAGTTTTATTTCTTGCAAAAGTTCTATCAATGAATTGATCAATAATTACAAATTTACCTGGAGGTAGATCTTCTTTTAAAGATCCTACAGCTGAAACGGAAACGATATCTGTAATACCTAATTGTTTGAGAGCATCAATATTTGCTCTAAAATTTATTTTTGATGGAGAAATAAAATGACCTTTTCCATGTCTTGGTAAAAAATAAATTTCTTTATTATTGTAGTTTGCCTTTAAAATTAGATCTGAGGGTTTTCCCCATGGAGTATTTAAATCTAAAGTTTCTCTATCTTTAAACTCTTCAACATCATATAGGCCACTTCCGCCAATAATTGCTAATTTATTATTTGCCATATATTTATTTAGATTATATTTAAGTTTTATGGATTTAAAAGAACATATTCGATCGATTCAAGATTACCCAAAAAAAGGAATTCTGTTTAGAGATATTACAACCCTTATAAAAAATGAAAAAGCTTTTAGGGAATGTATAAATCAAATTGTTGAAAGATCAAAAAAATTTAAATTTGATAAAATAGCTGCTGTTGAATCAAGAGGTTTTGTTTTTGCTTCAGCTATTTCATATATTTTAGATAAACCATTTATAATGCTGAGAAAAAAAAATAAACTACCCGCTGAGGTTCATTCTGTTGATTTTGAACTAGAATATGGAACAGCTACTATTGAGGTTCATAAAGATTCTTTTGATAAGAACGATAATGTATTAATTATTGATGATTTAATTGCTACAGGAGGTACTGCGGAAGCAGCAGCTAAATTAATTGAAATTTCAGAAAGTAATGTAGCTGGATTTATATTTGTAATTAATCTTTTTGACTTAGGTGGAACTGATAGTTTACTGAAAAAGGGGTATAAAGTTGAAAATCTTTTAGATTTTCCTGGTCATTGATGGTAGCGGGAAGTGGGATCGAACCACTGACCTCGGGCTTATGAGTCCCGCGCTCTAACCAACTGAGCTACCCCGCCGTAAATAATTGTTGGTTTATACTACTTTTATTTTTTGATGCAAACAAGATTTCACTTGTTTTTTTTCTTGTCTTTTTTAATTTTTCTTTTTTCCTTCAAAGAAAGTTTAGCTTTTTTCATTACACTAGAGTCTTTAAAGGATTTGCCACTATATCTTTTTGACATTTAATTTATTTGGTCAAAGAACTTATCTTTTAATTTATAGGTAAAAGGATATTCTTTTCCTATTGGTTGAAATTTAGTTTTAATTACAATTACATTTTGTTTATCCAATTTAAATTTCCAAGTTAATTTAATATCTCCAGAAAAAACTCTTAATTTTCCTAGATTTGTAAAACGCCATCCATCTTCTGAAATAACTTTTCCATCTTGGTATCTTTTGTAATTATTTTCGTCAAATATATAAGTAACAACACCTTGATTTCTTTCATCTTCTAACGTTATTGCATAATTATTTAAAAATTCTGCTGTTTGAGATTTATTTAAACTTTTTTTAGTTATAGATTTTAAAAAATCAGTAGTTTTATCAATGGTTTCATCTATTTTATCTTTCGCCATCGATATTGATGATAGAAAAAGAAAAATGAAAAGAATGCTAAATATTTTTTTAAACATAAATATCTAATTTAATAAATTTATAGTAAATAAAAAAGTAAATATTGAAGCAAAAGTAGAAATAAATATTGCCTTAATAATATTTTCTGGACTTACATTATATGCAGAACACATAACAATTGAAGTAGCTCCACATGGGCCAACACTAACTAACAAAGCTCCAGCAAAATCGATTGGATTTGATAAGCTAAAAAATGTGTATCCTAGAATTAACAAAATCAGTGGTGATATAATAAGTTTTAATATTGAAATACTAATTGTTAATTTATTGAAAACTTTTTTTGAGTAAAAAGATAAAATGATACCGATTGCAAATAGACCAACTGGCATTACACATGCTGCTAGTCTTTGAAGAATATACTCAAATGGAGTGTCGTCTATATTGATCTTTGAAATTCTTATTATTAATCCAATTAATATTGCTAATATCATCGGATTTAATATTAAATTTCTTAAAAACTGAAATAATTTAATTCTCTTTTTTACAGTAAGTTCTAAAAAGAAACTAACTATGGATATTAAAACTACACTATCCATTAAAATAATACCTGATATTTGAGTTATCGTACTTCCAGAAAAGAAAATTTCTGCAATAGGTAAAACTAATATTACGTGATTAGATAAAGCAACTGTTAAAGCCCAAATAATTGACTCTTGAATTGATCTTTTGAAAGTATTTTTAGTTAATAAAAAAGCAAATATTCCACTGGTTAATTGCATTAAAAAATATGATGAAATTTGAGACACATCTATTTCCCCAACATCACTTTGTGCAACTAGTTTTATGATTAAAGCTGGTACCGCTATATAAAATGAAAATAAATTAAATATTCTAGCCTTTTGTAAATCAAATATTTTAATATATCCTAAAAGATAACCTATAAGCGTAATGCCTATAAATGGTGTTAATCCTAGAAATACCTGAAACATTATTGGACAGTAATTCTATGCATAATTCTATTACCTTTAAAAGCTGTAGCTTGATGAAGCATAGATCTATTATCCCAAATGGCTAATTGGTTCTTTTCCCATTCTAAAGAATATTGAAAACTTTTTTTTAATTGGTGTTTAAATAAATAAGTTTTTAATTTTTTATCAATTTTGCTGTTATTAAAACGAATAAAGTGTCCTGGACTACAATATAAAGTATATTTACTATTTATTTTCCTTATTAATTTATGCTTTGAGATAAGTTCTTTCGTTTTTTTCCCCTTTTCTTTCTCTCTTTCCAATCTAGTTACAGAAATAGGTCCCTCTGATGAAAATATACATTTTTCATTTTTAAACTTTCTTTTGAAACTAGCTGGTAATTTTTCATAAGCTAAATATTGGGAACAGAAATCTGTGTTTGCCTGCCCTTTTTTTGGAACTAACTTAGATAGTAACATAGTAAATCTAGGTGGCTTTTTAGTATAAATTGAATCAGTATGAAATTGCTCCCCAAAACTAGGTCCTTTATCAGTAGATTTTCTTTGAACAACAGTTATTTGAGGATATTTTTTATTCAATCCTTTAAGTCTTGGATAGTTTGCAAGTTTTCCAAATTTTTTTGCAAATTTTACATAATGATCAGAGCTTAATTTTTGGTTTCTAAAATAAATCATCCCATATTTTGAAAGAGCAGATTTTATTTTTTTTAACGACGAATTGTTAATTTTATTTAAATCGCAGATTAATTCTGCACCTATATTTTTTTTATTAGGAATAATTTTAAACATTTTTTAAAAAGAAACTTTTTAATTGTTTAATTGTTTCTTTGGGATTTTGCTCTGGTATAAAATGTCCAGATTTAACAGCAACTCCGACAACTTTTTTATTTGAATATTTTTGCCAAATTTTAATAGGTTTAAATTGTTTGTTTATAACTCCATTTTTTCCCCATAAAACTTGAACAGGAATATTTAATTTTTTCTTACGATCGTTCCTGTCATGATCAAGATCAATTGTAGCAGATGCTCTATAATCCTCACATGATCCGTGTATTCTTTTTGGTTGCTTAAAGCTCTTTAGATAACCCTCTTCAGCTTTTCCAAATTTATGATTGCCAGACCATTTATCTAAGCAATACTTCATCCATTTCCTTGGATCACTCATTATCATTCTTTCTGGTAACCATTTTGGTTGAATTAAGAAAAACCAATGAAAGTAAGCTTTTGCAAAATCTCTAGTAGTTAGTTCGTACATATCTAAAGTTGGACAAATATCTAAAACGCTGAGAGCAAGCACGTTTTTTCTGTGGTCTCTTGCTAATCTGTGAGCAACTCTTCCACCTCTATCATGACCTGCAACAAAAAATTTAGGATATCCCAATTTTACCATCATTTGTTTCATGTCATTAGCCATTTCTCTTTTTGAATAATTAAAATGTTTATTATCAGATGGTGGAGCTAAACTGTCTCCATAACCTCTTAGGTCTGCTGCAACCACTGTAAAACTTTTAGATAACTCTGGAGCTGTTTTGTGCCACATTAAATGAGTTTGAGGATAACCATGGAGTAATAATAAAGGTGGTCCTTCTCCTTTAACTTTGCAAAAGACTTTCCCTTTTTTAACTTTTATGTATCTGCTCTTAAAACCTTCAAACATTTATTTACTTTAATATATATTTTTATAATTCAATCAGTAATTTTAAAATTGTTCAAATACAACGTTAATAAGGTCAATTATTAAATTGAATTATCATTCATTGGATGTATATCTTCATTTTAGTGAGAATTGAAGAAGAGCTAAAACTAGATTATTCCGACGTACTTTTTAGACCTAAAAGAAGCACTCTTAAAAGTAGAAAAGATGTTAATTTAAAGAGAACCTATCGTTTTAAATACAGTAAAAACGAATGGTCTGGAATTCCTATAATGGCAGCTAACATGGATGGTGTAGGCGTCCTTGGTGTTGCTGAAAAATTATCTGATTATGGAATGATTACATGTTTAACAAAACAACATGATGTAAAGAAAATTAAACAATTTAAAAAAATAAAATCAATATATCCAAATGTAGCTTTAAGTATTGGAACAAAAAAAGAAGACTTTCAAAATTTAGATAAAGTTTTAAAAGAATTTAGTTTCATTAAATTTATTTGTATTGATGTTGCAAACGGTTACTCAGAGCATTTTAGTAAATTTTTAAAATCTGTTAGAGATAAATATCCAACTAAAACAATCATAGCAGGTAACGTTGTTACTGCTGATATGACTCAAGAATTAATTTTATCAGGTGCAGATATTGTTAAAGTTGGAATTGGACCAGGTAGTGTTTGTACGACACGAATACAAACTGGAGTTGGATATCCACAGTTAAGTGCAGTAATAGAATGCGCTGATGCTGCTCATGGATTAGGTGCACATATCATTGCAGATGGCGGATGCACATGTCCAGGTGATGTTGCTAAAGCATTTGGTGGAGGAGCTGATTTTGTTATGCTTGGAGGAATGTTTGCAGGTCATGATGAAGGTAAAGGAAAATTAGTAAAATCTAATGGTTCTAAATATGTCGAATTTTACGGATCAAGTTCTGAAACCGCAAATAACAAACATTATGGTGGACTATCAGACTACAGAAGTAGCGAAGGCAGAACAGTAAGAGTTAAGTACCGTGGTAAAATTAATGATACCATTTTAAATATTTTAGGTGGTGTAAGAAGTAGTTGTACATATGTTGGGGCACCCTCTTTAAAACAATTAAGCAAGTGCACAACTTTTGTCAGAGTTACTAAGCAATTTAACGACACATTCGCTAAATAGATGAAAGAATATTCTATAGCTTCTATTGCTGGTGACGGCATTGGCAAAGAAGTTGTACCTGAAGCACAAAAAATATTAAAAGAAATTTCTCAACAACATCAATTCAAATTAAATATAGAGGATTATGATTTTGCATCATGTGATTATTATGAAAAACATGGAAAAATGATGCCTGATGATTGGCAAGATAAATTAATTAAACACGATGCAATTTTCTTTGGTGCAGTTGGTATGCCAGATAAATACCCTGACCACATAACCCTTTGGGGATCATTGTTAAAATTTAGAAGAGAATTTGACCAATTTATTAATTTAAGACCTGTAAAACTTTTTGAGGGTGTAAATGCTCCATTAGCTAATAAAAAACCTGGTGATATTGACATGATAATTGTTAGAGAAAATACTGAAGGAGAATATTCATCAGTTGGTGGGAGAATGTATCAAGGTACTGATAGAGAAGTTGTTATTCAAGAAACAGTAATGTCAAAATATGGAATAGATAGAGTTCAACAATTTGCTTTTGAATTGGCTAAAAAAAGAAAAAGAAAAAAATTAACAAGTGCAACAAAATCAAATGGAATATCAATTACAATGCCTTATTGGGATGAAAGATTTAATGAGAATAAAAAGAACTATTCTGATGTGGAAACTGATCAGTACCATATTGATATATTAGCTGCTAGATTTGTTCTAAGTCCTGAACGTTTTGATGTGATAGTCGCATCAAACCTTTTTGGAGATATTTTATCAGATCTAGGGCCAGCTTGCACTGGAACTATTGGAATTGCACCATCTGGAAACATTAATCCAACAAATAAATACCCATCATTATTTGAACCAGTTCATGGATCTGCACCAGATATAGCAGGTCAAGGAATTGCCAATCCAATAGGTCAAATTTGGTCAGCTGCAATGATGTTAGATTACTTAGGTGAAAAAGAAGCTTCTGATAGAATAGTAAAATCAATTGAATTAACTCTTAAAGATAAAGACAGTCGAACAAAAGATCTTCAAGGCTCTAGTAATACAGAACAATGTTCAAAAAAAATTTTAGATAATCTTAGTTCAGTCTAAAATTTAATCAAAATTATGAATTTTCTTAAAAATAAATCTATTACCAAAGTTATAATTTTATCTATATCTGGATTTTTTATTTTAGTTTGCCAAGATTCTACTGCGAAATATCTAGGAACATTAATGCCATTAAATCAAGTAATTTGGGGCAGATTTTTTTTTCACTTTGTGATTATTTTAATTTTATTCGCGATATTAAAACCTAAGTTAAACTTAAAAACCAATTTTAAAATTAATATTATTAGATCTATATTAATGGTTTTTGCTACTTTTTTTTTCATTCATTCTTTACAAAAATTTGACCTAGTAGATATATATGTAGTGTTTTTCTCAGCTCCATTAATAGTATCAATTTTAACAGCATTATTTTTAAAAGATATTCTTTCACCGAAAGGTATAATTTTAATGTTGTTAAGCTTCGGATGCATAATTTATTCAATGAGTCCTAGTATGAAAGTCTTAAGTTTAGACTTAATTTTTCCTTTAGTACCACCAGTATGTTGGGCTTTATATCAATTTTTTACAAAATTTATTTCTGGTAATAATGATCCTTTAGTGGCGTTATTTTATGCTGCTGTTGTAGGGGCTATTGTTTTCTCTATTTATGTAATGTTAGACTGGACTCCTATTGAGAATAAAGGGTTTTGGGTTTGGTTGATATTTCTTGGTGTATTAGGTTTTACTAGCCACCTTTTAATTATATTTGCAATTCAGCTATCAAATTTATCTTTTGTAACTAATTTTCAATATTCACAATTAATTTGGTCAACATTAATAAATTTTTATATATTTGGAGTACCTTTTGATTTTAACAAAACCTTTGGAGTTATTGGAATAATTGTTTTTGGAGTTTTATTTGTTCAGGCCGAAAGTAAAAAAAAGAAAATTAGTTCTTAAAATCTTTATTGTTTAGAGGTTTTTCTAATACTTCAACTGGATATTTTTGTTTTTCAATTTCAATGTATATATTTTTATCTTTTAATGTTTCAATCGTATTTCCAGAATTGACATATCCAAATGATAGATTTTTATCATAACAAAAAGAATAATTTCCTGAAGTTGTTCTGCCAATTATTTTGTCATCCATATAAATAGGTTCTTCGTGTAGTAAAAGTGGCTCACCAGGTTTGCTGTCTTTAAGAGTAAACATCATCATTCTCTTATCTAATTTTTGGTCTTTAATTTTTAATAGGGCATCTTTTCCAATAAAGTTTACATTTTTTTTATAACTAATTGCAAATTTTAAACCTGCTTGATACTGATTTTCTTCTGGCGAAATATCGTGACCCCAGTGAACAAATCCACTTTCCATTCTCATAATATCCATTGCATGCATTCCACAATGAGATAGTTCAAATTTTTTCCCCTCTTCAATTAGAATTTCATATAAATCCTTAGCTAAACTTGAGTCAACATAAAGCTCAAATCCTAATTCACCAACGTAAGAAAGTCGTTGAGCCCAAACTTTAACACCATTTATCATTATGAACTTTCCAGTTCCAAACTTAAATTTATCGTTACTAAAATCATCATTGCTTATTTTCGAGATCATCTCCCTACTCTTTGGACCAAACAATCCTAAACAACAAATATCCTCTGTTACATCTTTAAAAGATACGTCTTCATCTAAATATTTTAAGATATGGTATTTATCGTGTTCTCTAGTAGCTGCAGAGCTTACAACTCTAAAAAAGTTTTTATCCATACATACAACAGTTAAATCTGTTTCTATTCCACCATCTTCATTCAGCATATGAGTATATGTTGTTTTGCCAATTTCGTTTTTAATGTTAGCGGTACATAATTTTTGAAGTTCTTCATGAGTTTTTTCCCCTTTTAAATCAAACTTTGAAAAAGTTGAAAAATCAAAAAGTCCAACATTTTTTCTTGCATTTAAAGTTTCATGCTTTGCTGATGGGTACCAATTTTGATAATTAAAACTATATTCATACTTAGGCTCTTTACCATTTAATGAATACCACATTGGTCTTTCAAAACCTCCTGCAACTCCAAAACAAGCTCCAGCATTTTTTAATTCCTCGTGATAAGGTAAAAGCTTTTGATTTCTTGATGTATTGTGCTGTTTAAATGGCCAATGCATACCATAAAGATCACCAAGTGTTTCTGTTACCCTTTCCATAATAAAGTTTTTTGATGAGTGGAATTTTTGAAATCTTTTAATATCTACTGAAAATAAATCTTCATTAATATGTCCATTCATCATCCATTCAGCTGTAACTCTCCCCGCTCCTCCTGAACTAGCAATTCCAATGCTATTAAAGCCACAACATGTATATAAATTTTTAACTTCAGGGGTTTCGCCTAATAAATATTGAGTATCTGGAGTAAAAGACTCCGGACCAGAGAAGAATTTTCTTATTCCTGCACTTTCTAACATTGGCAATCTATGAAATGATTTTTCTAAGTAAGGTTCAAAGTGATCAAAATCATCTGGCAGTTCGCCAAACGAAAAATTGTCTGGCACTCTTCCTGTATCTTTAAAAGCTGGTTTTGCCTTTGGTTCAAAAATACCAACAAGCATTTTCCCTGCATCTTCTTTTAAATATAAACAAGCATTATAATCTCTCAATACTGGAAGATTTTGAGGTAAATCTTTTATTGGTTCTGTAATGATATAAAAATGCTCGTTTGGATACAAAGGCACACTCACATTTATTTCTTCACCTAATTGTCTTGACCACATTCCTGTTGCCATAACAACGTATTCACAATCAATGACACCTTTATCAGTCTCTACACCGCTAATTCTAGAATTTTTAATTAAAATTTTTTTTACAGGAGATTTTTCAAAAATCTTTGCACCCTCCATTCTTGCAGCTTTAGCAAGTACATTGGTTACTCCAACTGGATCTGCTTGACCATCTTTTGGCATGTAAACACCACCTACAATATCTTCACTATGCAAAACGGGGTACAATTCCTTCAAACGTTTTTTATCTAGAACTTCTACTTCAACATCTGATAATTGAGCAGTTGTTGCTTGTCTTAGCAGTTCTTGCATTCTTTCTTTGGTAGATGCGACTGTAATTGCACCATTTTGCTTCATTCCAGTTGATAATCCTGTAGTCTTTTCTAAATCTTTATATAGATCTAAAGAATATTTTCTTATTTTTGTAATTGTTGATGATGCACCTAATTGACCAAGAAGACCTGCTGCATGCCAAGTAGTTCCTGAGGTGAGTAAATCTCTTTCAAGCAAAACCACATCTTTCCATCCAAATCTTGCAAGATGATAAGCACATGATGTTCCAGCAACACCACCTCCAATGACAACTACTTTAGTGCTTTTAGGTAACTCTTTCATACATATTTGGATTTATATAATTAAATTCAAAAGCAAACAATATGATCAATATGAATGGGTCTTTTTATACCAAATTTTTCATCAACTTCATGTTGATGAATATGATGAGAATGCACAAAAACTGGTATTAATTTATTACTTAATGTTTTTAATGTATAAATAAAATTTGAACCTCTGAATTTTCTATCTACTACTTCAAGTTTGAGATTGCTCGCATCATCATGTTGTAAGTCTTCTGGCTGTATTAAAAGTTTTACTTTAGATCCTATTGGGAACGGTCTTGCAAAATTTCCTGTGATTGTTCCTAAATCCTCGTTTTCAAGACTTTTTGGACTAGTAACTTCAGCTGGTATTAAAGTTCCTCTATTTAAAAAATTAACTACCTCTACTGAATTTGGTAAATGATAAACATTATATGGATCATCATATTGCTTTAATTCACCATCTAATATTATTCCACATTTACTGCCTAGATAAAAAGCTTCATAAGAGTCGTGTGTTACAATTATTGTAGTTATTTTAGAATTTGTTAAAATTTGTTTTAATTCAACTTGAATTTCCTCCTTAAAACTTTGATCTACATTAGATAATGGCTCATCAAGCATTAATAAATCAGGTTGAGAAACTAAAGATCTTGCTAGAGATGCTCTTTGGGCTTCGCCAGCACTTATCTCATGCGGAAATTTATTTAATATTTTGTTTAAGTTTAAAAAATTAATTACTTCTTTAGTTTGTATTTTTTTATCATCTTTCACTCTATCTGAGCCAAGATTAATATTTTTTTCTATATTGTAATGAGGAAATAAGCTGTTCTCTTGAAATGATAGAGCAATATTACGATTTTCTGGTTCGATATGAATATTTTCAGAAGAAATTGTTCTGCCTTTTAGATTAATTTTACCTTTATTAATTTTTTCTAAACCTGCAATAGTTCTTAATATTGTGGTTTTACCTATGCCAGATGGACCAAGTAAACATACAATTTCACCTTCATTTTCAATTTTTAAAGAAACATTATTAACTTTATTTTTCCCGCCAGCTGCAAAAGATACATTTTCAATTTCAAAAAAATTATTAGCCATTAGTCTTTCAAAATAAATTTAGACGTAATCAAAATAAATGTACTTGCAATTAATATCAAGAATAATGATGGAACTGCTGCAGCTTCTAAGAGATCTTGAGATGCAAAAATATATGCTGTTGTAGCAAATGTTTCAAAGTTAAATGGTCTCAATATCAAAGTTATAGGTAATTCTTTTATTACTTCTATAGTAATCAATATCCCTATAAGAAAAACAGAATTTTTTAAATAAGGAACATGAATTCCTAAAAAGGTTTTTATTTTCGAGTAACCAAGAAGATAAGAACTTTCATCAATTGACCTATTTATTCTTTCATAACCAGTTTTCAAACCGTTATAAGCTAATGAATAAAATCTGATAAAATAAACTATTACTAAACCAAAAATAGATCCTATAAATACTCTCTTTATAGAATTAAATTCAAAGGCTTTTATAAAAGTATTATCAAACCAAGCAATAAAAGTGATGAATGCTACAGCTAAAATTACACCAGGGATTGCATAACCAGTAATAGAAAATGTTGTAAGATAATTTAAGAATTTACTTTTAGTTACTCTGTTTCCATAATTTGAAATAAAAGAAAAAATTACTAGAACAACACTTGATAAAAATACCAGGTAAATTGTGTTTATAAATAATTGAAAAGTATTTAAATCAAATAAATTTTTTGGAAAAATTATTGTCCAATACAACATTTGTAAAACAGGGAATAAAAAACTGACTAAAAAAACTAAAAAACAAAATCCGAATGCTAAAAAACCTTTTGAAAAGTTTAATTTAATTTTCTTCTTTTCTTTGATTCCTCCCTTAACTGGAGAGTGATATTGAGCTTTTTTTCTTGAGATATTCTCAATAAAAAAAAGTCCTAGAATAAATAATAGTAAAAAAAATGAGAGTTGATTTGCAAAAGCTAAATCATCAAAAGATATCCATGAATCATATATTCCAGTAGTAAGAGTTGCTATTCCAAAAAATGATACTGCTCCAAAATCTGATAATGTTTCCATAGCAACTAATGCTAAACCCGCAACTATAGCTGGTCTTGCAGATGGTAAAATGATTTTAAAGAAAGATTTATATTTTGAAAAACCTAGATTTTGTCCTAATTCTATTAAATTTTGAGACTGATAATGAAAAGATGCTCTAGTTAAAACGTAAACATATCCAAATAGTGAAAAAGAAATAGATAAAATAGCACCAAGCATACCATCAAATTTTGGAATGGATTGATTATATTCACCAGGTCCAAATAAAGATTTCAATATTGAGTATAGTGTTCCAAAGTTTTCAAAAAAAGCAGTTAATGAATAAGCATAAATGTAAGCAGGTACTGCAAAAGATAATATTAAAGCCCATTTAAAAAATTTAACGCCTGGAAAATCATAAAATGAAACTACATATGCACTGCCAACACCTAAGAATAATGTAAGAACTAAAACTCCTAAAAGTAATATTAAGGAATTATAAATATATTCAATTAAAAATGTATTTTTTAAAATATCAAAGTAATTAGTTGTTTCTTGGAAGAAACTTGCAAACACAGTTAAAATTGGAATTGCAACAACAAATGAAACTAAAAATGAAGAAAGGTACCAGGAATTAAATTTCATATATTATAATCCGCCTTATAATCATGAAAATCAAAAGTGCCCATGGCTTAGGAGACCAAACCATAGGCACAAACTTTAGAAAATCAAAAATTAAATACTTTTAGGATATGCGGAACCTCCTTAGTTTTAATTTCAGACAATTTTCTATTATTTACACGTTTATTGATTTTTTCACACTCCGAAGCACATGCAGGACATGCTTTGGAAGATTTATTATAATCAACTTCCGTAGTAAATTTTTTTTTAACAGCTATCATTTACTTCCAACCTGCAGCCAACATTACTTCTAATGCATCTGCTTGTTTTGCACCGTATGACTTAACACTTGTTTTAGTATCCATTACAAAGTTCATCTCTTTGCCTGGAACTAAATCATTAGGTGTTACACCACTGATCATTGGATACTCAAAAGTATTATTTACAATGTGATTTTGAGCCTCTGTTGATAATAAAAACTCAACTAATTTTACAGCATTAGCTTTGTTTGGTGCATGTTTAAGCATACCAGCTCCACTAATATTAATGTGCGTTCCTCTATCTTGTTGATTAGGGAAAAAAGGCATTACTTTTTTTGCTGCTTCTTGTTGTTCAGCACCTTTTTTTCCAGATAACATCAACGCATGATAGTATGTGTTTGCAACAGCAATATCAGCTTCTCCTGCAGCAACAGCCATGATTTGAGCACGGTCATTACCTTTTGGAGTTCTAGCCATGTTTGCTACAACAGCTTTAGACCATTCTGCAGTTTTTGCTTTACCATTATTTTTAACAAGTGAAGCAACTAAAGATTGGTTATAAATGTTGTTAGATTTTCTTATTACTAATCTACCTTTCCATTTTGGATCAGCTAGACCTTCATAAGTCATACCATTAAGTTCGTTTGCATTTACTCTTTCAGGTGAATAATAAATTATTCTTGCTCTCTTAGCTATTCCAGTCCATTTTGCAGATCTAAATTGTGCAGGTACGGCATCCTTAATAGCTTTTGACCAACCTGCATTTTGCATCATTCCTTTAGCTGCAAATGCACCTAGTCTTCCAGCATCAGCTGTGATGTATAAATCTCCAACACAGTCTGCTCCCTCTTCAGTAATTCTTTTTTGCAGGGCTTTATCTTTACCTGATACTACATTTACTTTAATTCCTGTTGCTGCTGTGAACTTTTCATATAATTGAATGTCAGAATCATAGTGTCTTGCACTAAAAATGTTGACTTCAGCTGCAATCGTAAAACTTGAAATTAAAGCAAAAAACAATGAAATTATTGTTAATTTTCTCATTTTACTCCTTAAATTTATATTTATATTAAATGTAATTTGTCCTGCAATGCGGATGATAACTATTCTCAATGAAAATGATTATCAATTGCAATATTGTCGCAATTGATAATCAATCGCAATTAGTACTGTTTTTTTGATGATTTATTTAAAATTCCCACTCAGAAATTTTACTGTAAAGGAAGTTCCTAAAAGCTTGAACTCTAGCAACATTTTTAAGTGATTGAGGATATACAAAGTGCGCCTCTGTAGTTGGACCTTGAACGCTTGGTAAAACTTTAACAATATTAGGTTGTTTGACAGTTAAATAATCTGGTATTGCAGCTAATCCTACCCCGCTTTGAACAGCTAATAGTAAACCATAAACACTATTCACTTTCATTACAGTTTTTCTTTTTTTATTATCTTTCATTCCAAGTTTTAATGCCCAATCTGGATTATAAACAGGAGATGGAGCCCCTCTACCAAATGAAATAAAGTTGTGCTTATTTAAGTCATTAACTGTTTTAGGATATCCATGTTTTTCTAGGTATTTTGGTGATCCGTAAATGTGATAATTGATATCTATAAGCTTTTTTTGAATGTAATTAAGTTGTTTTGGTCTTCTCATAAATATTCCAATATCTGCTTGTCTAGTGCTTAAATCTAGCTCTCTATCATCAAATATTAGTTCAACTTCAATTTCGGGATTTAATTGCATAAATTCTTGTATTCTTGGTGTCAGCCAAGTTGTTCCAAAACTAACAACGGTTGTTACTGATAGTTTTCCTGAAGGTTTGTGTTTTTTATCTCCTAAAGTTGTTTCTACCTCTTTTAATTTGGAGATAACTTCATGAGCTGTTTTAAATACATATTCACCATTCTCAGTTAATGTTAATCCCCTAGCGTGACGTTCAAATAATTTAACTTTTAAATCCTCTTCTAAGGATTGAATTTGTCTACTAATTGCAGATTGGCTAAGGTTTAGAATAACAGTTGCGCTTGTAAAACTGCCTGCCTCAGCGACTGCATGAAATATCTTTAATTTATCCCAATCCATTATTTATTTACATCCACTACTATTTTATGTTTTAAATTTCCTTTTAATATATCGGGATAGACATTTAATAATTCATCTAATCCAATAGTATTTACAGATTTTTCTAAAATATTAAAATCTAGCAAAGCAGGAAATTCTCCCCAGACAAACTCTTTTCTTTTTTTACTAATATTAACCGAGTCTACTCCCCATAATTTAACTGCTCTTAATATAAATGGAATTACTGATGTATTTAATTTATTGCCACTAGCATTTCCACATATGGCAACAATTCCTTTTGGTTTAGTTTGAGCTATTGCATTAGATAAAATGTTACCACCCACGGTATCTACAACTCCATCCCATGTTCCTTTATCTATTAATCTTGCTTCACCCTCAAATTCTTTACGATCTATAACGTTTTTTGCACCAAGTTCTTTTAAGTAATCTGCTTTATCTGGTTTACCAGTTATAGCTGTTACATTAATTCCCATCTTAGCAAGAACCATTACTGCTACCATACCAACACCCCCCGTAGAACCTGTTACCAATACATCGTTTACTTTTGATTGCATCAATAGTTCCTCTCTTGCTTTAACTGCAAAGGCACATAACAAACCTGTAAGACCAGCAGTTCCCAGAATCATAGCTTGTTTATTTGTCATATCCTCAGGTGTTTTTGTAATATGATCCTTTTTAACTTTTGCGTATTGAGAATATCCACCATCGAAAAGTTCACCTGCTCTACAACCTGTTAATATAACTCTGTCTCCTTCTTTAAATTCTTCACCATCACCTTGTGCAACAGTTCCAGAAAAATCAATGCCAGGTATTCTTGGATATTCTTTTACTAATTTGCCACCATCTTTAAGTATCATTGCATCTTTCCAATTAAGATCAGAATAATCTATCTTAACAAGCACCTCCCCATCTTTAAAATGGTCTAAACTTAATTCTTTAACTTCTCTTGTAAAATTTTCGTTCCGATTGTTTATTACAACTGCTTTAAATGAGTCCGCCATGTTTATTAGTAAATATTATTTTGCAATAAATCGCAAATATCTATTTTGATAACTTAAATCGTCCTTAAACTGTCCAAGATAAAAATTTGTAACTGTGGTAGCTTGCTCTTTTTTTATACCTCTCATAGTCATACACTGATGAGTTGAATCTATTGTTACCGCAACTCCTTTTGCATCCAACGACTCCATTAAAGTATTAGCGATCTGAACAGTTAATCTTTCTTGTGTTTGTAATCTTTTAGAAAATACTTCTACTACTCTTGCTATTTTACTTAATCCTACAACTCTTTGATTTGGAATATATGCTACATGAGCAATTCCTATAATTGGTGCCATGTGATGTTCGCAATGACTTTGTACTGAAATATTTTTTTGAACAACCATATCACTATACCCTTCAACATCACCAAATGTTTTGTCTAAAACTGCTTTTGGATCTTCTTTGTAGCCTTTGAAATATTCTTTAAATGCTTTTGTAACTCTTTTTGGAGTTTCCAATAAACCTTCTCTAGTAGGATCTTCACCTAGCCATTTAAGGATTTTGACAAAAGCTTCTTCAGCTTCTTTATCAGTTACTTCATTAATTTTTTTTTCGTTTTCGTTTTTTACTAATTTCATGACGTGCTTTTATATATATAAAACCTTAATTTTAAAATATTTATTATATTTATTATTATGTTAGATAATTCCACATATATGTTTAAAAAAAGAGAAAATGTAGCAGAAATAGAAGAAGGCAAGCTTTTATCTCCTAAATTCGACAATGATGGATTGATTCCAGTCATTACAACATGCTCAAAAACAAAAGAAATATTAATGCATGGGTATATGAATGTCGAAGCTTTCAAGTTAACTATTGAAACTAAAGAAGCTCACTACTGGAGTAGATCAAGAAAATCAATTTGGCATAAAGGAAAAACAAGTGGATTTGTTCAAAAAGTAAAAGAGATTCGAATTGATGATGATCAAGATGCTGTATGGATGACTGTAGATATTGGCGAGGGTGCTAGTTGCCATGTTGGGTACAGATCCTGTTTTTATAGATCTGTCCCTTTGGGTAAAATTGATAATGCAAGACAAATTGAAATGAAATTTGAAGAAGAAGAAAAAAAATTTGACCCAGAAGTTGTTTATAAGGGTCAACCAAACCCAACAAAAATTTAATATGGAAATAAAAGGCTTAAGAATTAAACCGTTCGGCCCATCAATTTTCAAAGTATCAATACCAAATCCTTTAATAAAAGTATTAAATGATTATGTAGACGATGTAGTTATAAATAAAAAAAAATCCTCAGAATTAGATTATGGAAATAGTTTAGTTGGCGATGTAACACAAGAATTTAAATTAGATAGTGAATTTGTTAAATCTTGCGGTTGGAGTAAATTTTTAGAAGTTTGTGCTGCTAAGTGGATTGAGTTAGAAACTGAAAAAAAAATAACTCAATTTAAAATTTTAGAAAGTTGGATCGTAAGACAATTTGAGAATGAGTATAATCCTATTCATTGGCATGGAGGACATATATCTGGAGCCGGCTTTTTAAAAGTCCCAGAAACTTTGGGAGACTGGAAACAAAAAAAAGAAAATCATAATTATGCTGGAGGAAATTTAGAATTAGTGCATGGATCTTTACAATTTACATCTAAATCGAAATTTGAAATTGTGCCTAAAGTAGGCGATTTTTATTTTTTCCCTAATTATTTAATGCATACAGTTTATCCCTTTAAAAATTCAAATGAAGAGAGAAGGTCAATATCTTTTAACGCTAAAATTGATAATAGTATTTACAATGTCTATGAAGGGTAAAGTTCAAAAAAACGTTTTAGATGAAAACTTGGAGTTATGCTCTAATGATCCATTAACAGGATGGTACAGAGATGGATGTTGTAATACAGATGAAAATGATCATGGTGTCCACACTGTTTGTGCAAAAGTAAATACTGAATTTTTAGAATGGTGTAAAGAAGCGGGGAATGATCTAATTACACCTCATCCTGAGTTTGGTTTTCCAGGTTTGAAAGATGGTGATAGTTGGTGTGTGTGTGCAGGCTGGTATGCTAGAGCTTTAGAAGCGGGAAAAGGATGTCCTATTTATTTAAAAAAAACTCACAAAAACACTTTGAAACTTATTCCAATTGAAACTTTAAAAAAGTTCGCAATCGATATATCTTAATTACATATTTCCGTATTTAGGTCCGCCTCCACCTTCTGGGGTTACCCACGTAATATTTTGAGATGGCTCTTTAATATCACAAGTTTTACAATGTATGCAATTTTGTGCATTTATTACAAATTTTTGAACAGAATTTACTTTTTGAACTTCATAAACTCCTGCTGGACAATATCTTTGTGCGGGCTCATCAAATTTTTCTAAAGTATATTTTATTGGTAAATCTGGATCTTTAAGTTTTAAGTGGACTGGTTGATTGTCGTCATGAATTGTACCAGTTAAATAAACTGAACTAGTTTTATCAAAAGTAATAACATTATCGGGCTTAGGATAATCAATTTTTGGCATTTTATCTGCTGGTTTTAAAGCCTCATGATCAGCATGTTTATGCTTTAATGTGAAAGGTAGTTTTCCTCTAAATAAAATCTGGTCAATTCCAGTAAATAATATACCTAGAATTAAACCCCACGAGAAACTTGGTTTTACATTTCTTGCCTCATGTAATTCTTTGTAAACCCAACTTTCTTTAAATTTTCGCTCATATGTAGATAAATTTATATTTTTTGTAAGATGGTCATAAATTATTTCTGCAGCAATCATTCCACTCTTCATTGCAGTATGAGACCCTTTTATTTTAGGCATATTTAACGTTCCCGCGTCACATCCAACTAACAAAGCACCTGGCATAAACATTTGAGGTAAACTCTGTATACCTCCTTCAATTAAAGCTCTTGAGCCATAAGAAATTCTTTTTCCACCATCAATAATTTTTTTTATATCTGGATGAGTTTTAAATCTTTGAAACTCATCGAAAGGTGAGAGATGAGGATTTTGGTAATCTAATCCAATTACATAACCAAGAAAAACTTGTTTATTCTCCGCATGGTACATAAAACTTCCACCATAAGTATTATTATCTAAAGGCCATCCAGCGGTGTGCATTACTAAACCTTCGGTATGATTTTTCTCTTCTATCTCCCAAATTTCTTTAAAACCAATTCCATACTGCTGAGGATTTTTACCTTTATCGAGTTCAAACTTTTTTATTAATTCTTTTCCTAAATGACCTCTACACCCTTCTGCAAATACTGTAACTTTTGCATGTAATTCCATTCCAGGTTCATAAGTATCTTTTTTATTTCCCTCTTTATCGATACCCATATCTTGAGTTGCAATACCTTTAACTGATCCATCATCATTATATAAAACTTCACTTGCTGGAAATCCTGGGAATATTTCAACTCCTAATCCTTCAGCCTGCTCTGCTAACCATCTACAAAGATTTGCAAGACTTATAATATAATTGTTATGATTTTGTTGAACCTTAGGAAGCAACCATGTTGGCCAACTTAATGATTTTTGTTTTCCTAAAAATAAAAATTTTTCTTTTGTAACTTTTGTTTTAATTGGGGCATTTAATTCTTTCCAATTAGGTATTAGTTCGTCTAAAGCACGTGTTTCAAACACGTTCCCTGATAAAATGTGTGCACCTATTTCAGATGCTTTCTCTAAAAGGCAGACATTAATATCTGGATTTAACTGCTTTAATTTAATTGCAGTTGAAAGTCCTGATGGTCCGCCACCTACGATGACAACATCGTATTCCATCACTTCTCTGGACATAATGATAATTTCTTACAGTATTTGCTATTTTTGTATAGTGTTTAATTTGTTCAATTCTGACAAAAACTGAGGAAGAGCCTCAAAAAGATCTGCTTCTAATCCGTAATCTGCGACACTAAAAATTGGAGCTTCACCGTCTTTATTTATAGCCACAATAACTTTGCTTTCTTTCATTCCTGCTAAGTGCTGTATCGCACCAGAAATTCCAACTGCAATATATAAATCTGGAACCAC
Source organism: uncultured Pelagibacteraceae bacterium (assembly GCA_902580505.1). Taxonomy (GTDB): domain Bacteria; phylum Pseudomonadota; class Alphaproteobacteria; order Pelagibacterales; family Pelagibacteraceae; genus Pelagibacter. Next base: position 170,655 of record CACHLB010000001.1, read on the forward strand.
AACTTTTCCCGTTTGTCCTACTTGATGATCATTAGTGATATAACCAGCATCAACTGCTGCTCTTGATGCTCCAATTGCTGCATTAAGTTTATCAGCAATATCACTGATTAATTTGAAATTTTCACCATTTTGCATTCCTCTGCCACCTGAAATAACTATTCTAGCTGTTCCAAGCTCTGGTCTGTCTGACTTAACTTCTTCTTTCTTTAAAAATTTAGTAGATGAACTAGCTTCTGCTGGATCAGATTTTGTAATTTCAGCAGATCCACCACTCTTATCGGCAGGATCAAACGACGTCGGTCTTATAGTAACACATTTTTTTTTGTCATTACTTTTAACCGTAGCAAATGCATTTCCTGCATAAATTGGTCTTAAAAAAGTATCTTCAGAAATAACTTTAATTATATCGCTCACCTGCGAAGTATCTAGTAATGCTGCAATTCTAGGCATTAAATTTTTACCAAATGTATTTGCTGAGCTTACAATATGTGAATAATTTTCTGCATGCTTGATTATTGCTGATGTATAATTTTCAGCAATATAGTTTTCGTAAATCTCATTATCAACATGAATAACTTTTTTTACATTTGGAACTTCAGATAAAGATTTTGCAACATCGTCAGCTTGATGGCCTAAAACCAAAACATGAAGATCCTCATTTATTTGAGAAGCTGCAGTTATAGCATTATATGTAAATGGTCTAACCTCTTTATTATTATGTTCTGCAATTAATAATACTGACATTTAAATTACCTTAGCCTCATTTTTTAATTTTTGCACTAATTCTTCTACACTAGCGACTTTTATTCCAGCTTTTCTTTTTGGTGGCTCTTCAACTTTAATTTGTTCGATTCTAGGATTAATATCAACTCCTAAATCTGAAGCATTTATCTGTTCTATTGGTTTTTTCTTAGCTTTCATAATATTTGGAAGCGAAGCATATCTTGGTTCATTTAATCTTAAATCACATGTAACAATTGCTGGAACATTTACTTCAATGGTTTCCAACCCTTCGTCAATTTCACGTGTTACCTCTAATGCATTATCTTTTACTTCAATTTTAGATGCAAAAGTTGCTTGAGGCCAATTTAATAAAGCTGCAAGCATCTGACCAGTTTGATTACAGTCATCATCAATTGCTTGTTTTCCCATAAACACTAAATCAGGATTTTCTTTTTCTACAATTTTTTTTAAAATTTTTGAAACTGCTAATGGTTCAATCACATTATCAACTTTGACATGTATTCCTCTATCCGCTCCTACTGCTAATGCTTTTCTAACTGTTTCTTGAGCTTTTTCTTCACCAATTGTAATTGCAACTATTTCTTTAGCTTTGCCAGCCTCTTTAATTTTTACTGCTTCCTCTATTGCATTATCATCTGGTGGATTTGTTGACATTTTAACGTTGTCAGTAACAACGCCTGAGCCATCTTCTTTAACTCTTATTTGAACGTTGTAATCAATTACTCTTTTAACAGCGACAAGTATTTTCATTAAGCTCTTAATAAATTGTTTTCTGGATCGTAAGGACTTTCATCTAAAATTGTTGCATCATATTTCTCACCTAATATTTCAATTTTAAGTTTTTGTCCAACATTTGCTAATTCTGGTTTAACCATTCCTAATGCTAATGATTTTCCAATTCTAAAACCAAAGTCTCCTCCTGTAGCTCTTCCTATAACACTTCCATTTTCATAAATTGGGTTGTTACCCAAAACATCTGCATCCTTTGGATTATGAACTTCAAGGGTAACAAGTTTATTATCAAAACCTTTTTCCCTCCATTTGTTCAATGCATCAAGTCCAATAAAACTTCCTTTATTAGGGTGTATAAATCTATCAAGACCACTTTCATAAGGTGAGTATTCTATTGATAGTTCTGTTCCAACTAATTTGTATGATTTTTCTACTCTCAAACTATTCATGGCTCTAATACCATAAGGTTTTAGTCCAAGATCTTGTCCCGCTTCCATAAGTTTATCAAAAATATGATTTTGATATTCAATTGGATGATGAAGTTCCCAACCTAATTCACCAACAAAGTTAACTCTCATTGCATTAACCGGGGCATAACCGACATCAATCATTTTTGCACTTAGCCATTTAAAATTCTCATTTGAAAAATCATCTTTAGAAACTCTTTGCATTAACTCTCTAGCTTTTGGACCTGAAACTACCAAAACCCCATTGCTATTGGTTAAATTTTCAAATTGTACTGAACCATCTGAAGGCATCCATTTTAAAATCCAGTCATGATCTAATCTTTGGAAGGCACCTGCTGATACTAAATAAAAGCTATCATGTGACTCTCTCATAATAGTAAATTCAGAATGAACTCCGCCTTTAGTATTTAAAGCGTGACATAAATTAATTCTTCCAACTTTTTTTGGTAATTTGTTTGCAACTAAATTATCTAAAAATTCTTCTGCACCAGGACCTTTAATTCTACATTTTGCAAATGCAGTCATATCTAAAAGACCAACATTTTCTTTTACGTTTTTGCATTCTTTTTCCATTGCATTAAACCATTTAGATCTCCTAAATGACCAATCGTCTTTTTGCTCCATTCCATCAGTTGCAAAAAAGTTAGGTCGTTCCCACCCAAATTTTTGACCAAACACTGCTCCTAAATTTTTCATTCTGTCATAACATGGCGCTGTTCTTAATGGTCTTGCCGCTGGTCTTTCTTCATCAGGAAAGTGAGTTATGAAAACGTGACTGTAGGCTTCTTCATTTTTAGCTTTTAAATATGATTTAGAGCAATAATCTCCATACCTTCTTGGTTCAACACCAAGCATATCGATAGTTGGTTCACCATCTACTATCCATTCAGCAAGTTGCCATCCTGCTCCACCTGCTGCAGTGATACCAAAACTGTGACCTTCATTTATCCAAAAATTTTTTAATCCCCAAGCAGGTCCAACAATAGGGTTGCCATCAGGTGTGTAACAAATTGCACCATTATAAACTTTTTTTACACCCACTTCTCCAAAAGCAGGTACTCTATGTATTGCACCTTCAATATGAGGCGCTAATCTATCTAAATCTTCCTGAAATAACTCATACTCAGAATCTTTTGATGGTCCATCTACATAACAAGCTGGTGCACCATCTTCATATGGTCCTAAAATTAACCCACCCGCTTCTTCTCTCATATACCATCTACTATCACTATCTCTTAAAACTCCCATTTCTGGTAATCCATCTTTTTTTCTTTTTTGAATTTCAGGATGAGGTTCGGTAACAATGTATTGATGTTCTACTGGGATAACTGGAATATCTAAGCCAACCATCTTTCCGGTTTGTCTTGCAAAGTTTCCTGAACAAGAAATAATATGTTCACATTCTATAGACCCTTTATCTGTCTCAACAACCCAACCATCTTTGGTTTGTTTCATTCCAACGACATTTGTATTTCTATAAATTTCTGCTCCTCTATTTCTTGCGCCTGTTGCAAGTGCTTGGGTTAAATCAGCTGGTTGGATATATCCATCTTCAGGGTGTTGTATTGCACCAACTAAATCTGATGTATTACATAATGGCCAGATTTCCTTAACTTGGTCTGGAGTTAAAAATTTTACATCAACACCAATTGTTTGAGCAACACCAGCGTATTGAAAGTATTCATCCATTCTATCTTTAGTGCTTGCTAATCTAATATTTGATACAACACTGAAACCTACGTTCTTACCTGTCTCTTCTTCTAAAGTTTTATACAAATTGACAGCATACTTGTGGAGTTGTCCAACAGAATAACTCATATTAAATAGTGGTAATAATCCAGCTGCATGCCAAGTTGAGCCTGATGTTAGTTCTTTTCTTTCAATTAAAACAACATCTGACCAACCTTTTTTTGCTAAGTGATAGAGTGCACTAACTCCTACTACTCCACCGCCTACTACAACAACTTTTGCTTTGGATTTCATTATCAGATTCCTACTAAATTTTAATTACTAACGAAACAAAATTCTATTATTCATCATCTGCGTCACGCCAGCCCATTCTGAACATTAAATAAGCGGCAACTATAACGGAAATTGTACCTACTACCATACCAATATTAATCCCAACTTCACTTCCCCAAAAATACCATCCAAGTTGAGTAGATGAGATTGTTGGAAAACATAAAATAAACATTAGAATTCCGTACCTAATATACATTGGAGGCTTTTTCATTATATTGATGATCCCATTGGTATTGGTTGTGAAACTGCTGTTGTTAGCCAGCAATCTAAAAGATTGCCCTCTTTATTATTCTTTTCAACTTTCCATTTAAATTTAAAATATTGTTTATCCTTATCCAAGACAACAACTTCATAAGTTGCCATGGTACTTGATTTGTAAATTTCAGTTACTGTATTTTCTTTGTGATCAATCAACATTGAGTATGAAGCCCCCTTTAACATTCTTTTAAATCTATCTAAGGGACCTGTCATTCTTTGATTATTTGGATGTGCAAATTCCCATGTTTGCTCAATACCTCTATCTTTATATGGACTGTCATTTTTCATTAACGCCTTTAATTGAATTAAAACAACTTGTTTCGGATCTATATTTACACTTGGTTTTAAAACATCGGCAAATGAAGAATTAAAATAAAAAAATGTAATTAAAATAAATAAAATTTTGGATTTCATATTTTAAATTTATCTTAAATTTAAAATGAAATAAAAGGTCTTAATATCACACTCAATAATTTGTTATTATATAGTTTTGAATAATCTATCGTATTCGTTTTTAATACATTTATTAGAGATATAATAAATTTTATTTTGAGAGACTAATTTTGCTGCATTTTCGTTATGAATCCCTAATTGCAACCATAATACATTTGCACCAATTTCTATTGTTTGTTTTGCTATTTCCTCGGCTTCTTCGCTGGGTCTAAATACGTTAACAATTCCTACATGATCTTTTATATCCATTAATTTTTTATAAACTGGCTCACCATGTATTATTTTATTATCTGTTACTGGATTAACAGGAAAAACTTTGTAACCTGTGTTTCTTAAATATTTCATTATTATATTGGAAGTTTTTTTTGAATCTGGGCTTGCACCAACAATTGCTATTGTCCGATAACTTAAATAAAGTTCTTTTATCTTTTCATCTACGAGTGTTGTATCCATAATTTAATTTAAATTTTAAGATCTAGTCGAGGTTTCCAAAATGGTCTGAAGAGTTCAATTTTTGGGCATCTATTCATAACTACTTTTAAACCTGCATCTTCAGCAATTTTTGCTGCATCATGATTAATTACACCAATTTGTCCCCACAACACCTTTGCTCCAATTGATATTGCCTCTTCAGCAATTCCATAGAGATCCTCGGATTTTCTAAATACTTCGACCATATCAACAGGTCTATCTATTGCCGATAAATTTGGATAAACTTTTAAATTTCTAATTTCCTTTACACCTGGTTTAGGGTTTACAGGTATCATATCATAGCCAGTTTCATGCAAAACTCGTAATACACCATAACTAAATTTAGTTTTGTCTGGACTGGCGCCAACCATTGCAATTGTCTTAACTGAACTTAGAATATCTTTTAAATATTCAGCGCTATAAGGTTCATTGTGGTTCATCTTTATTTTTTTTCTTCCTTTTTACTTGCGATATCTGCTTTTAATTCGTGTGGCTCTAAAGGATCAAGGAAAGGATTTCGGTATAATTTATCATGACTTTCAACTCCTATCTCTATTGTGCAATCTGTTTTTGCTTTAGCAACACATAAAATAATATATCCATCATTTATTTGTCTGTTATTTAAAGCAACTTGAGAACGTTGATCTACTTCTCCATTAATTAGTTTAGCTGCACATGTAATACATCCTCCATACTGACATCCGTAAGGAAGATCGACACCTTGATCTCTTAATTCATTTAATAAAGGTTTTTTTCCACTTACTTCAAATGCACTATTATTTCTGTTTGAGATTATAATCTTTGTCATAGCCAGATATCACTTGTGCAATCTCCACCAGGATATCTACTTTCATGGCATCTACTAGGTCCATTTGGTTCTTTACCAAAATCAACTATAAAATCTTTATTAATTTTCATCCCACCATTTTCAACATCACAATCAATCATAATCATTGCTCCACCCTGTTTTCTAATTTCAGGATAAAATTGATTATCCCAAGTAGAAAATAATGATGTTGTTACATACATCCTTTTCCCATCTAAAGATAATTGATACATTTGAGGTCCACCAGCAATTTTAACACCATTTACTTCTGGAGCCTTTCCTAACAATCCACCCATCCAAACTTGACCAGTTAATTTCGGTTTATGCGGATCGGAAATGTCGTATTGCCTCATATCTCCGTGAAGCCAATTATTTATATAGAGATATTTATCATCCATAGAAACTAATAACGCTGACATAACTCCAGGTACAGGAATTGGCCAGTCAGGATGTGGTTCATTTTCAACATCAATTATTTTTTCCCATTCCCATTTTCCCTCTTTTGATTTCCAAAAATGAATTACATTTGCACTTAATGCTGCACCACAAAATCCATGACTACTATCAGGATTATGCATAAATTTTACTTCTAAAGGTATTAAACCGTCTTCACCTAAATACATCGTTTGAACTGGCTCTTTTTTTTTAAAATCCCAAACATGAAGTCTTCTTCCATATTTTAAATGACCAACTTCCTCTAAATCAAATCCAGGCATGAATGTATTAGGAGCAGCCCATTCAGAACTAACCATTACATTGTGTCTTGGTTGATACCAGAAGTCATAACTAAAAGGTATGTCTCCCATTGAATTTTCCCATCTACCTACAATTTCAAAATCTTTATTTAAATGTAAATATCCTCCTGGAGCTTCTCCTCGAGCATCTCCAAGAAAAGAAATGATAATTTCAGAACCTAGGCAATGAACTGTATGCGGTCCTGATAAATTAGTTTTTTTCTTTATTTCAGATCCATCAACTACTTTATGTATTTTAGGAGCCCTAGGATCAGATGCAGTATCAACTACATAGATGTTATTTGATCTAACGCCTGGAACTAATAAATATTTTCTGCTCATGTTTGAGTCGCCATGACAAGACGAGCATGCATTCCATCCCATGTGATGCAATTCATCGCCAATACCTGGCATTTCAAGTCTATGAATTACTTTAGAATATGTGGGGCTTTGAGGATCAACATCTACAGTCGCTAAGTAGTCTGGTTTTTGTATTCCTGTCCCTGTGTAGATAGCTATTGTATATAAAAGCTTTTCTTTTGGTGCTTTTATTGCTTCTGCAGGACTAGCATATCCAGGGCCACAGCATCCATCCATGATTGATTTTCTCCTTTGATTATAACTTAATCTTTTTTTTAAGTGACTTCAACTTAATGGTTATTTGTTTTTCCAACTTGGATTTCTTTTTTCAATAAATGCACTTATCCCCTCTTTGGCATCATAAGATGACATATTAAGTGTCATCATCTTACTTGTATAATCATAAGCTTTACCTAATGGCATTTCTAATTGTTTATAAAAACCTTTTTTACCTATTTTGATTGTTAAATTTGATTTTGAAGATATTTTTTTTGCAATATCTAAAACTTTTTTATTCAAAGTTTTTGGACTGTAATGATCATTTATCAAACCTATTTCCTTTGCGTATTTTGCACTAATTGGATCACCAGTTAGGAGCATTTCCATCATTCTTTTTCTGCTAATTTTTCGGCTGACAGCTACCATTGGTGTACTACAAAATAATCCAATTTTTACTCCAGGTGTAGCAAACGTTGCTGAGTTCGTACTATATGCAAGATCGCAACTTGCTGCTAATTGACATCCAGCTGCATAAGCGGCACCATGAACTTTTGCTATTACTGGTTTGTTTCCTTCAACAATTTGCATCATAAGTTTCGAACAAAGTTTAAAAAGTTTTAAATGGTTAGATCTATTTTTTATACCTCTCACTTCTTTTAAATTATGGCCTGCACTAAATCCTTTGCCAGCTCCCTCTAAAATAATGACCCTTGTTTCTTTATCATTATCTAATTTTTTAAATGCCTTTAATAAAGATGAAAGAGTTTTGTAAGATAAGGAATTATAAGTTTTTGGATCATTAATTAAAACTCTTTTAACTCCTTTTGAAACTTTATTTATTATTACAGTCATTTATTTTAATTTACCTTCTTCTCTCATCTTAGCTCTAATTTTTGTTGCAGAAATTTTCTGAATTTCTTCAGGCAATACTATTTCTTCAATTTTATATCCAACACCTCTTCCATAACAAATATTTGTAATATTAGGGACAAGCATAATTTTGAATCTACCCTCAAACTCTGGATTAAGTTTTTCCTCAATATTTTTTTTGACAGTTTCGAAATCAAATGGGTTATCATCAACTCCTTGTACATCTCTAATTTGAATACATACTTGTCCTGTTTTTTTTATAATTTCTTTAAATAGAGTATAATGACCATCGTGAAACGGTTGCCATCTTCCTAACATTTGAGCTGTTGGTTTTTTATTATCCCATTGATAAGTCATTTTTTTATCTCCTCTAAAATTTTTGGTGCCCAAGACTTAGCATCTTGTGTGGTAACATGAAAATCATATTTTTCTGGCTTAACAAACATTTGGTTTGTATCTTCAAACCTACCCTTTTTTATTGTATCTACCCAGATTATATAATCAGCAGGAAATAAGCTTCTTGCCTTTGGAGTTGGACAAATAAAATCTGCAACAACAAAGTTTCCTTCCTCTTTTAATTTTAAAGCAAAATCAGCCATTCTGTTAGCTTGTCTAGATCTGCCCTCTTCTGAAAAATCCCAATCGTTTGCAGCTTTTCTTACTTCATCTGCATTTAATCTTTTAGCATTTAATAATGGAGCTAGTTCGTTTGCTAATGTAGTTTTTCCAGCACCTGGGAGTCCCATGATTAATATAATTTTCATTTTTAGGTTTTAACTTTAAATTAAATTACCAGCAACCCACTTATGAAAGTGATGAGTTGGATTGTCCATCTTTGGAGAAAAATTACCACCATTATAAGCTGGAGAGTTTCTGCCTATTTGCATACTTTGAATTATATCTACATCTTCTTTTTGAATATCTTTCCATTGTTTGTGATTTTTTTGTCTTAAAGTTTTATACTTTGTTGAAGTTGCCGCTTCATCTCCTACATAATAAATTTCCATATGTTCTATTGTAAACTCATGATTCATTGGCTCTAACCAATAAGCATAATAATGATCTTTGTGAATTCCTAACATTACATTTGGAAATAGTGCTACGTACTCAGCTATATTTTCTTTATCTTTTGGCCAGTTAGGAAAACAAGGAAACTTTTCTTCTCCTTCAAACCTTGGATTGTAAACAACTGTTCCTTGTCCAGCGAAACGATTTGGAAGGCCTTGAATATGATAGTGATCCTCTAATTTGGAATAAGAATTTAATCCTGGATGAACCCAAGGCAAATGATAGCTCTCACAATAATTTTCAATTGCAAATTTCCAATTACATTTTGCATCTAATTTAAAATAACCATAGTCATTTGCATGATAAATTAATTCTCTATCTTTCAATGGCCAAAATTTTTCCCATCTTTCACTTAAAGGGCTGATGTAATCCTCAAATGACATTTCATTGTTATTGATATTAATCATAATCAAATCCAACCAAATATATGATCTTATCTCTTTTAAATTACTTTTTGATTTATCAAATTCAGGTGTTTGATGAGTATTCATGCCTCCTATATGGGGTGTAGCAACTAATTTTCCTTCTAAATCATATGACCATGAGTGATATAAGCACCTAATAACATTTCTAATTTTGCCAGCTTCTCTAACTAATTTAACTCCTCTATGACTACAAATATTATGAAAAACTTTGATTTCTTTATTTTTTGTTCTAACAATAAGTAAGGGTATTCCAAGTAAATCAATTGGTTTCACATCACCTTCATCTGGAATAGAACTTCCAACTCCAATTACGATCCACTTATCTTCAAATAATTTTTTTCTTTCAATTAAAGTGTATTCTTTACTGATGTAACATTCATTTGGTAAACCATGAGCTTCACTAATTGGTTTCGATACAATATCTAACTTTTGTTTATCTATAATATTGTAAATTTCTGACATGGTTTATTTTATCACTTGATATAACCCTAACCAAGCATTTACATCTTTGCTTGCAATGTAATCTGATTTAAAAAATTTTATTTCTTTCCATTTATTTTGCTCTTTAAGTTGTTCTATTTTTTTATCAAAACCATATTCTTCATGTATTCCCTCATTAATAGTAAAACAGATAAATCCATCATTCTTTGTAATCCTGATAAATTCCTCCAAAGCTGGTGGCTTTACATGTCCAAAAGTAAATGTACCAACACACATAACAGAGTCATATTCATCATCTTTTTTATTAATGGGTTTATTCAAGTCTACTTGTTCAAGTTCTTCATAAAGGTCATTTGGTACTAATTCTAATAACTTTTTTGAAAGATCGGCCCCATGAAAATTTTTAAATCCATATTTTTTTAATTCAACACCCACCAATCCAGTTCCACAACCAGCATCATAAATTTTTGCATCTTTGTTTTTTTGGAATTCTGAAAATACTTTTGTTGTTTCTTTTGGACCCGTGTAATTCCAATCGTCCATATCCTTGTCATATTTATTACCATCTCCCCATTCATC
>CACHLB010000002.1 GCA_902580505.1 uncultured Pelagibacteraceae bacterium
AATATTTCACAGTTTCTAGAAAAAATGATAATGAAATGAGAAAATTATTTTTATCTAGAAATGATGAGGAGATAAAAAAAAATCTTAGCTTATATTTATCAGAGTTAGAAAAAATAAGAAAAAATTTTAATATTGATTATGAATTAATTCTGACATTACCGTACTGGCTCTATAAAGAAGAAAAAAATAAATTTTTTAAAATAGATAATATCGACAAAAAATTAAAAAATATTTTGTGCGAAACATTTTTAAAGCAACACAAATTAAATAATACGAGTATTTCAAAAATAAAAAAATTTGATGAAGATATTTTAACTATTGATAAAAGACATTTAAAATCAGATATAATTACTTTGACCAAATTAAACAAATACTGTAGCATTTAAACAATAATGGTAAAATAAATGTTAAAAAAAACATTATTAATTTTTCTAATATTAAATTTTTGTGGAACTGCAGTGAAAGCAGATATCCTTCAAAACAGTGCAGTTTGGAAATTTTTTTCAAAAATCACTATGGATGCTATTACAAATTTTCCTGAAGTCCCAATTCTGAACAAAAATGTTGAAAAAGGTATCTTAAAATTTGGTTCATCCACTTACGTTGGTGATATAAAAAAAAATAAAGCTCATGGCAATGGAGTTTTTAAATTTTCAAATGGCTCAACATATGAGGGAAAATTTAAGAGAAATATGTTTCACGGCAATGGAATATACATTGACGAAAATGGAAATTCTTTCACTGGAAAATGGAAGTATAACAAGCTTAATAAATCAATAAACCATAAAACAAGAGAAGTAATAAAATTAAGTAAGTCTCTAGGAAAATCTAACTACTTTGAAATCAGAGGTGAAGGTGATTTATACAACAAATGGTTTGAGGCTGAGATTTCTGATAAAAATTCCGAAGAAATTATATTAGCTACAGAGCTAACTATCTTTGAATTACCCTCTGTTTTTTCCGAACATTATGGAGATGAAGACAAAATAAAAGAATTATTAGACGAAAAAAATGCAAAAATTATTTCACAAAATATAATTTCATCAAAAAATAAATCTAATATGCCTAAAGAATTTGTTTTAACAGATAAAGGTAAGAAAGATATGAATGAGCAAAAAAAGATGGTTTCTGCTGGAGCTGTGCCATCTGGATCTGGGCATATGATGATGGGTGCTGGCGGTTGTTGAAAAAATTAAATATAAGTTTTATCTTTAAATTTTTCTACTAAAATTAATTTATTATCTCTAATCTTATAAATATTATTTTCAATTATATCTATAAATAAGTTTTCAGCAATCTTACTTTTGTATCTTTTTATAGTGTTTTCAATTTTGAATCTTTCTTCACCTGTTATTTTAAAAAAACTTTCATCTCTATGAGTTACATGATTGGGATGGCTAATAATTGGTTCAGAAAATATCCACCAATAAATACGACAATAACTTTTACTCAGCCATGCCACCTTTAAATCTCTCTTTAAATTAGTGCTATAGTTATAAGTGTAATCTAATAATTGATCATCAGGAACTTTTGGATATTTTTTTATATTTTCAATCCAACTATTAAGAAGATTTATTGATTGCCTTTTTTCTGAAAAATAAACAACGCCACCACTTGAAAAAAGTTGTTTTTCTTTATTTGGTGCATTAAGCAGTTTTACACTTACTTTATTTGAATATAGTATTTTTTTTGTATCATCTTTTTGGGTTTTTACATTTAGTTTAAATGGTAAATAGCCGTCGTTTTCATTATCTTCAAGCCAGTTGTATACAGCAAAATCTATATTTTTTTTTTCCAAATTAAAAATCAATTTAGGCTGTTTTTTGAAAACCATGTCGCAATCAACAAATAATATCGGTTTTCCATATTTTTTTATAACTTCTAAAATAAGTTTCGGCATACAATAATTTATATCCTCAGATCCTTTGTTACTTTTTGAAAAATGAACAGTTGGAACAATAAAGATCTTATAACTTAAATTCTGCTCATCTAAAGATTCTATCAGCCTATTTGCTTTATCAATATAACTTTCAGTAAAAAAACTACAGATAATAAAATTTTGATTTTCTGATTCCTTTTTTGTAAATTTTCATTATAATCTTACTCCTGAGCCTTTGAGGAATATAGCATTAGCATCTAAAGCCAATCTTGGGTTTGCTTTTAAATCAAGTTTATCAAATTTTTTAATTTTATATTTTTCCAAACCAACAAAAGCTATCATTGCAGCATTGTCTCCACATAATTTAATATCTGGAAATATTGGAGTAAAGTTATTTTCATTACATATCTGAATAAGTTTTCTTCTTATACCTTGGTTTGCTGCAACTCCTCCTGCAACAACAAAAAATTTTTCTTTAACAGAGTTTTTTGAAAATTCTTTAAAAGCAACTTTAGATTTTATACACAATATTTCTTCAATAGTTTTTTGAAAAGAGGCTGCTAAATCGTATTTTTCTTGTTCTGAATTTATGTATTTCGTTGTTCTAAGTATTGCAGTTTTAAGTCCAGCAAAAGATAAATTGCACCCACCTTTATTTATTATTGGTTTAGGTAATTTAAATTTATTTGGATCACCTTTTTCTGCAAATTTTTCTAAATTAGGACCACCTGGAAATTCTATTCCTAAAAGTTTTGCCGTTTTATCAAATGCTTCTCCTAAAGCATCATCAATTGTAGTTCCTAATCTTGTGTAACTGCCTAATCCATTCACACTTAAAAATTGACTATGTCCACCTGAAATCAACAGAAGTAAATAAGGATAACTAATATTAGTGTGAAGCTTTGGACTTAGAGCATGACCCTCTAGATGATTAACACCAATAAATGGAACCTTTAAGGATGATGCGAGTGATTTTGCAAAATTTAAACCAACACTGAGACAAATTATTAAACCAGGTCCAGATGTTGCAGCAACAGCAGATATTTTATCAAGAGTTACACCACTTTCATCCAAAGCTTTTTTTGCAATTAAATTAATTTTTTCAACATGTGACCTTGCTGCTAATTCTGGAACAACTCCCCCAAATTCTTTATGAATGTCAAATTGACTTGAAACTATATTTGATAAAATTTTTGGTATACCACTTTCGTTATCTTGAATAATCGAAACCGCTGTTTCATCGCAACTTGTCTCAATTCCTAATATTATTGGGCTTTTATTCATAAATTATTTTTTATAATTAATACAATTAATCTATAAGAATGTAATAAAAATAACTTTTATGAAAAGAGCTAATCTTGTAATTGGGACACGTGGAAGTAAGTTAGCAATGATTTACGCAGAAAATGTGAAAAAAGAACTAAAAAAATATTTTTCTAAAGAGATTGAATTAAAAAAAATAGTAACGACAGGAGATCAAAAGAAAGATGAGAGATTATCTGAAATAGGAGGCAAAGGATTATTTTCAAAACAAATTGAAAAAGATTTATTGAATAAAAATATAGATATAGCAGTACATGCTTTCAAAGATATGCCTACTGAAGAAACTAAAAATCTTTTAACTAATAATTTTTTAAAAAGAAATTCTCCTAATGAAATTTTAATAAGTAAAAATAATATAAAATTTGAGGATTTAGAGCCAAACTCAATTATTGGCACATCATCATATAGACGAGAATATCAACTTAAAAAAAAAAGACCCAACTTAAAATATAAAGTTATCAGAGGAAATGTTGATACTAGAGTTCGAAAGTTAGAAAAAGGCGAATATGATGCAATAATTCTCTCAAAAGCAGGAGTAGATGCTTTAAATTTACAACATAAAATTTCACAGGAATTCAGTGTTGATGAACTTGTACCTTGTGCAGGTCAAGGAATTATAGCAATTCAATGTAGAGAAGATGATAATGAAATTAAAAAATTACTTGAAAACATTAATGATCAAGAAACAAGAACTGTCGCAAAAGCAGAAAGAGAGGTCTTAAAAGTTCTTGAAGGAGATTGTGACACTGCAGTCGGTGTATTTGCAAAATCAAACGGTAAAAGAGTAGACCTATTGACCGAATTATTTTCTGTCGATGGAAAAAATAGATATTTCATAAAAAAAAGTCTTCAAAAAGATAATATTGAGGCTACTAGTAGAATGGTGGGAGAAGAGCTTAAATTAAAATCAAAAGGTTCTTATAAAAATTAAAATGCATATTTTATTAACCAGACCATTAGATGATAGCAAAGAATTAATTTTAAAATTTACTTCTATGAAACATAAAGTTTCTCATTTACCTTTATTACAAATAAAAAAAATAGAAACACAAGAAATAGATTTTAGCCAATTCAAAGGCGTCATTTTCACGAGCGCAAATTCTTTAAAAAATTTAAATATTTCAAAAATAGATAAAAAAATAATTTGTTTTTGTGTTGGTCTAGCAACAGAAAGAAAGGCAAAAGAAGTAGGCTTTCAAAATATTTTCTGTGCTGAGGGTAACGTAAATAATCTTAAAGAATTAATTTTACAAAATTTTGACCCAAAGATTGGGCCAATGGCCTACATTAGTGGGGAAATTGTTTCCTATAATCTTGACCAAGATTTAATTTCAGAAAATTATGTCATAAAGAGAATTATAAATTATACTGCAATTCCTAATGAAAATTTAAGTGATGACTTTCTAAGAGATATCAAATCTTCTGTGCCAGAAATTGTTTACATATATTCTGAAAATAGTGCGAAGACATTTTTTACGTTAATAAAAAAATATAATTTAGATAATATTTGGATGGAAACTAACCTAATGTGTATGGGTGAAAAAGCATCTTCAGCATTGAATGACATAAAATGGAAAAAAATTTTTCTTTTTAACCCTGGTGATGAAGAGTTTTTGCTATATAAAATTTAAAAATGGACGTTTTAAATAAACTAAATGAGTTATTTTTATCTGTATGGAAGCAGGGAATTCTTGGGGTAGATTTCTTTCAGATAATAGTAGGTCTTGGAATATTTGTATTATTTTTAATATTTAGAGGCCTAATTAGCAAACTTGTTATAAAAAAATTAGAATTAATTTCAAAAAGAACAACTAATAAATTAGATGATACTTTTGTAAAATCTATGGAAGGTCCTGCTAGGTTTCTTCCAATTGTTCTTGGTGTCTTCTTTGCCAGTTACTATATGTCATTTGATAATGAGACAAGGGGTTTCATAGATAACGTTAACAGAACATTAATAACAATTTTAATATTTTGGATAATACATCAGATAATTGAGCCTATATCATATATCTTAAGTGGATTAGATAAAGTCCTGACAAAAGAATTAATAGGCTGGATTATAAAGTCTCTTAAAATTTTAATTTTTATTTTAGGCGCGGCTGCTGTTCTTGAGTTATGGGGAATTAAAATTGGACCAATAATTGCTGGATTAGGTTTATTTGGAGTAGCAGTAGCATTAGGCGCTCAGGATTTATTTAAAAATTTAATATCTGGAATTTTAGTATTAGTTGAAAAAAGATTTAGAATTGGTGATTGGATTAAAGTCGAGGGAGTTATTGAAGGAGTTGTTGAGAATATTGGATTTAGATCAACCGTTATAAGAAAATTTGATAAGTCACTAGCAATTATTCCCAATTTTCAATTTGCAGAAAATGCAGTGATTAATAATACAAGGAAGACTAACTGGGCTATTAGTTGGATAATAACTCTTCAATATGACACTACAATTGATCAATTAAAAACCATAAGAGATGAGATTGAAGATCACATAAATAAAGGTGATGATTATGATCAATCTGTTGGAGTTGCTGTAAGAATAGATAAGTTTTCAGATAGCTCAATTGATATGTATGTAAGATGTTTTACAAAAACAAATAGTTGGACTAATTATTTACAAGTTAAAGAAAATCTGGCACTTGAAATAAAAAAAATTGTTGAAGGTAAGGGAGCTGCCTTTGCATTCCCAAGTCAGTCCATCTATGTTGAAAAAAAATGATTGCTATATTTTATTTAGCTCTTCAAATTTTAAAACTTTATTCATATGTTGTAATTGCCAATGTTGTTATAAGTTGGTTGGTCGCTTTTAATGTACTAAATACAAGCAATCGGTTTGTATATTTAATATTAGATTTCACTTTTAAAATGACAGAACCGATTTTAATGAGAATAAGAAGATTTTTACCTAACCTTGGTGCTTTTGATATTTCTCCTATCTTACTTCTTTTGTTGATATGGTTCATAGAAATGTGTATGAAACTCTACATTGCACCACTAATATTTTAATAAATGATTTTAATTGATGGAAAAAAAGCTGCTGCTGATTTAAGAGAAGAGCTCAAGAAAGAAGTCTTATCTTTAAAAGATAAGCATAATAAAGTACCAGGTTTAACAGTCATATTGATTGGTGAATTAGCACCTAGTCAAATTTATGTAAGAAATAAAGAGAAATCTGCCAATGAAGTGGGCCTTAAATCAGATGTGATTAGATACCCTGACAGTGTTGAAGAAAGTGAAGTTTTAAAAAAAATCGATGAACTTAATAATGACGATTCCGTTTCAGGAATTTTAGTTCAGCTCCCACTTCCTAAACATATTGATAAACAAAAAGTTATAGAGGCAATTATGCCAGAGAAGGATGTAGATGGATTTCATCCAATGAATGTTGGTAATCTGTCGTCAGGTTATGAAAGTTCTATTCCGTGCACTCCTTTAGGTTGTTATTTATTAATAAAAAAAATTGAACCAAACCTTAATGGAAAAAAGGCTGTAATTGTTGGAAGATCAAATTTAAATGGTAAGCCAATGACACAGTTGTTGTTGAAAGAAAATTGTACAGTCACAATTACTCATTCAAAAACAAATGATCTTAAAGGAGAATGTTTAAAAGGAGACATTATAGTCGCTGCTGTTGGGATCCCTGAGCTTATAAAAGGTGATTGGGTAAAAAAAGATGCAATTGTGATTGACGTTGGTATTAATAAAACTGAAAACGGCCTAGTTGGCGATGTGGCATTTGATGAAGTATCAAAAGTTGCAAAAGCTTTAACTCCAGTTCCAGGTGGAGTTGGACCTATGACTATTGCATGTTTACTTAAAAATACAATTGAGTGTTTTAAGAGAGCAAATAAATAAAATTTATTACTGATTTCTAATTAAAGGATAAACTTTAGGACTTAAGTATTTAAGATTAGTTAGCATAATTAAAATCAAGGTCACAGTTCCTATAGAGGCACCAAGGTAAATTAAAACTTTAAAATCAAATTGCCAAACTAATTCAAAAATATTCTCCATAATAAATTTTGATCCAATTACTGCAAAAAAAATTGCAATTAATATTACCGACATAAAAATTATTATAAATTCTATCAAAGACGAAAATATAATTTCTTTTTTTGAAAAACCTAAAATTTTAAATACAAGATTTTGGTACTCTTTTACTTTTCCTTGGACCATTATTGCACTTGAAATAACAATCAATCCAATGACAATTGTTACACCAGAAATTAAGGTTACAGCTATGAAAACTTTATTTAAAACTGATGTTACTTTGTTTAAGTAATCAGCAATTTTTATCATAGATAAACTCGGTAATACTTCTAACATTTTGGTTTCATCAAAATTATCTGGATTTTTAAACTTAGCAGTTGCTAAATATTCATGAGGAATTTTTTTTGCAAATTGTGGATTAAATAGCATGGCAAAATTAATACTTAGATCACGATAATTAACTTCTCTAAAATTAACTATTTCTCCATCAATTTCTCGACCATAAATGTTTAAAGTAAAAATATCTCCCAACTCAATATTAAAATCTTTAGCCACTTTTGCATCAAGTGATATCTGAAGTTGGTTAGGTTTAGATAAATCCCACCATTCTCCTTTTAAAATTGGGTTATCTTTAGGAATATTTTCAACCCAAGAAGATCTTCTTTCACTTCCAATTACCCAATAACTATCATTATCTGGTTTAATATAGCTATTTGGATTCACACCATTAATTTTTACTATTCCGGAAGAAACCATAGGTACTATTTCAATGTCCGCATCAGGGTCCATTTTGTAAACACCTTGTTCAAATTTTTTCTTTTCACCCTTTTGAATTCCAACAAAAAAATAATCAGGTGCAATATCTGGAATAGATCTTGCAATTTCTCTCTTAAAATTTGTTCCAACCAAAGCTAAAGTTAATAATAAAGTTACACCTAAGCCTAAAGACATGATTGTGATAGGAGTGATACTTTTTGTTTGAGTTATATTTTTAATCGATACTTTTAAAGAGATATTTGAAATCAAATTAAACTTTTTTAGTAAATAAATTATAATCTTTGAAAGTAAAAAAAACACAATTAGACATATAAAAAAAGCCAGAAAATAACCCAAGCTATAAGAAGGTCTTTCAGATCCCATTGTAAACAATAAAACTAAAAATGATAATAAGATAAAACTTAAAATAACTGACTTTTTTGAGTAATAAAATTGTAGGTTTTGGAATACATTTCTAAATAGGTTTGATGCTTTAACTTGATCAATTGAACTTATTGTTGGTATTGAAAAAATTATAAGAACTAACAAACCTACAATAAATATTTTTATAAAATTAATTAAAGAGAATTTTGGATAAACATTTAATCCCAACCCATCAGATAAATATTTGTCTGCAATTGGTATAATTAAAAAACTTGAGCCATAAGAAATTACAGTAATAATAAATAATAATATAAATAATTGAAGATAATAAAGTGTTTTTATATTCCCTGAATAAAATCCTACAGCTTTTCTTACAGCTATAGACATATTGTTCTGGTTTATAAATGACAACAATGTATTAGCGATACCTATTCCAGCAATTAACATTGCACTAATTGAAACTAAAGAGAGAAATTGGGAAAAATTATTAATTATCCTTTTTAAGCCACTTGCTGAATTTTCTGGAAATCTAAGTTTTACTTTTTGGTCATCTTTAAAAATATCTTTGATCTTACTTTCTATTTTTTCTGGATCATCACTTGGATTAAATTTTACTTTATATTCATAATTTAAAAAACTACCTATTCCATTTAGTTTTAGTATCTCCAAAGTTTGTTTTCCTGCTAATGCCCAATCTCCAAAAGCTACAAACCCACTGACATCAGGTACAGATTTTATAATTCCAACAACTATGAAACTTTGATCTTGTACCTTAACTTTGTCATTTATTTTTATCTTTAAAGTTTTTGATAAACTTTCATTAATCAAAATTGTCTTTGGTTCCTTTTGCATTCTTTCATAAGCATCTTCTGGCTCATAAACAACTTCACCGTAAAGTGGATATTTTTCATCAACTGTTTTAATCCTTGTAAATAATGATTTATTTTTTTCTCTGCCTGTCGTAGAAAGCATTGTACTGAACTCTATCATTTGTGAGACAGTTGAAAATTCCTTTACTTTATTGACTAAATTAAGATCCCCCTGATTACGGTTATAATCGATTTCGAGATCTCCACCCAAAAGAACTTTTGCATTATCATTAAGCTCTTTTTTTAAACTATCTTCGATTGTAAAGATGGCACTTAAAATAAAAAGACTGATAAAAAGCGTTACAATAATGCTTGAAATTTTTTTATAGTTTCTGCTTAAATCCTTTAAAGCATACTTGAATATTAAACTTAACTCCGAAGAATTATTTAATTTTTCCATCTTTGATTTTAATTTTTCGTTTTGCTTTGTCTGCTAATTTTGGATCATGTGTGACCATTATTAAAGAAGACCCTTCTTCTTTGACGTATTTAAATAAAATTTCAGAGATCATTATTGAGTTTTCGGTATCTAGATTACCAGTTGGTTCATCAGCTAAAATCAAATCTGGTTTCATTGCAATAGCTCTTGCAATCGCCACACGTTGTTGCTCTCCACCAGATAATTGACTTGGAAGATTATTGAATCTATGTTTTAGACCAAATCGATCTAATAAACTTTTTGCTTCTTTCTCTGGATTTTTAAATTCATTAAGTTCAAGTGTTAAAGCTACATTTTCAACAGCTGTATAATTTGGAATTAAATAGAAAGATTGAAATATAATTCCTATATTTTGCTTTCTAATTTCAGATACTTCGTCTTCATTAAGATTTGTTATTTCCCTGTCTTGAAATATAATTTTCCCTGAGGTTGGACGTTCTAGTCCACCAATAAGCATAATCAAGCTTGTTTTTCCTGACCCACTTTCTCCAACCACAGATACAGTTTCTTTTTTTTTTATAGTTAAATCAATATTTTTTAAAACATTGATATTGTCCTTCCCAGTTTGGTATTTGAGATTTATTTTTTTTAATTTAAGAAGTGTGTTCATGAATAAAAGTTTATTTATAAAAATATTGTTATTCTTTCTAGTGCACATAAATGCAAGTGCAATAGAAAAGGTTATATTATTCGGCGATAGTTTAATGGCGGGTTATGGTCTACCTAAAGAGCAACACTTATCTTTGGTTTTAGAAAGTAATCTCGTTAGGAGTGGTTTAAATATTGAGGTAATAAATGGAAGTGTGTCAGGTAGTACTTCTTCTGGTGGATTGAATAGAGCAGAATGGAGTTTATCAGAACCCGGTATTGATCTAATCATCCTTGGTCTTGGGGCAAATGATATGCTTAGAGGAATTCAACCAGATGAAACCGAGAGAAATTTAGAAGAAATAATTAAAATCGCTAACAGTAAAAAAATAAAAACTATAATAGCTGGGATGGTTGCGCCAACAACTCATGGAACTAAGTATAAAAAAAATTTTGATGCTATTTATCCTAAATTGTCAAAAAAATATAATTTACCCTTAATTCCATTTTTGCTAGAGGGTGTTGCTCTTGATCCAAATCTAAATCAACAGGATGGCATACATCCTAACAAAGCTGGAACAATAGTTATAAGTAATACAATTCAAGATATTATTTCAAAAAATTATTAATCGGATATGAAAAAAAAATATCATCATTTAGCAAATGGCACATTTCGTAATCCTGAAGGATCAAAGGTGATTGATATGAATTTCAATTGGTCTTTTAAGGTCTTTAACCAAGAAAAAAAAAAATTAGATATGACTTTTCCTGAAAGCAATATCATTAAAAAAGAAAAAGTTTTATTGGATTTAAATAATTTCCAAAAAGAAGATTATGTAGCATGGATAGGTCATGCAACATTTTTATTAAAATTAGGGGGAATAACAATAATAACAGATCCAGTTTTTTCAAAAAATGCAGGACCTTTATTTTTTGGGCCAAAGAGATTTACCGAACCAGCATTAAAACTTAATGAGATACCAAGAACAGACATTTTTCTACTAACTCACAATCACTACGATCATCAAGATATGAAAACAATAATGAGATTTCCTTATAAAGAATCTAAAGTCCTGTTACCTTTAGGACTAAAAAAATATTTTAAAATTAATAGATTTAAAGATGTAAATGAAATGGATTGGTATGATCAAATAAGAATAAATCAGAATTTAAATATTACTTTTTTGCCATCAGTCCACTGGTCAAAAAGGAGTTTAACGGATACTAACAAAACTTTATGGGGCAGCTATTTGATTGAATACAAAGGAAAAAAAATATTATTTTCATGTGATACTGGCGTTGGAAAAATATATAAAGAATTGGGAGATAAGTATGGTCCAATTGATTTAACATTTATTAACATTGGCGCATATAATTTTTATCCTATGGCTTCAATTAAAGATTCTTCTGCTTATCACACTAACCCTGAAGAAGCCCTTGGACTTGCTAAAGATTTAAAAAGTAAAAAAGTAATTGGAATGCATTGGGGAACTTTTGTCTTATCACTTGAACCAATATTAGAGCCCCCTTTAAGGTTTAAGCAAAATGCAGAAAAATTTGGATTTAAAAAAGATGATGCAATTATTTTTAAAATTGGTGAATTTAAATTATTTAAAGAGCTTTTTGATACTAACTAGAATTTTCCATCAACCACAATCCATCTTGATTTAAAAAATATAGTTTACCATTTATAGGATGAATTTGTATGTCTCTGATTCTTCCAATTTTATCTTTAAATATTATTTCCTCTTTTACGTTTGATAAATCATTAAACTCTAATTTTCTTAAAGACTTATCTTTAAGAGAAGTAATTAATGCATGACCATTCCAATCTTTAAATTCATTACCTTTATAAATTGTGATTGCACTTGTGGCTATTGATGGAACCCAATATTGAATGGCTTTTGTAAAGCCAGGTTTCCATTTTGGCCCTATTGGTATACCTGAATAATTTGTGCCACCCCATCCAAGAATTTTCCAACCATAATTTTCACCTTTCTTTGCTTCACCAAACCAATCGCCTCCTTTTGCACCATGATTGCTCATATAAATTTTTCCATCAAAAGGTGATAAAGCTAAACCTTGAGGATTTCTTACACCAATTTGATATATTTCAGGTAGCCAGTCTGATTTCCCCTCAAAACGAGGATTGTCTTTTGGAATACCACCATCTAGATAAATTCTAATTATACTTCCTGGATGTTTATTTCCATCTTGAGCAATCATTCCCCCGCCTCTTTCACCTGCAGAAGCAAATAAATAGTTGTCTTTAATTGCAAGTCTTGAACCAAAATGATAGGGCGAGTCAATTGGTGGATTGGCTTGAAAAATATTTTTAAAATTTAATTTGTTTTTATTAAATTTTGCACGTGCAATTGAAGTACTAGTCTTCCAATTATTTCTATTTTCTGTGTATGAGATGTAAATGTAATCTTCATGATACAGAATATCCAATAATCCTCCCTGTCCATATTCTACAAAATTTAAGTTATGATCAATTTCATTTATCTCCCTTGTAGAAATGTTTACAAATTTTATTTTGCCACCTTTCTCGGTAACAATCATTTCACTTTCATTAACGAACGACGAACCCCAAGGTGCTTCTAATTCAATAATTTTATTAAAATTAAAATTTTTACTAAATGAATTAGTTGAGAATAGTATTAATGATAAAAGAAATAATAATTTCTTCACTCTATGAAAGTTTTGATCTACCACCATCGACAGCAATAATTTGTCCTGTAACCCAAGAACTGTCTTCAGTTATTAGAAATTTTGCAAGCGAAGCCGAGTCTTTACCTTCTCCAAGTCTTTTTAATGGATGGGCTTTTGCTATACCATCAGCTAAAACTTTATTTTTAAGCATTGGCTCTGCAATTTTTGAATTAGTTAAACTTGGAGCAATGCAATTTACTCTTATATTAGGAGCAAATTCTGCTGCTAAAGAAACAGTTAATCCTTCAACAGCTGCTTTAGTTGAAGCTATAATTGCATGATTTGTAAAACCCCTTTGAGCAGCAACAGTTGAAAACAAAACAATCGATCCTTTATTTTTTTTTAAACTTTCTTGATAACCTTTAATTAAATCTACTGCAGAATATAAGTTTAGTTTCATACATTTTGTAAAATCTTGTTCTGAAACCATTCTCAAAGGCTTTAAATCAATTGAACCAACACAATAAGCTATACCTTTGATATCATCTATTTCGGACTTAATCTTTTCAACAAAACCATTTTCTAAAACATCAGAGACTGTATATTTACAATTTAGTTTTTCAGACAAAGATTTTGTTCTTTCTTCATCCCTACCGATTAAATGTACTTCTTTCCCGGCTGCGTATAACTGTTCGGCTAAATTAGATCCGATAGATCCTGTCGCACCTACTACTAAATATTTTTCTGACATAAATTTTTAAAGAGTTATATATAGTTAATGAAATTATTTTTTCTACTTGGAAATCAGCTTTTCTCAGAGAAATATCTAGAAAAGTACAGAAAAGACCACTTTTTCTTTATGGCTGAAGATTATCAGCTCTGTACGTACGAAAAGCATCATAAACAAAAGATATTATTGTTCTTATCTTGCATGCGATCTCACGCAGATAGACTAAAAAAAAATAAATTTAAATTAGAATATTCTTCGATCGAGGATAAACCTTTCAAGCTGGATTACACAGAAAAATTAAAAAAAATAATTAAAGCAAAAAAAATTAAAGAAATTTCAAGTTTCGAAATTGAGGATAAGTTTTTTGAAAATAAAATTAACAATTTTTTAAAAAGAGAAAAAATTAAATGGAATATTATTCAAACACCAATGTTTTTAAATTCTAGAGAAAAATTTAAAAACTATTTATCAAAATCAAAAAAACCTTTTATGGCAGTTTTTTATAAAGATACTAGAAGAGATTTGGATATACTCATGAAAAAAGATGGTAATCCAGAAGGAGGCAAATGGAGTTTTGACGAAGAAAATCGAAATAAACTTCCAAAAAATATATCTATACCCAAATTTCCTAAAATTACTGAGACTGTTCATACGAAAAAACTAAAAATTTTAATTGATAAAAATTTTAAAAGTCACCCAGGTAATACGAAAGATTTTTGGTTTGCTACGGAATATGATGATGTAATTAAATTATTAAATTTTTTTATTAAAGAGAAATCAAATTTATTTGGGGATTATGAAGATGCAGTTGATCAGAAAGACAATATATTATTTCATAGTGCTTTAAGTCCTTACATCAATTTAGGTCTTATCACTCCAGAATTTATCATTAAAAAAGTTTTAGATTTTCACAACAAAAATAAAATAAGATTAAATTCCTTAGAAGGTTATATTCGTCAAGTAATCGGATGGAGAGAATTTATGAGGGGAATATATCAAAGCTATTCAAAAGAAATGGAAACTAGAAATTTTTTTAAACAAAATAGAAAAATGAAAAACTCATGGTACGAAGGAACAACAGGATTACCACCTTTAGATTATGCTATTAAAAATGCAGTGAATTATGGTTGGTCACATCATATTGAAAGGTTAATGATCTTATCAAACATAATGAATTTATGTGAAGTTAAGCCAACATATGTTTACAAATGGTTTATGGAAATGTTTGTGGATTCCTCAGACTGGGTAATGGTCCCGAATGTTTATGGAATGGGTCTTTTCAGTGATGGAGGAATATTTGCAACAAAACCATATATTTGCGGCTCCGCTTATTTCATGAAAATGATGGATTTTAAAAAAGGAGAATGGTGCAATACCATGGATGGTCTTTATTGGAGATTCATTAATAGAAATAGAGCCTTCTTTTTAAAAAATCCTAGACTTTCTATGATGGTTAGAATTTTCGATAAAATGAAACCTGATAGAAAAAAATTAATTTTAGCTGAGGCAGAAAAATTTATTAAACAAAATACTGCATAGTGAGAAAAGAAAATTTACCCACAAAAATTTGCCCTGTATGTAAGAGACCTTTTACTTGGAGAAAAAAATGGAAATTAAACTGGGATAAAGTGAAATATTGTTCTAAGAAATGTTCAAAAAATAACTAATTAACAACAAGAGCAGCTTTTCTTTTTCTCTGGTTTTTCTGCTTCAATCACTTCTTCTTTAGGGGCTGATTGTTCAAGAATTTTTGCTGCTTCAGCTTCTTTCTCTTTTAATATTTTATTTTCAATGTATGTGTAAAGAGAGTTGAAACCTAATTTTGAAGCTTTCTTTTCTTCATAATTCCTTCTGCCTTTAAGATTTTCAATAATTTCAAGAACTTGCGGATTATTCATATTATTGTTATCTCATAATTTTGATAATTTACAATAGTTCTTTAAAAAAATTCTTTAATTATAGTTGGTATGTACTTTTTGAAATTAAAAAAACCTTTATTGCAATATTTCCAAGAACTTCGGTCTAAATTACGATAAAGAAATTTTATATTATTTATTCCTTGAGAAGTTAAATAATCTAAGTTTTCTCCAACACAAGGATAAAAAAAATAACTATTCTCAATTGTTTTAAGGTTACCAATATCAATAATTTCACAATCCAAAGATTTTTCATCCAACCTTCTTTTTTGATCCTGAATTAAATTAGTCTTAAATTTCATTGTTTTTTCACTAAGTTTAATATTTCTACTTTCGTTATTATTATTAACTAAATAAATCTTTTTAAATTTATGGTCTTTGAAATCAGTCAACTCAAAAGAAAGATTATTATCAAAAATAATTAAATTTTGCTCATCCAAACTTACTGGATTACTAAAATCTTTTAAGACAGCCTTGTATATTTTCTCGCTAATTTTAGGTGGTACATTTTCATTTAAATTAATGTTATTAAATCTGTTATTAGTAAATTTTTTTATATTCCATTCACTTGCCAAATAATGCTTACCTTGTGTTTGTATCCCAGCAACCCATCTCCATCCCAATGTATTAGATGCTGCATCTCCATCATAGAGATGTTTCATAAAAAATTCAGCTCCTAATTGCCAAGGTAAATTTAAAGTAAAAATCCAGATACTGGCAAACCACATTCTTGTATGATTATGAAGGTAATTAAATTCTTTTAATTCTTTAACCCATTCATTAAAACATTCTATATTTGTATTTCCATCAATGGCATTTAAATAATCTTTATTATCTTTGTATTTTTCTCTTATAATTTTTATTTCTATTATGTAATCTGTCCATACACTAGGTCTTAATTCTAACCATCCTTTCCAATAAGTACGCCACAAAACCTCCTGAATAAATTTTTCATTTTTAGAAAAT
The DNA here is from genome assembly GCA_902580505.1 of uncultured Pelagibacteraceae bacterium. Taxonomy (GTDB): domain Bacteria; phylum Pseudomonadota; class Alphaproteobacteria; order Pelagibacterales; family Pelagibacteraceae; genus Pelagibacter. The sequence continues at coordinate 16,496 of CACHLB010000002.1, forward strand.
GAAAATTTCTTTAAGGCTTTATCTATAACTTCTAACTCATTTAATATTCCATGAGATATATATGGAGAAATACAAGATATATTTGATCTTTTATCTGGACCAAAATCAAAATTTCTCAATCTTGAATATTCAGAAAGATTATTTTCAATAAAATTATCTAGTTTATTAGTGGCTTGCGCCCGACTTGGTTCAAAATTCATGATATTTTATTTTAATTTTTTCTTGTGAAAATTAATAAATCTTTCAACATTTGATTTATTAAAAGTTTTATTTTCCTCAAATGAAACTTTTTTCATAGAATAAGCTGAACTTTTAGTTATTCTTGAATGAATAATAACATTCCCTTTATATAACCTCAATTTAACTGATCCATTAACTTTACTTCTCTTAAGATCAACAATTCTTTGTAATTTAAATCTCTCTTTAGAAAACCAATATCCATTGTAAATCAGTTCCGCATATCTAGGCATAATTTTTTCTTTCTTATGCATTGTATCTTTATCAAGTGTAACAGACTCTATAGCCCTATGAGCGTGCATTAATAAAGTTCCGCCTGGTGTTTCGTATACACCTCTTGATTTTATACCGATAAATCTATTTTCTACTAGATCAACTCTTCCAATAGCATTTTTTCCAGCTATGTCGTTTAATTTTCCAAGCAATTTAGATGGAGATAATTTTTTCCCATTCACTGCAATTGGATCTCCACTTCTAAAATCTATTTTTACAATTGAAGATTTATTAGGTGCTTTTTCTGGAGATACCGTTCTTTGAAAGATAAAGTCAGGTGCAGAGTTTTTTGGATTTTCTAACAACTTTCCTTCTGTTGATGTATGAAAAATATTATCGTCTACTGAAAAAGGTGGCGCTCCTTTCTTGTCTTTAGGTATTTCAATTTTATTTTTTTTTGCATAATTAATTAGATCTGATCTAGATTTCAGCTTCCAAATTCTCCAAGGCGCAATAACTTTTATATTAGGACCAAAATAATGATAACCTAACTCAAATCTTACTTGATCATTTCCTTTTCCTGTTGATCCATGAGATACAGCATAGGCATTAAATTTTTTAGCAATTCTAATTTGATCTTTGGCTATTAAAGGTCTAGCAATTGAGGTTCCAAGCAAATAAACACCTTCATATATTGCATGGCCCCTAATCATTGGATAAACATAATCTTTTACAAAAATATCTTTTAGATCTTGAATAATAATATTTTTTACGCCAAGTTTTTTTGCGTTTCTGAAAATTTTATTTCTATCTATTTCTTGACCAATGTCTGCAGTATAACAAATTACTTCTGCATCATAATTTTCCTGTAACCATTTTAATATGATTGATGTGTCCAAACCTCCAGAATAGGCAAGAACTATCTTTTTCTTTGATTTCATTATTTAACTACAGCTTTTTTTAGCTGCGTTATATGCTTTAGTGAAGCCCATCAAAGAATAATGATCAATTGTTTGAGATCCAGATTTATTATATCCAGTAACCATTAATCTTGAGGCCTTTTTCATTCTGCTAACAACTTTTTTTTCAATTTTATTACTTGAAATCCATGCAAAATTATCTTGAGCTATATCAAATTTATATTTTGATTTACCAGAGCTAGCTGTAATTGAATTTTGACTGTTGTATTCATAGCCTGAGGTTGTGCTTACTTCGTCTTTAATTTTTTCAGATGGTCTAAAAGTTACAAATAATCTTGCATCTCTATCATTTTTTTTAGGAGATTGAAGAACAGGTTTAGATTGAGCAAAACATACTTTACTATCCCCATTAGTAACAACAATTGCATCCCAGTCTTTAAATGTTCCTATTTTATTTAATTCTTCTGAATAAGAAGTTGATCCTAATAGGAGAATAAAAAAAATTATTTTAAAAATTATGGACATGGATTTGGATATTTTTTTTGAATTTCATTAATTTCATTAATTATTTCTTTATCAAGATTCACTTTTACACTTTCTATATTTGTTTTCAACTGCTCCATTGTTGTTGCACCAATAATAACGCTAGACATGAAATCCTGTATCTCACAAAATTTTATACACATTTGACTCATATCAATGTTGTATTTTTCACTAATATTAAAATACTCATCAACAGCTTCGTTAGTATTTGGTTTTCGATATCTTGTCCAAAAATCCCAATCTCTTTCCATCCGAGATCCTTTTGGAAATTGCTTATTTCTATATTTACCGCTTAAAAAACCACTGGCTAAAGGAGAATAAGATAAACAGCCAATATTTTCTCTTATAGATACCTCTGCTAATCCAACTTCATATGACCTATTTAATAAACTATAGGGATTTTGTATGGACATCATTCTTGGCAAACTCTTTTCCTTTGAGAGTTTGAGATAATTCATAACACCCCAAGGAGTTTCATTAGATAAACCTACATGTCTAATTTTACCTTGCTCAATATACTTTTGTAATTCAACCAACACGTCTTCGAATTTATTCCATTCATTTTCTTTATGCACATATCCAAGTCTTCCAAAATTGTTTACATTTCTTTCTGGCCAATGAAGCTGATATAAATCTATATAATCAGTTTTAAGTCTTTTAAGACTGTTATGAAGTGCAGTTTCGAGATTCTTTCCTACAAAACTATTTTCACCATTTCTAATATAATCTCTAGCAGGACCACAAACTTTAGTTGCAAGTATCACATCTTTTCTTTTTTTTGTTTTTTCAAACCAATTTCCAATGATCGTCTCTGTATGACCAAAAGTTTCAGCTTTAGGAGGTACCGCATAAAGTTCTGCTGTATCCCAAAAATTAACCCCATTTTCTAGTGAGAAATCCATTTGTTCGAAGGCCTCTTCTTGGCTATTTTGTTCACCCCAAGTCATGGTGCCGAGGCAAATCGTGCTAATATCTATATTTGTTGTTCCTAATTTTTTATAATTCATTAAATATTAAGTATTTGTTACCTATATTTTGACTGCTTGAAAAATTTAAAATTTATTACTATATATTTAATTATGGAATTCAATAGAGACAATATTTTAAATAGATCAACGACAGCAAAAAAAGCTGTTGTGATGGACGAAGGCCTTAGAGCCTACATGCTTAAAGTTTACAACTACATGGCAACTGGAGTTTTGCTAACGGGAATCATTGCATTGCTATCTTTTAAAATGTCAGTAGTTACAGATGCAAGTGGATCAATAGTTGCTTTAACTGAGTTCGGAAATGCAATTTATCTATCAGGATTGAAATGGGTGGTTATGTTAGCTCCTCTCGGAATTGTTTTTTATATGAGTTTTGGGATAAATAAAATGAGTTCTTCAAAAGCTCAAACTACTTTTTGGATTTTTGCAGCCTTAATGGGTTTATCACTATCATCAATTTTATTAGTTTACACAGGACTTAGTGTGACGAGAGTATTTTTCATATCTTCAGCAACATTTGGAGCTATGAGTATATATGGTTACACAACTAAAAGAGACCTCACAAAATTTGGATCATTCTTAATGATGGGTTTGATCGGTATTATAATCGCATCTTTAGTAAATATTTTCTTAAAATCTTCAATGATGTACTTTGCTATTTCAATTATTGGAGTTCTTATATTTGTTGGATTAACAGCATACGATACACAAAAAATTAAGAATATGTACGCAGCATCAGATTCAGGTGAAGTAATTGGCAAGAAAGCTGTTATGGGAGCTTTAACATTATACTTAGATTTTATAAATTTATTTATAATGCTTTTAAGATTGTTTGGTCAAAGAAGATAATCAAAAACTATAGTTTTTTCCAATTTGTTTTTTTTAGAAGTATTTCTAAATCATAAGCATTATTTAAAATTTTACCATTTCTATCAGTTATTAAATATTTCAAATTCTTATTAGAAGGTTTAAAATTTTTACTAATGTTGTAGATAGCTTTTTCTGCTGCATTTTTAAAAATACTAAAACTTACTCTTTTACTTGATATTGAGAGGCCATAGTCTTTCCAAGATCCTTCAGATACCATTTTAGCATATAGGTCTAATATAATTTTTAGTTCTTTTTTTTCAAAAAAATACCTTTGGTTTTGTTCTTTATTTGAATTATTTATTACTAATTTTAAATTACTCATTTAATTTGTGTTTATTAATCAACCCAACTTGTGATGCTGTAAAGATGAATGTAATTGGTAGCATTCCCCAAACTTTAAAGTTAACCCAAAATTCTTCTGTTTGAGTTCTCCAAACAATTTCATTTAATATAGCTAAAAAAATAAAAAAATAAGTCCATCTGTTATTCAAAATTTTCCAACCTTCATCAGACATTGGCAGTGTTTTTCCAAGTATTAATTTTAAAACTGGTTCATTGGTGAAGTATTTTCCAAAGAATAAAGCTAAGGCAAATAAAATATTTATAATAGTGGGTTTCATATAAATAAAAATTGGATTATCAAAATAAATTGTTAAGCCTCCAAATAGAGTAATTAAAATTCCTCCTAACAAAGGAACCATCGGAACTTTTTTTTCCAGTATCCAAACCAAGAGAACAGAAATTATTGTTGCGACAATTAGAGGTGGTATTGCAACTTTTAAATTTTTATCACTGTTATAATAAAAGAAGAAAAAAATAGCTAAAGGCCCAACGTCTGTAATGAATTTTAGAAGTGATTTATTCACTGCTACATATTAACAGATTAATAAAACATTTATATTTTTTTTATTGATTTTTTTCATCAAATATCCATATTTATATAGTGAGTACTCAAAAAGCTAAATTTTCAATTGGAGACGTTGTAAAGCACAGACACTTCGATTTTAGAGGTGTGATTTACGATGTTGACTTTGAATTTAATAACTCAGAGGAGTGGTATCAATCGATTCCAAAAAACGTGAGACCTAGAAAGGATCAGCCATTTTATCATTTACTAGCAGAGAATGACGAAATTACTTACGAGGCTTATGTGTCTGAGCAAAATCTATTATTTGATGACTCTGAAGAGCCTATAAAACACCCTCTAATTAATGAAATTTTTTCAGGTAAGCGTGGATCAAGCTACTTCAAGCCTTCAAATTAACTAATAGCCAATATTTAAACACAATTGTCCCAAATCTCTGTCATATCTGTTTGTTATAAAATATTTAATTCTGATCAAGAGTACTGTTTTTCCTCTATCTCCCTCTGTATTCTTGGTCAGAAAATTTTGAACAATTTTAATCTAAAATTTATGTGTTATAAAAAATTATGATTAATTATTTCAATCCGAATAATACGTTAAAGATAATTAATAAAATACAAAAGTTTGTATTTGCGCTATTTATAATTGTATTGTTACTTGGATTAGTTGAAGCTTTAATTCTTTCTCCTGAGGATTATAAGCAGAGTGACTCAGTTAGGATTATGTATGTCCATGTTCCATCAGCTTGGATATCACTCGGAATATTTTCATTTATTTCCATTCTTTCTTTTGGAGTTTTTGTTTTTAAAAATAAAAATTTCTCTTTAATAACAAAAAGTTTAGCACCTTCTGGTTTTGTTTTTAGCATAATAGCTTTAGTTACAGGATCAATTTGGGGAAAACCAACCTGGGGAACTTGGTGGGCTTGGGATGCAAGAATAACTTCAATGCTTTTACTTTCAATTTTTTATTTATTGTTCATTACTTCTTGGAAGATTACGACAGACATTAGTAAAGCAGAAAAAATTAGCTCAATAATTGCAATTATTGGTCTTATAAATATTCCAGTTATAAAATTTTCAGTAGAATGGTGGAATACTTTACACCAACCTGCGTCAGTAAAAATTTTGGAAGAAACAACAATTCATTCTTCAATGTTGACACCATTAGCTATAATGACTGCGGCATTTGCTCTATTTTCACTTTTGATATTTTTAATGAAATATAATACAGAACTGTTAAAGATTAAAAATAAAGGTCTTAATAGATTATGATTAGTGAACTACTAAATATGAATGGATACGGTGTATACGTTTGGTCATCATTTATATTTACTCTATTTTCTTTTAGCTTCTTGTACGCGGTAGTAAAATTAAATTTAATTAAAGAAAAAAAGAAATTTGAGGAAAATTATAAATCACTAGATGAAAAGAAACTTGCATCAGTAGCTAAGCAAAAAACGTACAGAGAGATATTAGCAAACACTTCCACATCTAAAGTTTAACTAAAATTCACATGTACGGAAAAAAAGTTAAATTTAGAGCCCTTTTTATTTTTTTAATTTTAATTTCATTAGTTCTTACAATTTTTTTGGTGGTTAAATCTCTTGAGGAAAACGTAGTATATTTTAAGTCTCCAACAGACATTAAAAACCTTAATGAAATCAAAAATGCTCAAAAAATTAGAGTTGGTGGAATGGTGAAAAAAAATTCTATTAAAATAAACGATAAAGAAATTTTTTTCGTAATTACGGATTTCAAAAATGAATTATTAGTCAACTTTAATGGATCTGTACCTAATCTGTTTGAAGAGGGTAAGGGTGTAGTTGCTGAAGGTTTCTTAAAGGATAAAAGTTTTCTAAATGCTGACAAGATTTTAGCAAAACATGATGAAAATTATATGCCTCCTGAAGTCAGCGAAGCTATGAAAAACAATTAATTTGTATGTCTAATTATTTAGGAAATTATTCTTTATATATTGCTTTAATTGCATCTGTTTATTTAATTTTTAAGTCATACTTGGATGCAAATTCAGAAAATAAATATTTAGATAAAAACTTTATTTTAATTACTTCAATACAAACTATAATGATTATGGTAAGTTTTTTTAGTCTAGTTGCAGCTTTTGTAATTTCTGATTTTAGTAATGAAACTGTTTTCAACAATTCTCATACTTTAAAACCTTTATTTTATAAAGTATCAGGTACATGGGGAAATCACGAGGGAAGTTTATTATTGTGGTTATTAGTTCTTTCAATTTTTCTATTTATTTTTTTATTAAATTCAAGATCACAAGATACTAAATACAAACTTTTAACGATACTATTTCAACAAATTATTATTTCAGGTTTTCTAGTTTTTATTTTATTAACTTCCAACCCATTCAAAATGCTATATCCAATTCCTAGCGAGGGATTAGGTTTGAACCCTATTTTACAAGACCCTGCTTTAGCTATTCATCCTCCAATTTTATATTTAGGTTATGTTGGAACATCTATTATCTTTTCAGCTTCACTTGCCTCAATGATTAGCGGAAATATTGGAGATAAGTGGGCAAGGCATATTAAAAAATGGGTATTGGTATCTTGGGTATTTTTAACAATTGGTATTTTGCTTGGATCTATATGGGCATATTATGAGCTGGGCTGGGGAGGTTTTTGGTTTTGGGATCCTGTAGAAAATGTTTCATTAATGCCATGGTTTTGCTTAACAGCACTCCTGCATACTGTAATTGTATTACAGAAAAGAAATTCGTTTAAAGAGTGGACTATTATTTTGTCAATTACAACTTTCTCACTAAGTATGAGCGGTACTTTTCTTGTTAGGTCTGGAATTTTAAATTCAATTCACACTTTTGCAAACGATCCATCAAGAGGGCTATATATATTAAGTTTTCTCTTTATCCTAATATTGATGTCTATATTAATTTTCTTTTTTAATCAGAATAAAATATCAAACGCAGCCAAAGAGAATTTTATTTTAAGTAAAGAGACTGCGATATTAGTGAATAACTGGTTTATGATGTTTTTTTTATCTGTTGTTCTTGTTGGTACAATTTATCCAATTTTTCTTGAAGTTTTAAATGGTTCAAAAATTTCTGTTGGTCCACCTTTTTATCATAATCTTTTAATACCCTTCTTAATTCCTTTTTTAATATTCATGAGCTTTGGCCCAAGTTTGAAATGGATTAAAGATAAATTAAAAAAGTTTAACTATAATATTTTAATTATTTTTTTAGTTTCACTACTTATTTCATATGTCATTTTAACAAAAACCGAAAATTCGTTTCTGTTGTCTATTCCTCTGATAGTTTTGAGCATCTATCTTTTATTAGTAACAATTAAGGATTTTTTTGTTAGTAAATCCTCGATTAGCCAAAAAATTTCACATTTTGGTTTTAGCTTATTAATTACTAGTATCTTATTAAATGGCCTTTTTTCTAATGAATTCAATTCAAATATGAAAGTAGGAGATGAAAGAATATTCAACGAAAAAGTTGTAAAATTAAAAGAAGTTAATGTTACAGATGTGGACAATTATAAATCTCTTAAAGCTAGTTTTGAAGTTACAAATAAAAATTCCTCTTTTGTTTTGTACCCGGAAGTTAGGATTTACCAACAGCCTTTAACTATTACGAGTGAAGCGGATATTAAGACAACATTATTTTCAGATAATTTTTTAGTATTTAATATTCTAAAAGACGATGGTTATTATAATGTAAGATATCAATATAAACCCTTAATGATTTGGATATGGATCTCAACTATATTTATTGGTTTTGGTGGTTTATTAAGTATCATTAGAAAAAATGAGCAAAAATATTAAATTTTTAGGATTAACACTAACATTAATAATAATTTTTATAATCTTGCTAAAGGGATTGAACGTATCAAAAGATTACTCTAACGAGAAATTAAAAAGTAAAATAGATTTTTCACTTAATGCAAAAAAACTATTTTCTGATGAAATAATTAATATTTCAGACTTATTTGATAAAAATAGTCCTTCGGTAGTAAATATTTGGGCATCTTGGTGCGCACCATGTAGAGAAGAACATCAGTTTTTAATGAAATTAAAAGAAATGAACATAAATATAATTGGAATTAATTATAAAGACAGTCCAAAAAATGCAAAAATTTTTTTAAGCTCACTTGGAAATCCTTATTCAGAAGTTATTAGCGATAATGATGGAACAAAATCAATAGAATTTGGAGCTATTGGTGTTCCTGAAACTTTTATTATAAGTGGTAAAACAAATGAGATAATAAAAAAGTATATTGGTCCATTAACAAGCGAAAATTTAATAGAAATAAAAAATTTATTAAAAAAAAATGCTTAAAATTTTAAAATTAATATTGCTGCTATATTTTAGTTTTAATTTTTCCTATGCTAATGAAATAAATACCAAAGTTGATCAAATTACAAAAAACTTAAGGTGTTTGATATGCCAAGGTCAATCTGTTTACGACTCTCAGTCCGATTTTGCTGTTAGTATGAAGCTTGTTGTAAAAAATAAGATTGATGAAGGTAAAGAAGAAGAAGAAATATATGATTATTTAAAAAATAAATATGGAGAATGGATTGTATATGAACCAGAATTAAACCAAAATACATTTTTACTCTGGTCAATACCTTTGATTTTGTTTGCTTTTGGCGGCCTTTTAATTATTAGAAAAGTATCTATAAAGTAACAAGGATTTTTAATATGAAGATTTTAATTAAAACTTTAATAATTTCATTTCTTACTGTCTCATTTTCTAACGCAGAAAATAAATGGAGTTTTTACACTGGCATGTTCGATTTCAGCGATGATGGTAAGAGAGCAAATCTATTTGGTGCCGAATATATAAATTTTAATGCCAGCAAAGATATTTTCATAGGAAATGTTCAGCCTGTGACAGGTGCAATGATAACGGCTGATGATGCATTATATATTTATACAGGTTATCAATTAGACCAAAAATCTAATTCAACCACTTTCTCTCCTAGTTTTGCAATTGGATATTACGACGAAGGAGATGGCAAGGACTTAGGTCACGAAATTGAATTTAAGACACAAATACAGATATTATTTGATATCTCATCTAATTCTGAATTAGGTATTTCTTATAATCATATTTCTAATGCGAGTCTTGGAGATAAAAATCCTGGGGCAAATAGTTATATGTTTAATTTTACAAAAAAATTTTAATTTAAGATATGAGATTAAAAGATTGTCATAACTTTTATGACTTTAGAAAATTGGCAAAACAAAAGCTTCCATCTCCAATATTTCATTATATTGATGGGGCTGCGGATGATGAAATAACTTATGCAAGAAACAGTAGTGCATTTAATGATGTTGACTTAGTACCAAATGTCTTAAGAGGTGTTGAAAATGTGGATTTGTCGACAACTATTTTTGGAAAAAAATTAGATTTACCTTTTTATTGTTCTCCAACAGCTCTGCAAAGGTTATTCCATTACGAAGGAGAAAGAGCGGTTGGAAAAGCTGCAAAGAAGTTTAATACGATGTTTGGTGTTTCGGCATTGGCTACAGTTAGTGTTGAGGAAATTTCATCTTTAATAGACACACCAAAAATGTTTCAATTTTATTTCCATAAAGACAGAGGATTAAATGACTCTTGTTTAGAACGAGCAAAAGCAGCTAAATTTGATGTGATGGCTTTAACTGTTGATACGATAACAGGAGGAAATCGTGAAAGAGATTTAAGAACTGGATTTACATCACCTCCAAAATTAACACTTTCGAGTTTGTTTAGTTTTGCCACAAAACCAATGTGGGGAATAAATTATTTAACCAAAGGAAAATTTGAACTACCACATCTTCAAGATTTCGTTAAAGAAGGAACTGACACAAATACTTCAATTGGTAATTATTTTTCTACTATGTTGGATCAATCTATGAACTGGGACGACGCTGAAAAATTGTGCTCTCAGTGGGGCGGCCATTTTGCGCTTAAGGGAGTTATGAGCGTTGAAGATGCTAAAAGAGCAGTTGATATCGGATGCACTGGTATAATGGTATCAAATCATGGAGGAAGACAACTTGATGGATCTAGATCACCATTCGATCAATTAGCTGAAATTGTTGATGCAGTTGGTGATAAGTTAGATGTTATTTGTGAAGGTGGATTTCAAAGAGGTACTCATATGTTAAAAGCTTTATCTATGGGTGCAAAAGCATGTGCTGGTGGAAGATTATATCTTTATGCTTTAGCTGCAGCAGGTCAAGAAGGTGTTGAGAGGGCACTTAACTTATATAAAACTGAATTAGTAAGAGACATGAAATTAATGGGCTGCACAAAGATCAGTGATCTTAATCGAAATAATTTAAGATTCCGAAATGCATGAGTTTGAAGAATTGTTACAATTTTGAGGATTTTAGAAAGTTAGCTAAAAAAAGATTACCAGCTCCGATTTTTCATTACATTGATGGTGGTGCAGACGATGAAACCACTTTAAAAAGAAATACAAATTCATTTGATGATTGCGACTTAATCCCCAATATTCTGAGAAGTGTAGGAGAACCAGATCTATCAACCACAGTTTTTGGTAGAAAAATAGATATGCCAATTTTTTTATCTCCAACTGCTATGCAAAGTTTATATCATCCTGATGGAGATAAAGCTTCAGCTAGAGCTGCAGAAAAATTTGGTACCATGTATAGCATGTCGACAATGGCATCATTTTCCATTGAAGAAATTGCTAACATATCAAGTGGTCCAAAATTATTTCAACTTTATATTCATAAAGATAAATCATTTACTGATGATTTAATTGATAGGTGCAAAAGAGCAAACTTTGATGGTTTGTGCTTAACCGTCGATACGTTGGTTGCGGGAAATAGAGAAAGAGATCACAGAACTGGTTTTACAACTCCCCCTAAATTTACATTAGAAAGTATAATGAATTTCGCAATGAGACCTGGATGGTTATTTAGATATTTTACAAACAAAAAGTTTGAACTAGCTAATATTAAACACAAAACTGATAAAGGAACTAGTATAACTAAATCAGTTATAGATTATGTTAATGAACAGTACGATCCTAATATGAATTGGGATGATGCAGAATATTGTATAAAAAAATGGGATGGACCTTTTGCGCTAAAGGGTGTGATGTCTGTAGAGGATGCAAAGAGAGCAGTTGATATTGGTTGTACAGCAATAATAATTTCTAATCATGGAGGAAGACAGCTTGACGGATCTAGAACTCCATTTGATCAACTAAAGGCTATTTCAGATGCTGTGGGTGACAAGGTTGAGATAATTTTGGATGGAGGTGTTAGACGGGGAACTCATGTTCTCAAGGCTTTAGCTGCAGGTGCAACTGCTTGTAGTTTTGGTAAAGCTTTTTTGTTCAGTTTAGGAGCGGGTGGACAGCAAGGAGTAGAGAGGCTGCTTCAAAATATACACGATGAAATTAGAAGAAATATGATCCTTATGGGCTGCAAAAGTGTAAAAGAGTTAGATAGATCAAAGATAATTTACCGTAATTAAATATTTTTTATAAATAATTTTTATTATTATTTTCACTTTAAATAAATAGACATGAAGTTGCTTTTCAGTTAGTTTGTCGACGAAAAATTATGATTGAATTAGCAAAAGCATTAGATCGTTTAGGAACTGAAAGTGCATTTTCTGTTTTAGCAGAAGCAAAAAAATTAGAAGCACAAGGCAAACCTATGATTCATTTAGGTCTAGGACAACCTGACTTTAAAACTCCAAAACATGTAGTTGAAGCTGCAAAAAAAGCTCTAGATGATGGTCATCATGGTTATGTTTTATCAAATGGAATTCCAGAATGTCGAGAAGCTGTCGCAAGATGGGTCAAGAGACTTTATAATGCTGATATTGATCCAAATAGAGTTTTAATAATGCCAGGTGGTAAACCTACAATGTATTATGCAATTACTTGTTATGGTGAACCAGGTGTTGAGATAATTCATCCTACTCCAGCTTTTCCAATTTATGAATCAATGATTAACTACTCTGGAGCAAAAGCTGTTCCATACGACTTAACTGAGGATAAAGATTTAAAATTTGACCCAGACAAAATTCTATCTTTAATAACTGACAAAACTAGACTTTTAATCTTGATTAATCCAAATAACCCAACTGGAAGTTTTGTTGAAAAACCAGCAATTGATTACTTAGCAAAAGAATTAGAAAAACATCCGCAGGTCACAATTTTAAGTGATGAAATTTATAGTAGACAAATTTTTGACTATAAGGAAATGCCAACTTTCTTTAACTATCCTAATTTAAGAGACAGATTGATTGTTCTTGAGGGTTGGAGTAAAGCATATTCTATGACTGGATGGAGACTTGGTTGGAGTTACTGGCCAGAGCATTTGGTTGAACATGTAAACAAACTTTTGATTAATAGTGTATCATGTGTAAATGCAGCAGCCCAATATGCTGGTATAGCCGCATTAGATGGTCCTGAAGACTCAATTAAAGATATGTTAGATAAATTTACATTAAGAAGAAATTTAATTCATAAAGGATTAAATGATTTACCAGGAGTGGAGTGTAGTTTGCCGGGAGGAGCTTTTTATGCTTTTCCGAATATAAAAGGGACTGGCATGAATGGATCTGAGTTTTGCAAAAAAGCTATGCATGAAGCAGGTGTTGCAATTGTTCCTGGTACTGCATTCGGTAAAACTTGTAATGATTACGTTAGATTTAGTTTTGCCGCATCTAGAGATAATATAATGCAAGCCTTAGAAAACATAGGCAAGATGCTTTCTAAATAAACTGTATTTTTAATTAATATTTTTGTATTATTAAAGAATGAACGAAACTGTCCAAGCAGAATTAAAAAAGATATTTAACGGGAGATTTTCTACTTCTGAGTCTACTCGTGCAAATTATGCAAGAGGAGAAGATACTTATAATCCAATATTATCGAAGGCAGTTGTATTTCCAGAAACTAATGAAGAAGTTTCAAAAATTCTAAAAATTTGTAACGAGCATAAAATTCCTGTTGTCCCGTTTGGAACTGGCACATCTCTTGAAGGTCATGTTGTTGGAAATCAAAATGGTATTACAATTTCTCTAGAAAAAATGAATAAAGTTTTAAGCGTAAATGCTGAGGATTTTGATTGCAGAGTACAAGCAAATGTAACAAGAAAGCAATTAAATGAATATTTAAGAGAAGATGGTGTATTTTTTCCAATAGACCCTGGTGCAGATGCTGCACTCGGTGGAATGGCATCTACTTCAGCTTCAGGAACTATGGCAGTTAAATATGGAACAATGAGAACAGTTATTTCTGGTTTAACAGTTGTTTTACCTAATGGAGATATAATTAAAACCGGGGCAAGAACTAAAAAAACTTCTGCGGGATATAACTTAACTAATTTGTTTATTGGATCTGAGGGAACTTTAGGAATTATTACAGAGGTTCAATTAAGATTATCACCAATACCTGAGAGCATAATGAGTGCAGTTTGCTATTTTCCAGATTTAGACTCAGCAGTAAAGACAGCGCAAGAAGTTATTCAGTATGGTGTTCCAATTGCAAGAATTGAAATGTTAAACAAAGATCAAATGGAAATTAGCATAAAATATTCAAAGTTAGAAAACATCAAAGCATCACCAACTTTATTCTTTGAATTCCATGGTAGTGAACTATCAAATAACGAGTCTATAAAAATTGTTGAAGAATTATCAAAAAATAATGGTGGAAGTGATTTTCAATGGGCATCTTCTCCTGAAGAACAAAAAATATTATGGAAAGCAAGGCATGATGTTTACTATTCAGTAAAAGCTTTAGGTCATGATATGAAAGTGTATTCTACAGATGTTTGTGTACCAATTTCAAAGTTAGTTGAGTGCATTTCATGGGCGGAAAAAGAAGTAAAAAAATTAGGTCTAACTGCACCAATGGTTGGTCATGTAGGAGATGGAAATTTTCACTCTATAATATTGTATGATCCTGATGATGAAGAAAAACAAAAAAAAATTAGACAGTATAGCGATGATCTAATTAACAAAGCTTTAGAGTTAGAGGGAACAATTACAGGAGAACATGGAATTGGTCTTCAAAAAAAACATTACTTATTAAGAGAGCACCCAGACAATTTGCCAGTAATGAAAGCTATTAAAAGAAGCATTGATGTAAACAACATCATGAATCCTGGTAAGGTTTTTGATCTAAATTAATCCAAAATAAAATGAAAAAAATTTTAATCACAAGAAGGCTTTTAAGATCTTGTGAGGATAAAGCTAAAGAATTATTTGATGCTAATTTTAATTTAAATGATGAACTCTATTCTCAAAAGAAGCTAATAGAGATGAGTGCGGGCTGTGATGGTATTTTATCAGCTCTAACAGATAAGCTTGATGCAGAAACAATCAATCAATTACCTGATAGTGTTAAAATTATATCAAATTTTGCTGTAGGTTTTGGTAATATAGATTTAGAAGCTGCAAAGAAAAGAGGCATTGCAGTTACAAATACACCAGATGTTTTAACTGATGCCACTGCAGAAATTGGGGTTTTGTTGATATTAGGTGCATGCAGAAGAGCATCTGAAGGTATTGAAAAAGCTAGAGAAGGAGGCTGGGTTTGGTCAGCAGATATGTTGATTGGTAAACAACTAACAGGCACAAGATTAGGAATACTCGGCATGGGGAGAATTGGTCAAAAAATAGCAAAAATAGCTAAATCTTTAGGTATGATAATTCATTATCACAATCGTTCAAAATTAAGCGAAGAAAAAGAACAAGGCGCAACTTACCACGACAACTTAAATGATCTGATGAAAGTTTCTGATGTACTTTCAGTATGCTGTCCTGCATCTAAAGAGACAATTAATTTAATTAATAAAGATGCACTGGAATTATTACCTAAAGGTGCAGTTGTGACCAATGTTGCAAGAGGAGATATAATTGAAGATGAAGCTTTAATAGATGCTTTGGAAAGAAGAAAAGTTTATGCAGTTGGGCTGGATGTATATAAAAATGAACCAAATTTAAATCCTGGATATCTTAAACACAAAAGTGCTTTTATTCTCCCACACCTAGGCAGCGCAACCAAAGAAACTAGAACTGCAATGGCCAATCTGGCCATAGATAATATGGATGAGTTTTTCAAAACAGGCGACTGCAAAAACAAAGTTAATTAACAATCCCAAGTTGTAATTGGTATTTAAAATTATTCTAAGTTTCTAGACATATTTTTTATTTCAATTTAGAATTTGTTTATAAAAAAAATTAGAGAGGAAATAATGAAAGCACAGGTTTTACATAAGTATGACCCAGAAATGAAAGCAGATGTTTGGGTCACAGGTGAAGAGTTACCAAATCCTAAAATTGAGAAAGCAAGCGATGTCATTGTTAAAATTGGAGCTGCAGGTGTTTGTAGAACTGATTTGCATATAATTGAAGGAGTTTGGAAGCACATTACAGATCAAAATAACGATCTGTTGCCGATGGTAATGGGACATGAGAACGCTGGATGGATAGAGGAAGTTGGTAAAGATGTTACAGGATTTAAAAAAGGTGATGCAGTTATTTTACACCCTAAAGTTTCTGGCACAGGAGGAACATGCTTAGATTGTAGAAGAGGAAACGATATGCATGCTGAAGATCCAATTTTTGCAGGTTTGAATGTAAAACACGGGGGATATTCAGAATTACTTCAAACTAGCGTAAGAAATCTAATAAAAATTCCAAAAGTTTTAGGTCCAATAGACGTTGCGCCATTTTCAGACGCAGGTTTAACTGCTTACAGAGTTGTTAAAAAAGCTACTAGACACCTTCTGCCAGGTGAAAATTGTGTAATCATAGGTGCTGGTGGATTAGGACATATAGCAATTCAATGTATGAAAGCAATGTGTGCTGCAAATATTATTGTTGTTGAAAAAGCAAAAGCACCTTTAGAACACGCAATGGAACTAGGAGCTGACCATGGGGTTTTAATAGATGGTAATGAGATTGAAAAAGTAAAAGAACTTACAAAAGGAAAAGGTGCAGAGGCTGTTATAGATTTTGTTGGTGAAAAAGGTTCTACGCCAATGGGAATTAAAATGACCAAAGCAACTGGGACTTTCTATATTGTAGGTTACGGAGAAGAAATAAGAGTTTTGGCGATTGATATGATCGATCAAGAAAAAAGTATAGTTGGAAGCTTAGTAGGTACATGGGCTGAATTATATGAATTAATGGAACTAGCAGATAAAGGTTTAGTAAAACTTTCAATGAAAGAATACAAACTTGAAGAAGCTAATAAAGCACTACATGATTTAAATGATGGTAAGATTAAAGGTCGTGCAGTGTTAGTTCCATAATTAACAATAAAGAGAGGAAAAAAGATGAAGACAATAAAAACTTGCGTAACCGCTCTAATATCAGCTTTGTTGGTATTTAGTCCTGTTGCGTATGCTGATAAGTGGAGCGATCAGTTTCCACATATCAAAGCAACTGGGGATATTCCAGGTGAATGTTCTTACGAGTCTATGTCTAAGAAAAACTATAAAGGCAAGACGCTTAAGATTAATACACATGCTGTACCAGTAATGGGAGAGCCAACAGCTCTACATGCTGAGCAGTTCGCTAAACTTACCGGAGCAAAAGTTGATGTTACTCATACACCAGCAGGTGACTTATATGCGAAAGCAATGGTACCATTTCAAGCTGGACAAGCTCCATATGACATCGTTTTTGGATTTTCAAACTTCATTAACGATTGGAGAAGATACTTAGAGCCAGTTCCAAAGAAATACGTTGAGATGAAACAAATGAAAGACGTTACTCCATCGCACATTGGTGTAGCATCTTGGGATGGTGTTATGTATCAGTTTCCGGTTGATGGAGACAGACATTATCTAAAATATAGAAAAGATGTAATTGATAATCCTAAGTACCAAAAACAATATAAGGAAGCTACTGGGAAAGAGTTAAAGGTACCAACAACTTGGAAAGAATATGGAGAAATGGCCGCTTATTTCAATGGATGGGATTGGGATGGTGATGGCGAGAAAGAATATGGATCAGCAGAAGTTATGAAAAAAGATGACCTAATGTATGCTGCTTTCTATTCAAGATCTGCTGCTTACTCTAAAAATCCAAAAACACCAGGTGGTTTTTTCTTTGATTTAGAAACTATGAAACCACTAATTAACAATCCAGGTTTTGTTGAAGCATTAACAGATTGGGTTGCGGCAACCAAATATGTTCCACCAGGAGGAATAAATTTTGGTTTAGGTGATGAAATTGGATCATTTGGTGGAGGACAAACTTTGTTTAGTTTTTCATGGGATGATGCATTTGTTGCTGCTATGCAACCAGATAGTCCAATAAACAATAAAGTTGGTGCTGCACAGTTACCAGGAGCTACAAAAGTTTGGAACAGAAAAACTAACTCTTGGGATGAAGGCTTTAACCAAGCTCCTTTCTTCGTATGGGGATGGGCAGTTGGAGTAGCTAAGAAAAGTAAAGAGAAAGAAATGGCTTTCGATTACCTATGTTTCTTTGCTAACGAAGCTAACCACCAAGCAGATATTGGAATTGGTAGATTTGGTGTAAACCCATTTAGAAATGATGACTTTAAAGTTGATGTATGGACACAAATTGGTTGGGATAAAGATATTGCTCAATCATATGTTGATACTCTTGCACAAATGGAACAAAGTAAAAATAGAGTATTTCCATTAAGAGTTCCTGGAACTTTTGAGTTTAATGCTGCATTGGCTACTGCTGCTGCAAAAGCATTAGCTGGTCAATTATCTCCACAAGCTGCTTTAGACGAAGCTGCTAAACAGTGGGAAGATATACTTAACAGAGTAGGAAAAGATAACGTAAGAAAAGCCTATGCTGTTGGTGTAGCAATGGAAGATAATAAGCAATAATTTTGTAAAACTTGTGGCCGTTTTTTAACGGCCACATTTTAAAATAATCCAAAAAAAAATTATGAATTTTAAACACAAGTTTGTTTTTTTATTCCCAGGATTGTTTGTACTTATTGGAATTTTAATCTTTCCAATTATTTTTACTATTAGATTAAGTCTTTCTGGATGGAATAGTTATACACCAGAAATGAACTTCATAGGTATTACGAATTATATAAGGTTATTTACTGATGACCCGAGGTTTTGGGAGTCCTTTTTTAGGTTAAGTTTTTTATCTGTTACCACAGTTATTCTTCAATATGTTATCGGATTTGCTCTAGCGATGATGGTTTGGAGAGAAATAAAATTTAAAAGATTTTTTAGAGTAATTTTTCTAGTACCCATGATGACAACTCCAGTAATAATGACAGTTATTTGGAGAACATTTTTTCATGAATCACTAGGTCCTGTAAATGATTTGTTAGGTGGATTAGGAGTAAAACCTATTTTATGGTTGAGTGATCCAGTTATTGCTAAGTTTACTGTTATAATTGTTGAGGTTTGGCAATGGACACCGTTTATGTTTTTGCTATTACTAGCTGGACTTTTGTCACTTCCAAAAGAACCCTTTTTGGCAGCCGCTATAGATGGAGCAAGTCCATTTAGAAAATTTGTTTATGTAACTTTTCCTTTGATGGCTCCAATATCAATTGGAGCAATAATAATAAGACTTATCGAGGCTTCAAAAATAATGGATACAGTATTTGTTTTGACTTCAGGAGGACCAGGTACTGCAACTGAGACGTCAAGTTTTTATATTTATATTAAAGGATTAAGAGAATTTCAGATGGGTTATGCAGCAACCTTATCTTTTACTTATCTTGTCATAATGATTATCAGTTTAACGATAATAGCTAAAGTTTTAACCAAATTAATGATCAAAGAATAACTATGAGCAAACTTTACACTTTTCTTAAATATTTCTTTATTTCATTTTGGACTATATTTGTTGTTGCACCATTTCTATGGGCTGTATCAACGTCTTTTAAAGACTTCCAATCTGTAAATAGTAAAGTAACCTATATTCCTTGGTTAGATTTCGAACCAACATTGGAGGGTTGGAGAGTTTTAATTAAATCTCCTGCTAAAGGTGGAGTAGATATTGTTGAGCCTTATTTTAATAGTATTTTTGTAACCTGCACTGCTAGTTTAATAAGTATTGTTCTTGGTACTCTTGCAGCTTATGCACTATCAAGATTTACCTTTAAAGCCGGATTTGTAAGAAACAACGATATTACTTTTTTCTTCATTTCACAAAGAATCATGCCTCCAATTGTATTATCAATTCCTTTCTTTATTTTTCTAAGCACAATAGGATTGCTTGATAGCTTGCTAGGTCTAGTGGTTGTATACATCGTTTTATTAATGCCAATTGCTGTTTGGATTATGGTAGATTTTTTTAATAGAGTTCCAAAAGAATTAGATGAGACTGCATTAATTGATGGGTGCAATCCCTATCAAGCTTTCTATAAAGTTGTTTTACCAAATTCAATACCCGGTCTAATTGTTGCAGGAATGTTTTGTATTATTTTTGGGTGGATAGATTTCTTTTTTGCATTTATTTTGACATTTACTGAAGTACAACTGTTACCTGTAAAAGTTGTTGCACTTAATTCATCAATAACACCATGGTGGAGCCTTTCGGCATCAGCTTTAGTCTCAGTTGCACCATTAATAATCGTTGCATTTGTAGTTGAGAGATATCTATCAAAAGGAAATTTATCAGGAGCATTAAAATAATGAATTTAATCGGAGAGAAAATTTCTTATAAACCTGATGAGCAGTTTCATTTAAACGATGTCTCATTTAATTTTAAAAAAGGTAATTTATATACCATTTTAGGCAGGACTTTATCTGGCAAGACGACACTTTTAAAAACAATTGCAGGATTATTAAATCCAGATCAAGGCTCAATTTCTTTTGAGGAAAAAGACTTTATTAAAATACCAGTTTGGGAAAGAAATGTTGCTATGGTTTATCAACAATTTATTAATTACCCTCATTTAAATGTTTATGAAAACATAACTTTTCCATTAGAACAGAGAAAACTAAGTCCTGAGCAAATAAAAAAAGATGTAGATGAAGCTCTAAAAACTGTTGGATTAGTTGGATTTGAAAATAGAAAAATTCAGGAATTATCTGGTGGACAGCAACAAAGAGTTGCACTTGCAAGATCACTTGCAAAAAAAGCAAAAATTTTGTTGCTAGACGAACCGTTAGTTAATTTAGATTATAAACTTAGAGAGCAGTTAAGAGAAGAATTTAAAAGAATTTTTTCAGAAGGACTATCCCAAGATACAATTTTAATTTATTCAACAACAGATCCCCAAGAAGTAATGGAACTAAATGGAGAAGTAATTGTTTTAGATGAAGGGAAGGTATTACAAAAAGGGCCTGCTAAAGAGATTTTTGAAAATCCATCTAATTTAAAAGTTGCAGAAATATCAAATGATCCACCAATGAATGTTCTGAAGGGCTCAAAAAACTCAAAAAATCTGAACTTTGAGAATATTTCTTTAGAAATTCCAAATCATTTTAAAAATTTAGAAGATAAAGATTATAATTTTGGAATTAGAGCCTCAGAAATAAAACTTGATGAAAATGGTGAAGAATTCGAAATAGAATTAGCGGAGATTAGTGGTTCAGAAACATTGCTTCACTTAAAAAGAGGAAATTCAAAAATAATTGCTTTAATCGAAGAAGTAATGAATTTTAAAATTCATGAGAAAGTTAAAATAAATTTTAATGCAAATAAGTTTTATGCTTTTGGAGAAGATGAAAAATTAGTTTCATCGCCATATGGAGGAACAAATGGCTAAAATTGATTTATCAAATATTTCTCATACTTATAATCCTCTAGATCCAAAACCAACATATGCTCTTAATCCGTTTTCAATGACTTGGGAAAATGGCAAGCGGTATGCAATTTTGGGACCTTCTGGGTGTGGAAAAACCACAATGTTAAACATTGTTTCTGGATTAGTGAGACCCTCCAAAGGTGAAATATTATTCGATGAAACACCTGTGACTGATTTAAAAACAGAAGATAGAAATATTGCTCAGGTTTTCCAATTCCCAGTAATTTACAATACAATGACTGTTTATGATAATTTAGCGTTTCCACTAAGATGCAGGGAATTTACAAAAGAAAAAATTGAAGAAAGAGTAAAAGCAGTTTCAGATACTTTAAATTTATCGTCATTTTTAAACTCACCAGCAAGAAAATTAACTGCTGATCAAAAACAACTTATCTCTTTAGGTAGAGGGTTGGTTCGAGAAGACGTTGCAGCTGTTTTAATGGACGAACCTCTTACGGTTATAGACCCAGATTTAAAATTTAGACTTCGAAGAAACTTAAAAGAAATCAATGAACAATATAAAACAACATTGGTTTACGTAACTCATGATCAAAACGAAGCTATGACTTTTGCAGAAAATATAATTGTTATGGATCAAGGTCAAATCGTACAAGTAGGATTGCCAAAAGATTTATTTGAAAAACCTAAAACAACTTTTGTCGGTTATTTTATTGGCTCCCCTGCAATGAATATATTTCATTCAACTGTTTTTTCTGATCATGAGGTAAAAATTAATGATACTACTATTAAGACAAATTCAAATTTAGGAAATTTAAAAGATAAAAATGTTAAACTGGGTATTAGATCCGAGTTCATAGAATTGGCTGAAAAAGAAAAAAGTAATACAGTTAAAATTAAACTTACAAGAGTTGAGGACTTTGGTAATTTCAAGCTCCTTACAGGAAAAATGGGTGATTTAGTGATTAAGTCAAAAGTAGAAAGAGAAAAACCCATTCCAGATGGAGAATTAAATTTATATTTTCCACCAGAGAAATGTTGCGTTTATTCTGATGAAAAATTAGTTTAAGGGATAAATGAAACTCCTAAATTTATCAGCACAACAACTCTTAAAAAAACTTAAAAATAAACAATTAACTTCTGTTGAACTTTGTAAAGCATATATAAATCAAAAAAAAAAATATGATAAGAATATTCAAGCTTGGGAATATTTTAATGAAAAAAAACTCCTAAGTGATGCAAAAAAATCTGACAATCAGAGAAAAAAATTAAAATCTTTAGGAGTTTTGCATGGTCTACCAGTAGCACTTAAAGATATTATCTCAACATCTGAAATGCCAACAAAATATGGCGCAAGAATAAAATTAAAAAAAAAGAGTAACCTAGATGCTAAAATTGTTGAGCTATTAAAAAGGGCAGGAGCAATAATTATGGGTAAAACCGTAACTTGTGAATTAGCTTTCTTATCGCCATCAAAAACCAAAAACCCACATGATTATTCAAGAACACCAGGAGGTTCATCTAGTGGCTCTGCAGCTGTTATTGCATCTGATATGGCACCATTATCAATTGGAACTCAAACGGGTGGATCTGTAATTAGGCCAGCCTCTTATTGTGGAGTTGTTGGTTATAAACCTACCTATGGATTAATCTCTAGAAATGGTGTTTTGCAAACATCATATAATTTAGATCAAATCGGAGTATTTGGAAAAACAATTAGTGATGTAGAACTTTTATCGAAAGTTTTGTTTGCTAAAGACGATGCAGATGAAACAACAACAAGTATTAACTTTCTTAATAAAAAAATTAAAATAAAAAAACCAAAATTTGTTTTTTATAAAACAAAACGCTGGAGAAATGTTGATAGTATTTCAAAAAAATCATTTAGTAAATTTATTTTAAATAATAAAAAAATAGTAAAGGTTGAGACTGCTCCCAAATATTTTGAAGATATGATTGATTGTCATACAATTATATATGAGACAGAGATGGCTCAAAATTTCCATCATTATTACAAAACTTCAAAAGGAAAACTTTCTACAGAAATTAAGAAAGCAATTATTAATGGACTAAAACATTCCGCAAAAGATTATGCTTTAGCTTTAGATACGATGAGAACATATTCAAAAAACTTAGATAGTATATTTGAAAGGTTTGATGCAATTATAACGCCAAGTAGTTGTGGAATTGCTGACAAAGGATTTAAGACAACTGGGAGTCCAGAATTTAATAAGATTTGGTCTCTTGCACATGTTCCCTGCATTTCACTGCCAATTTTAAAAGGCGAAAAAAATTTACCTTTAGGAGTGCAAATTATTGGCAAACAATTTGAAGATCTAAGCATGTTAAACCACGCCAAAATATTCAATAATTAAAGATAATTCATAAACATTTACAATCATAGATTGTAATTAAGTGAAAAATCCTCACTTTTTTAAAATGACTCTAAGAAACATATATGCTTTAAATACATCAGTTAATTAACTTAAAGAGGAGAAATAATGATTAAAGAAAAAAAACTATTGAAGGGTAAAACTCCTTCAAGACGTAAATTCTTTAAGGCTGCTGCTGCGACTGGTGTTGCTGCTGTAGCTGCATCATCTTTAGCTGCTCCAGCCGTTGCCAAAGAAAGAATTGAAGCTTCTATGGTAGCTACATGGGGAAGAGATTTCCCAGGTTTAGGAACTGGTGCGCAAAGATTTGCTCAAAGAATTACAGACATGAGTGATGGAAGAATTCAAGTCACTTACTATGCAGCAAACGAGAGGGTTAAAGCGTTTGACTCATTTGATGAAGTTGCTTCAGGTAACTCGCAAATGTATCACGCTGCTGACTACTACTGGGTTAAAAAAGATCCAGCTTGGGGTTACTTTACAGCTGTACCTTTCGGTTTCACTTACACTGAAATGAACGCATGGATTAGATTTGCTGGCGGTCAACAATTATGGGATGAACTATCAGACAAATTTGGTCTAAAAAACTTTATGTGTGGAAGCACAGGAGTTCAAATGGGCGGATGGTTTAACAAGAAAATAAGAAGCCCTAATGACTTCAAAGGTCTTAAAATGCGTATGCCTGGATTGGGCGGACAAGTTATCGGTAAACTTGGAGGATCTCCAGTTTCACTTCCTGGTGGACAAATTTACGAAAACCTTGTTTCTGGTGCAATTGATGCAACAGAGTGGGTAGGTCCATGGAATGATGAAGCTATGAAATTCCAAGAAGCTGCTAAATACTACTACTATCCTGGAATGCACGAGCCAGGATCTATGTTAGCATGTGGTACTAACAAATCTTGGTTTACAAGCTTATCAAAATCAGATCAGCTATTAATTGAAGCTGCAGCTGCGATGGAAAATGACGTTATGATGTCAGAGTACAACGCTAAAAATGGTGCTGCGCTTGCAAGATTAATAAACGATCATGGTGTTAAACTAGAGAAGTTTAGCGACAAAGTTTATGATGGTTTTGCTAAAGCTGCTAATGAAGTATTTGAGGAAACAAGAGCAAGCAGTGGTCTCGCTGAGAGAATCCACTCTAGTTTCTTACAGGCTAGAAAAGACATTGGTTCTTGGACCAACTTATCTGACTCACCTTACATTTCTCAAAGAAACAGAGCATTAGGAATGTAATCTAACTAAATTTAGTTATTAAAGGGCCCATAATTGGGCCCTTTTTTTTTAAACAAAATCGAGTATTACTTAGTTATTTTAAAATACTATGGTGACAAAAAATTCAAATCTTTCTCTATATCTTAGAATAATCAGTTATTCAGTTTTAGCTTTTACTTTGGCATTTCTTATAAATAATGTCTTAACAGTTTGGAGTGATTGGCCAGGAATAAAAAAAATTTTTTCACATTATGAGATGTTTGGATATAAGAAAAAAGCTCTAGAGGGATCTGATTTAAATTATGGTTATATGCAAATTGGATTGTATTTGATTTGTATTGCTGCAGTCGTTTTTTATGTTTTTAAAACATATAGCCAAACTTTGGAGCAAGATTCAAAAATTTTATCAAGATTTTCAGCATATCTTGTTAGATCATCATTTTGGGCAGTATTTTTAGTTGGCGTAGCTGACTTTGTTATATCTTTTATGGTTGTTGAAAGATTATGGGAAGCAATCTTCAGTCCTGAAGTAAAAGCATTGATGGTTAAAGCCCCTGTAAGAATTACTTATATTCACTTTCCAATAATATTAATATCTTTCGTGATTGGATATTTTACAAAATCAGTTGGTTTTATTTGGCTAGCAGTATTGGTTGTAGTAAGTGAATTCGTAATTGTATTATCAAGATTTATATTTTCGTACGAACAAGCATTTCAAGGCGATCTAGTTAGATTTTGGTATGCTGCACTTTATTTGTTTGCTAGTGCATACGCATTAATTCACGAAGGGCACGTAAGAGTTGACGTACTCTATTCTTCTTTTAGTGAAAAGAAGAAGGCATGGACAAATATGGTTGGATCGGCAGTTCTAGGAGTACCACTTACATTAATAGTTATATTTTTAGGTCTAAACGGAAAAGCCAGCATTATAAATGGTCCTGTTGTAGCTTTTGAAGTTACGCAACAAGGATCTAATGGTCTCTATCTTTTATATTTGATGGCTGTTTATCTAGCTGTTTTTGCTGTTACGATGTTAATTCAATTTACTAGCTATTTTATGGAAAGTAGTCACAAAATCTTAAAAGGTGTCAAAAATTAAATTATGGAAACATTCTTTTTAGCTGTTCTAGTTGTGATAATGATTGTTGCTCTTGCATCGGGTTACCCTGTTGCTTTTGCACTACCTGGTTCAGCTATAATTGCTATTGGTTTAGCTGCATTTTTTGGCTACATATTCGAGGGAGACTCCAGTGCCTTTTTTGCTGTAGATGGACCTATAGAATGGCTCGTTGCTGGTATTACAAATTTTAGGAGTAATTACTGGGATGTAGAAACAGATACTTTGATCGCAATTCCTTTATTTATTTTCATGGGAATTATGCTTCAGAAATCAAAAATTGCCGAAGACTTATTAATAACAATGGGCCAATTATTTGGACCAATTCCTGGTGGTTTAGGAATTTCAGTTATATTTGTTGGAGCTCTATTAGCAGCAACGACTGGTATCGTTGGAGCAACTGTAATTGCGATGGGACTAATTTCGTTACCAACAATGTTAAATAACAAGTATGACAGACAACTTGCTAGTGGAATAGTTTGTTCATCAGGAACATTAGGTCAAATTATTCCTCCATCAATTGTTTTAATCATTATTGCTGACCAGTTGGCAAGTGCATCTGATGTTGCAAACAACTTAAGACAAAATGATTATAAAGCCTTAACTGGTGAATTTAATATGCCAGGTGAATTTAGAGTAGGTTCATCAAGTGCAGGTGATATGTTTTTAGGAGCACTTTTACCAGGTCTTGTTTTAGTTGCTCTTTATATGATCTATGTATTTATTTTTGCCAGAATAAAGAAAGGTGTTGCACCGCCAGTTCCATTTAAAGGAAATTTTGATTTAAAATTTTGGTTAAGAGTAGTTGTAATTATCATACCACCACTTGCATTAATATTCGCTGTACTAGGTTCAATTTTAATGGGTATTGCTACTGTAAACCAAGCAGGTTCTATTGGAGCAATTGGTGCCACTTTGATGGCTGGTTATAGATTATATGAAGGAAAGAAAAGTGCGTTCTATCCTTTAATTTTAATTATTGGATCTCTAATTCCAATTACATTCTTTGCATCAAATTATGAATTAAATGTAAAAAATTTGGAGGAAAGAGATTTAAGTGCAATCTTTATAACCGCTTTCTTTGTGGTCATACTTGTATACGGAATAGGTTGGAGTTTTTGGAGAACTTTTAAAACAGAAAATGTTTTAAAAGAAGTTGTAACAGAAACTTGTGTGACTACATCAATGGTATTTATTATCCTTTTAGGAGCAGCAATGCTTACTTCAGGATTTAGAGCTTTTGGGGGAGAAGAATTAGTAAGAGACTTTTTACAAGATTTACCGGGTGGTTTTTGGACACAATTTGTTGTTGTGATGATTGTAATTTTCTTGCTAGGATTTTTCCTAGACTTTATTGAAATCGCAGTTGTTGTTGTTCCAATAATTGCACCAATATTATTAGCTGAAACAGGGGCCAACGTCACAGCCGTTTGGTTGGGAGTTATGATTGGTGTTAACTTACAGACTTCCTTCTTAACGCCGCCATTTGGATTTGCACTCTTTTATTTAAAAGGTGTAGCTCCAAAAATTGTTAAAACACTTGATATTTGGAAAGGTGTTGTGCCTTTTATAATTCTTCAGCTTATAGGATTGGGAATAGTCGGTGCATACCCTAGCTTAGTAAATTATCTGCCAAATAGAGTATATTTAACTTCGAATGTTGCTCCTCCACCAATGAATCCTAAATTACAGTACTGTTTACAAGAGTACAAATTTGCAAGATTTGATTCAAATGGTGAGACAATTAAAAATGCAATATTAAAATTCCAATCTGAGGCACCAACTAATCTGCCAGATGATAAAATGGAAATTTTAGAAGATCATTTTGATAGTGCACTAGGAACTTTTGCTCTAGTCGATAAATTAAAAAAAGTTGAGGTCGAATATAATGCATATGCTGTTGATTATAGGGATCTGCATTTCACTGTTAGAAAGAAGCAAAAGAAAATACTTAAATTAAATAAAAAAATAGAAAAATATAAAGCAGAGATTAGAAATTTAGATGATGACGAATTAGATGAGAAAAACAAAATAGAATTAAGAATTGAGGATGTAAAACTTGAAATTGAGGAAATTCAAAACTCAATTCCAGAAACTTGGCAAGCTAAGAATTCAGAATTCGACAAAATAAATAAAGCTAAAAATACAACAACAAAAAGATATAGAAAGAATGTAGATGAAGCCTACGATCTACTTGATCAGTTCGCAATGTTCATAAACGATGGAGTAAAACTTCAAGAAGTATCAAAAGATATTAAACAGTTAGATTATTTTATAGCTATGGAAAGCAATACAAAAGTATATGAAAGATCAGTTACAATTATGGATGGATTGTTTGACAAGTTGAGTGAGATCTCTGGAATGGATGAATTTTTAAATAGTGTAGATGATTTATTATCAATGGTAGACTCAGACGAACTTGATCCAATGGCGATTAGAACAAAATCAAAAGAAGTTGTTGAGTTATTCAATAAAGAAGTTAGCTGGAGAGCAAATGCTAAAGAAAACTTAATGCCAAAACTTGAGGAATATAATAATGCAATCAAAGAAACAATTGGACTAAGGTTGCAGTCTAAACTAACCAAAGAGCAAGCTATCTATGTATCTAAATGTAATTCAATACACAGAGATATTTCACTAAATTTTTAAACTGTTAATTTATCAATTAATTCTGATCTTGTATAAAGACCCAAGTCTTCTGCCTTGGACTTTAATTTTTCATTAATCTCTTTTAATTTTGGAACATTTAAATCAAGCTTATTTGCAATTTCTATAATTGAACCAATTATTGGATCTATTTCTAATGGTTTACCAGCATTTAGATCTTGAGCTGTCGAAGGTCTATGTCCTATAATTGAGACTCCGCCTTTAATTCGATCCTCAATTGATATATTGAATTTAACTCCAATTTTTTCCCCAACTTGTTGGCATTCTTGCATTAAAACTTTTATTAAATTGTAAGTCTCTGGATCATTACCCATCTCATCCATAGTTTTATTTGTTAGAGCACTTACAGGGTTGAACGAACAGTTTCCCCACAGTTTCACCCAAATTTCGTCTCTTAAATTTTTCTTCTGAGGAGCTTTTAAACCCCCTTCTATGAATAAACTTGAAATTATTTTTAGTCTTTCTGATCTGGTTCCATCTGGTTCGCCTAGAGAAAATCGTTCACCATTACCATTATGTTTAATAACACCTGGCTCTAATATCTGACAGGCTGGATAAACTACACAACCAATTGCTCTTTCAGGTCCTAGAGTTTGCCATATCTTTCCACCTGGATCCACACTTTCAACTATTTGATTGTCTAATTTGGTGCCCGTATTAGCTTTATAAAAGTACCACCAAGGCAATCCATTAATGGCGCATATAATTGAAGTTTTTTTACCCATAATTGGTTTTAAGCTTTCTGAAATTTTACTAATAGCATTAGCTTTTACAGAAATAATTATGAAATCTTGTTCATCCAAATCTTTAGGATTGTCAGTTACATCAAATTTATAATTAACTTTATTATCATCTCTTATAAAAGTTAATCCATTTTGCTCTATTGCTTTCTTATGTTCTCCTCTAGCAATTAAAGAGACTTGTGCATTTGTTTTTTTTAGACTCGTAGCAATAAATCCACCAATAGACCCTGCTCCAAATATACAAATTTTAGTCATCAGTTCACTAATCCAAACTTTTTAGCTAAAGTATTTCTTTGTAGTTTACCTGTTGCACCTTTAGGAATTTCATTTACAAAAAATATTTTCTTTGGAATTTTAAATTTTGCAAGTTTTTCATTTGCATAAATTTTTATATCATCTTCAGTACACTTCATGCCTTCTTTTATGATTATTGCGGTAGCTATATCTTCTCCAAGCATTTTATCCTCATATCCAAAGCAAACGGCTTGCTCAATATTTGGATGATCCATAAGAATATTATCGACTTCTAAAGGTGAAATCTTTTCGCCACCTTTATTTATTATTTCCTTTAATCTTCCAGAGATTTTTAGATAACCATCTTTATCAAAATATCCCTGATCGCCTGTTCTAAACCAACCATTTGAAAAGCTATTTTTATTTGCATCTGGATTATTTTCGTATCCGGAAGTAACATTTTCACCCCTAATGCAAACTTCTCCCTCTTCTCCTTGATTTAAAATCTTGTTATTAGTATCCATAATACAAACTTCTGGCCCAGCAGGAATTCCTACAAATCCAGGTTTTTGGGACTTAGGCGGTAATGGATTTGAGGTCATTTGATGAGTAGCTTCCGTCATCCCATATGCTTCTATTACAGGACAATTAAATACCTCATTTAGTTTTTCAAATACAGCTGGAGGTAGAGATGCTGATGATGATCTTAAAAATCTAAGATTTAATTGTTTAGCAGTTTCTAGATTTTTATCTGCTCTCATCAATATTGCTTGATGCATTGTTGGTACTCCAGAATACCAAGTTATTTTCTCTCTTTTTGCATTATCTAAGAATTTTAATGCATTAAATCCACTACTTGCACACACAGATGCCCCTACCTTCATAGATGCTGCAAGAACCGCAATTAAGCCATGTATATGAAATAATGGCATAATATTTAGACAATGATCTTTATCAGTTAAATTAAGACTTTTGGAGATATTATCTGCCGAAGAAAAAATATTTTTATTTGTTAATGGAACAATCTTAGGTCTTGATGTAGTGCCCGAAGTATGCAGCACAAGAGCTTCATGATCTTCGCCTGGCAAAACATAATTACTGCTTTTTTCAAAAAGATTGAAATCTCCACTTAAATTATTTCCGTCTGATTTTATTTCGCAAACAGGAATTTTTAATTTATTTGCGACTTCTACTACTGGATTTTTAGAATTTTTCTCTACAATAACTATCTTTGGCTTTAAATCCTCTAGGTAAAATTCGAATTCTTCAGATTTATAGTTAGGGTTTAAAGGTGCAGCAGACATGTAGCTTGAAATCGCCAAAAAACTAGTTGCCATGTAAGGACCGTTCGGCAAAACTATTGCTGCACGATCTTTATTATTAATACCATTACCTGATAATTGTTTTGAAATTCTTTCTATTAATGATTTTAAATCTACAAATTTTAGTGGAGAACTACTTTCAGATGTTATTGCAATTCGATTATCATTTTGTGATTCTATAATATTCCTAACAATTCTAGAGTTCATTTAAATTAATAACCTTTTGCGTATCCATCTTTTCTTGGATCTGAACCGCCAACTAAATTTCCTTTTTCTCTATCTATTTGAATTGCTTGTCCACCTCCATGAGTACCATCTATATACTCAACATTATGACCGACTTCTTTTAAATTATTAAAAATTTTTTCATCAATACTTTTCTCTAATTTATAAATGTTATTGAAATGGAAAGCTCTAGGAAATGAAATGGCTTGTTGAGGAGTTAAGTTATAATCAATAATGCTATTTAAAACATGAACTTGTCCAACAGGTTGATATTGTCCTCCCATTACTCCATAAGATAATTCACATTCTCCTTTGTTGTTCATAACTATTCCAGGAATTATGGTATGTAGTGGTCTTTTTAATCCTTGAATACAATTAGGATGACCTTCTTCAACTCTAAAATTAGTTCCTCTATTGTGAAGAACCACTCCAGATTTATCACCTGTTATTCCAGATCCAAAAGCATAGCAAACAGAATTTATTATTGAAACTACATTTAAATCTCTGTCTACTACACTTAAATAAACTGTTTCAGGATGGTTTGGAATATTTAGATCTCCTACATCTGCGCAGCCATTAATAGATATATTTTTTGAGATATTATCTATGTTTTGTTCACTTAATATTTTTTTTAAATCTAAATCTACAAATTCTGGATCACCAATATTTTCCTCTTTAAGTTTATAAGCCTGCTTTGTAACTTCTGCTTCAAGATGGAACCTTTCAAATGAATTCACATCATATTTTTCAATACCTAACTTTTCTAATAATTTCATCATTACTAAAACTGTTATTCCAGGGCCACTCGGAGGACATTGATGAATGATAATATCTCTATATTTATCTGATAAAGTGTCTGATTTAATAGTTTTTTGTTTATGGAAATCTTCAATTGTATGTAAGCCCCCAAACTCTTTTAAAGTTTTAACTAAATCTTCAGCAATTGATCCTTCATAAAATTCTTTAACTCCTTTTTTTGAAATTTTTTCGAGAGTCTCTCCAAGTGCAGGATTTTTATTTACCTCATTAAATTGATAACTCTTACCATTATTTAGCATATGTTTTCTAGAATATGGGTTATCGTTTAATTTATTAAATACGTTGCTCCAGGCGTTAGCAACAACTTTAGTCACTTTAAAACCATTCTTTGCAATATCTATACCTTTGTGAAACAACTCCTCAAAATCGAGTTTTCCAAAATCATTATGAATTGAATTCCAAGCATCTAATGCACCAGGAATAGTTACTGCGTGAGGACTTGTTAAACCGATTTTATCTATATTCTTTTCCTTGAAATAATCAAAATTTGCTTTTGCTGGAGCAATACCTGATCCATTATATGAAACAGGGTCTTTGCCATTCATTTTTATTATTGCAAAACAATCTCCACCTATACTTGTGGCATTAGGCTCTGCAACAGAGAGAACAACAGAAGCTGCAATAGCTGCATCCACTGCATTTCCACCTTTTTGCAATATTCTAAGAGCTTCTTCTGTAGCTATTGGATGTGATGTTGCGGCCATACCATTTGAAGAAATGGCATCTTTATCTTTTGTTGAATGATTATTCATAATAGAACTGTAATTTCATAAAAAATATAAATGATCAATAAAATAAATAAAAGTATTCTAATTTTTTCTGTATTTGCCTTTGGCTTTTTTATATCAAATTTACTGAGATCAATTACCGCAACATTAACACCTGCTCTTTCAACTGAATTCAATTTAAGTGCAGCAAATCTTGGACTTTTAGCTGGAGGATATTTTCTAGGGTTTTCGCTCATGCAAATTCCTACTGGTATGTTATTAGATAGATTTGGTCCAAAAAAAGTTATCGGATATTTATTAATCATTGCTCTTATTGGAACTATTTCATTTGCTTTTGCTAAAAGTTTTGCAGGTTTATTGATTTCTAGAATTTTCATTGGTGTAGGTGTTGCTGCTTGTTTAATGGGTCCTTTAACTGGTTACAGAGTATGGTTTGAAGAAAAATATCAACAACGTGCAAATTCATGGATGTTGATGGTTGCAAATTTTGGATTTGTTGCATCAACTCTACCAGTTCAAATTTTATTACCAATAATTAGTTGGCGCTCTATTTTTTTAATTATAGCCTCTTTAATTTTGATAAGCATAATATTAATATCAATTTTAATACCTTCGTGGGAAACTAAGAGGGATGAAGACCAAAATAATAATCTTCAAAATCTTTCCCATATATGGAAAAATAAATTCTTTATTAGCTTAGTACCGCTTGCATTTTTTAATTATGGAGGTGTTCAAGCAATACAAACATTGTGGGCTGGCCCATGGATGCTAAATGTGACGGGTTATGATGCAATACAAAGTGCGACAGGTTTATTTTGGATAAATGTAACTATGCTTTTTTCTTTTTTAATATGGGGATATTTTTTGCCAAAACTATCTTCCAAGGGAATTGACAGTATGAGAATTGTAAAATTTACACTTCCTATAAGTTATATAATTTTATTTTTAATAGTCATAATGGGAGACAAAGCTGGTGCAACCATGTTCACTCTTTATATTTTATCATCAATAGTAATTTCTTTAACCCAACCAGCAATAGCATTAAATTTTCCTACTAAACTAGCAGGAAAATCTTTAACTTCATTCAATGTATTTTTATTTTCCGGTACTTTTTTTGTACAATGGATAATTGGTTTGATAATAGATTTTTCCAGAAATTTAGGTGCTACTATAACAATGAGCTATCAAATTTCTTTTTCAATTTTTTTATTTTTATGCATTTTAAGTTACTTATTTTTTTTAATATTAAATAAAAATGAATAAAAATTTTATCGGATATTTTCTATTATTATTTCAGCCACTTTTTATGGCTAGTAATTTAATTGTAGCAAGAGGTGGTGTTGATGATGTTCCTCCCATATCTTTATCTTTTTGGAGATGGTTTATTTTTTTCATTATTTTATTCGTCCTAAATTATAAGTATTTATTTGATAATTTTCAGACTATTAAAAAAGAGAGTAAAAGAAGTTTTTTTCTAGGTTTGATGGGATGTGGTGTTTGTGGAATATTTCCATATATGGCTGGTTCATCTACAACCATTGTTAATATGGGAATTCTTTATACCTCTTCACCAATATTTATAATTTTAATCTCATATTTTCTTTTTAAAGATAAGATAAATATTTTTCAATTTATTGGCTTACTTTTTTGTCTAGTTGGAGTGTTTGCTGTAATTTTAAAGGGCGATATCAATTTACTTCTTGAATTAAAATTTGCTTCAGGAGATTTTTGGATGTTAGGAGCAGCATTAGGTTGGGCAATTTATACAGTTATGCTTTTTCAATGGGATTCAGAACTTAAATTTTTTCCAAGACTAACAATTATATCTTTCTTTGGTTTTTTATCTATTTTGCCTTTTTATTTTATAGAGCATTTTTATTTTGAAAAAACTTTATTTAATGAAGAATTTTATTATTGGATTTTGTTTGCAGCAATTTCTCCAGGTATAATCGCTTTCTCACTATACACATTAACTATTAAATATTTAGGACCATCAACAACTGGTTTCACGCTATACCTCTATACAATTTATGGAGCTTTTTATGGAATAATATTTTTTTCAGAGATTTTGGAAAATTATCATTTAATAGGTACCATATTTGTGTTTTTTGGTATTTATTTGGTAAGAAGAAAAAGTAAAAATGAAATTAAAGCCTAAAATGTTATTTGCAAAAATTCTGTTTTATATTTTTATTATTTACCTTGGAGTTTCTTTAATAGTTTATTTTTATCAAAGAAAATTATTATACCATCCTGGAGAAAATAATTATTTAGATGAGGGACCTCTATCTCACAAAATCGAAAAAGTAACTATTCAATCTGATAATGATCTAGTTGGATGGTATTACAAAAAAAATAATAACTCTAAAACTTTGCTTTTTTTTCATGGAAATGCTGGAAAATTAGATAATAGAATTTATAAACTAAATGAGTTTGCAGATTTAGATTTAAACTATTTAATTTTTGCATATAGAGGCTTTAGTGGAAACAAAGGCAAACCAACAGAAATTGGACTTTATAATGATGCAATTAAAGCCAAGGAATGGCTTAATCAAAACAATATAGAAGATAAAGATATTGTTCTCTATGGAGAGTCTCTTGGCACTGCTGTAGCAATAGAGACCGCAAGTAACAATTTATTTGCAGGTATAATATTAGAGTCCCCATTTACATCCATGGAGATTTTGGCACAAAAATATTACCCATATCTTCCTGCAAAAATTATTTTAAAAGATAAATACAAATCCATTGAAAAAATTAACAAAATAAAGTTTCCCATGCACGTGATGCACGGGAAAAAGGATAATATTGTGCCATTTTATATGGGCGAAGAAATATTTAATAAATATGGTGGTGTTAAGTCAAATTATTTTAATGACAACGACGACCATATGATGGAATTTAATAAAAATTTAATTCAATCAATCGACAATTTTATAAAAAGTTTAAATTAAGACATAATTTAAACAAATCCACATCACTTTTAAATTTTAATTTTAGATATGTTTAAATTCCTTTTATTAATATTTTTATTAATATTGCCAACAAAACTTAGTTCAGAAATAAATAATGAGTACTATGATAACAATTATTTTCATATTGGAAAAATGAACTCTTACAATAGTGAGTTCACTCTATATTTTAAAACACGGAAGAAAGCTATTTTAGCAAAGGGAGAATTTTCTAATTATATTAATGATTTTCCACAGGATTTATACTTATATGATAAAAATTTAAATAAAGATTACCCTCTGATTTCATATGACTGGTTTCCAAAAAAAGTTAAAAAAATATCAAAAAAATATAATTACCCACTTTTCCCAGAGGATTTTGCTTACTATTTATTAAATGACAACAACACTTTAATTTTGATAAGTGCAAAAAAAAATTTTTATGAAAATTTAAAATATGACATAAAAAATAATAAGCTAGAAATTGCTAATACCTCTGGCAAATTAAATTTTATAATCTCTTCTTATGCTGAAAACTGTGGTTATAAATCTCTAAAAAATAATTTTGAGTGCAAAATTTATAAACCTTTAATTTCTAAAAATTTGCTTAATTAATTTGGGTAAAAGCACTTGCAAACTTCTCAGCTTCAAATATTTGTAAGTCATCCTCTTTTTCTCCAAGTCCGAGACCAACAATAGGTACTTTATATTTCTTTGAAATCGCAATCAATATTCCACCTTTTGCAGTTCCATCAAGTTTTGTCATTATGATGCCTGTGATTGGAAGTAATTTATTAAATTCTTCGAGTTGATTAATTATATTTTGTCCCGATGTTGCATCTAAAACTAAAATAACCTCGTGAGGTGCTGTTTCATCACTTTTTTTAATTACATTTCCTATTTTTTTTAATTCATCCATTAAATTCTTTTTATTTTGTAATCTTCCTGCCGTGTCTACTATTACTTGATTTATGTTTTGACTTTGAGCTATTTCCATTGCTTTAAAAGCAACTGAAGCTGGATCTGAACCGGGATCTGATTTTACAATTTTAGCATTAACCCTGTTAGCCCATTCTTCTAATTGATCAATAGCAGCTGCTCTAAATGTATCGCATGCTGAAAAAAGAACTTTATTATTATTTTGTATAAATATTTTTCCTAATTTTCCAATAGTAGTTGTCTTACCAACTCCATTAACACCTGAAACTAATATTATATTTGTCTTTTCTTTTTTTAAAAAAAAATCTTTCTTTTCTAGGGGTTTCATTAGTTCTAAAATATAATTATTAAGTATTTCAAAAACTTCCTTGATTGGATCATTTTTAGGATCAATCTTTTTTTGAGCAATTATAGATTTTATCTCTGATGCTGCATCTATGCCCACGTCTGAGCCGATCAAGAATTCCTCTATTTTATCAAGAGTTGTATCGTCAATTTCTTTCTTAACTATTATTTCTTTAAGACCTGATGCTATATTACTTGCACTTTTTTTAAATCCTATTTTAAATTTTTCAAAAATACCCATTATATTTTGATATTAATTTTTTCAATTTCAGACACAGGACCTCTCATTTTTATATTTAATTCATTATCAATTTGAATATTTAAAATTCCTGTTGAAAATTCTATTTTTGAATTACTATTTTGTAGTTGATTTAAATTAGCTGCGACTGCCGTTGCACACGCCGCAGTCCCGCAAGCTTTTGTTAAACCTGCACCCCTCTCCCAAACTTTAATTTTGTAATGTTGTTCACTAATTTTCTGAGCTATTGTGACATTGCATTTTTCAGGAAAAACTTCATGATTTTCTATTAATGGTCCATATTTTTTTAAATTTATTTTTTCTATATCCTCGCAAAAATATACGACATGAGGGTTTCCAACATTCACTGCAATGCCACCATTCATTTTATTCCCGTCAATATCAATCATACCAAGTGATAGATTTTTAGTATCAAGATTTTTACTTAAAGGAATTTTGTTCCAATCTAAATTTGGAGTTCCAATTATTGTTTCAACATCTTTATTATTAAGAACTTTAGATTTTAATATTTTTGAGGATACCGAAATTTCAATTTCTTTTTTATTTTTTTCAATACTTAGTAAATAAGCAACACATCTAGTTCCATTTCCACATGCATCTGAGCGGCTTCCATCCGAGTTAAAAAAAGCAACATCAGCATCAGCTTTTTGACTTTTGTTTATGTAGATCAACTGATCGCACCCTATGAAATCTCTGTCACAAATTTTTAAGATTTGGTCATTTGATAAGTTTAAACTATTTATTCTCTGATCAATAATAACAAAGTCGTTACCTAATCCGTCCATTTTAAATGCTTCAAATTCCATATAAATAATACTTAACTTATTTATTGACTTTTTGAACCTCTAATATAATTTACGCGCACTTCCGCAAAATACAGCAATTTGCGGTGTCTTTGGAAACAAAGAGATCGACACCAGTCAGCGAGGGTTCGCCCACTGGTGCGATACTTGCTGTGCGAAATTATGTTTGAAAATTTAACTAATAAATTTGAAGAAATTTTTTCTTCATTAAAAAAAGCCCCCTCTCTTGATGAAAAGCAAGTTGACGAGGGTTTAAAAGGAATAAGGTTGGCTTTATTAGAAGCCGATGTTTCTTTAGACGTAGTTAAGGAGTTTATTGGTAGAGTTAAACCTAAGGCGCTTGGTCAGGAAATTATAAGATCAACTTCTCCCGGGGATATGGTTGTAAAAATCGTTTATGACGAAATAGTATCTTTTTTAGGTGATAAGAATTCTGAAATCTCCCTTAATGCTGTCCCTCCAGTTCCAATCATGTTAGTTGGGTTGCAAGGTTCAGGAAAAACTACAACAACTTCAAAATTAGCTAAATTTTTAGAAAAAAATAATAAGAAAAAAGTTATGATGGCTAGTTTGGACGTTTACAGACCTGCCGCACAAGAGCAATTGAGACTTTTGGGTGAACAAAATAATATTGAAACTTTGCCAATTATAGAAGGTCAGCTTCCTGCTGATATTTGTAGAAGAGCTTTAAGTGCTGCAAATTTAAATGGTTGTGAAGTAGTTTTATTTGATACTGCTGGAAGAACACAAATTGATTTTCAAATGATGAATGAAATCAAACAAATTGAAACTATTATTAATCCTGCAGAAACTATACTGGTAGCAGATTCTCTAACAGGTCAAGTTGCTGCTAATGTAGCAAAGGAATTTAAAAATACAGTAAATTTGAGCGGCATTATACTTACAAGAGCAGATGGAGATGGAAGAGGTGGAGCTGCATTGAGTATGAAATATGTTGCTGAGGTCCCCATAAAGTTTCTTGGTGTTGGAGAAAAAATTGAGAATTTTGAAGTTTTCCATCCTGATCGAATTGCAAATAGAATTTTGGGAATGGGAGATATCGTTTCCTTAGTTGAAAAAGCTTCAGAAGATTTAGATCAAGAAAATTTAAAGAAAACAGAAGAGAAACTTAAAAAAGGTCAATTCTCGATGGAAGATTATCTTTCTCAATTACGTCAAATGAAAAAGATGGGTGGAATAGAAGGCATAATGTCATTTCTCCCTGGAGTTTCAAAAATTAAATCACAAATGGACCAATCAGGAATAGATGAAAAAATTATAACTCAAAATGAAGCTGTTATTTTATCAATGACAAAGCAAGAAAGAGAAAATCCTAAAATTATAAATGGATCAAGAAAAAAAAGAATTGCTAATGGCTCAGGTACAGACATTGCCACTATCAATAAGTTGTTAAAACAATTTAAGATGATGTCAGAAATGATGAAAAAAATGTCTAAAGGAAACATGAAAGGAATGGCGGATAAAGGGATCCCGCCTGAACTATTTAATCAATTAAAATAAAGGAGATATAAGTAATGTTAAAAATGAGACTATCAATGGGAGGTACTAAAAAAAGGCCAGTATATAAAATTGTTGTGGCTGATAGTAGATTTCCAAGAGACGGAAGGTTTATAGAAAAATTAGGTTTTTATAATCCGTTATTACCGAAGGATAAAAAGGAAAGAATTGGCTTAGATTCTGAGCGAATTAAATATTGGTTAGGTCAAGGAGCTCAGCCAACAACAAGAGTTGCAAGGTTATTGGGAGAAAACGATATAATGCCAATGCCTGAAAAAGGAAACAATCCTCAAAAAGCAATTCCTAAAAAAGATAGAAAAAAAGCTGACGAAGGTGGAGAAGCGAAACCAGAAGGAGATGCATCTAAACCAGCAGAAGCACCTAAGGAAGAAGCTAAGCCAGCAGAAGCACCTAAGGGAGAAGAAAAAAAATAATGTTAGAAGCTCGTATATTCACACTCTATCCAGATTTTTTTCCAGGTTATTTAGGTCAAGGTATTTTTGGTAAAGCACTATCAGAGAATAAATGGAAAATAGATACTGTGGATATAAGAGAGTATGCATTTGATAAACATAAAACTGTTGATGACACTCCCTATGGAGGAGGCGAAGGTATGTTAATGAAAGCAGATGTATTAGCAAAATCAATAGATAAGAATGTTAAAGATGGCGAAAAGATTATTTATCTAAGTCCGAAGGGTAAGTTGTTCAATCATCAATTAGCAAAACAACTATCTCAAGAAAAATCAATAAATATAATTTGTGGACACTTTGAAGGAGTTGATGAAAGATTATTAAAAACAAGAAATATTGAGGAAGTAAGTATAGGAGACTTTGTTTTATCTGGAGGTGAAGGAGCTTCATTTGTAATTCTTGATGCAATTTTAAGATTTATTCCTGGTATTCTTGGCAATACAAATTCAGCTAAAGAAGAAAGTTTTGAAAACGGACTTTTAGAGTATCCTCAATATACAAAACCTCAAATATGGGAGGAAAAAAGTGTTCCAGATGTGCTATTATCAGGCGATCACGCCAAAATTAAAGACTGGCGTTTATCTCAATCTGAGGCTATAACACGCGACCGAAGACCAGATTTGTGGCAATTATATAAAAAGACTAAAGAGAATTAAAATGAAGACAATTGAAGAAATTAATCAATCTAAAGTAAAAAAAATTATTTCTGAGAGAAAGCATCCAGAATTTTTCCCAGGGGACATTGTTAAAGTTGGAGTTAGAATAACTGAAGGAAAAAGAGATCGTATTCAATATTTTGAAGGTGTGTGTATTGCAAAAAAAAATAGAGATATTAATTCTTCTTTTACTGTAAGAAAAATTTCTTTTGGTGAGGGTGTGGAAAGAACATTTGCTTTATATAGTCCGATTGTAGATACAATTAAAGTTGTAAGGTCAGGAAAAGTTAGAAGAGCCAAGCTATATTATTTGAGAGATAGAACAGGTAAATCTGCAAGAATTGCCGAAAAAATTAAAAAGAAAATAGGTATAGATGTTGAAACTAAGATTCACGAAGTAACAGAAGAAAATGTTATGCCTGAAACAGAACAAAAAACAGCAGATAGCCAACAAGATTCCAATAAAGATGCTCCAAAAGTAGAAGCAAAAAAACAAGAAGAAAAAAAAGAAGGTAAAGAAGAAATCCCATCAGTAGAAAAAAAAACTGATGAAAAAAAAGAAAATCCTGAAGTAAAAAAATAATTTTTACAATGCCTCAAACTATATATGATAAAATATGGAATGATCATCTTGTTCATCAACAAGAGGATGGGACTTCACTTTTATTTGTTGATAGACATTTAATTCATGAAGTTACTAGTCCACAAGCATTTGAAGGTTTAAGAAACTCTAATAGAAAAGTTAGACAACCTTCCTTAACTTTAGCAGTAGCAGATCATAATGTTCCAACAACGGATAGATCAGTGCCTATTACTGACGAAGATTCAAAAATACAAATTGAGACACTAGAAAAAAACTGTGCAGAATTTGGAATAAATCTTTTTGGAATGAATGATAAAAGACAAGGAATAGTGCATATTATTGGTCCAGAACAAGGATTCACACAACCTGGAACTATTATCGTTTGTGGTGATAGTCACACAGCTACTCACGGAGCATTCGGTGCATTAGCATTTGGAATTGGAACTTCAGAAGTAGAGCATGTATTGGCAACACAGACTTTAGTTCAAAAAAAATCAAAAAATTTTAGAATAAACGTTAATGGTTCTCTTCCTGTTGGAGTAACATCAAAGGATGTAATATTACAAATAATTGGAAAAATTGGTACAGCTGGCGGCACTGGTTATGTAATTGAATATGCTGGAAAATTAATTTCTAATTTAAGTGTCGAACAAAGAATGACGATTTGCAATATGACAATTGAAGGTGGAGCAAGGGCTGGATTAATAGAGCCAGATGAAAAAGTTTTTAATTATTTAAAAGGTAAACCAATGTCTCCAAAGAATTCAAATTGGGACAAAGCATTAGAATATTGGAGTAAATTAAAGTCTGATGGTGATGCAGTATTTGACAAAGAAATCAGTCTTGAGGGCAAAGATATTAAACCAATGGTAACTTGGGGAACTTCACCTCAGGATGTAGTAGATATTGATGGAATTGTTCCTGATCCTGAAAATGAGCTAAACGAAGACAGAAAAAATTCTATT
Source organism: uncultured Pelagibacteraceae bacterium (assembly GCA_902580505.1). Lineage (GTDB taxonomy): Bacteria > Pseudomonadota > Alphaproteobacteria > Pelagibacterales > Pelagibacteraceae > Pelagibacter. The sequence continues at coordinate 58,806 of CACHLB010000002.1, forward strand.
AATAGATCATTAAAATATATGGGTTTAAAGCCGAAAACTAAAATAAAAGATATTAGAATTGATAAAGTTTTTATTGGAAGTTGCACAAATGGAAGAATCGAAGATCTAAGAGAAGCTGCGAAAATCTTAAAAGATAAAAAAATTGCTTCTCATGTAAATGCAATGATAGTTCCTGGTTCAGGATTAGTAAAACAACAAGCAGAGCAAGAAGGTTTAGATGTAATATTTAAAAATTCTGGATTTGAATGGCGTGAGCCAGGTTGTTCAATGTGTTTAGCTATGAATGCAGATAAGTTGAAGCCAGAAGAAAGATGTGCATCAACATCAAATAGAAATTTCGAAGGAAGACAAGGACGAGGTGGAAGAACACATTTAGTTAGCCCAGCTATGGCTGCTGCAGCTGCTATATCTGGAAATTTAGATGACGTTAGAAAATACAATAGTTAAATGAACAAATTCTCAACATTAAAAAGTATTCCTGCATATTTACCAATTGTAAATATTGATACAGATATGATTATTCCAAAGCAATTTTTAAAAACAATAAAAAGAACAGGACTTGGAAAAAATTTATTTTATGAAATGAGATATGACGAAAAAGGTAAAGTAGTAGATGACTTTATCTTAAATAAATCCCCATATAATAATTCTAAGATACTAATTGCAGGGAATAATTTTGGATGTGGATCATCTAGAGAACATGCGCCATGGGCACTTTTAGACTTTGGTATCACTTGCGTTATAAGCACTAGTTACGCAGATATATTTTATAATAATTGTTTTAAAAATGGAATATTGCCTATTAAAGTTAATGATGAACAGATAAAAGAACTTTCTGAATATTCTAAGAGACAAGAAGAAATTGCAATAAATTTACCAGATCAAAAAATAATTTTTGGAAATAAAGAAATCAAATTTGAATTAGATGAATTTAAAAAAAAATGTTTAATTGAGGGACTAGATGATATTGCACTGTCTTTGGAAAAGTCTAATAAAATAATTTCATTTGAAGAAAAATTAAAATCCGCAAAGCCTTGGATATTTAATGATTAAAGTCAAAAAAAGAAAATTCTTATTATTACCAGGTGATGGTATTGGTCCCGAGGTTATTGGCGAAGTTAAAAAAATTATAACTTGGTTTAATGTAAATAAATCTCTCGATTTTGATATGGAAGAAGCTTTAGTTGGTGGAGCATCTTACGACAAGCACGGAACACCGATTACAGATGAAGTATTTTATAAATCATTAGAATGTGAAGCAGTCATTTTAGGAGCTGTGGGTGGACCAAAATATGATAATTTAGATTTTTCCAAAAGACCTGAGAGAGCTCTTCTTAAGCTAAGAAAAGAATTAAAATTATTTGCAAATTTGAGGCCTGCAATTTGTTTTAAACAATTAGTTGAGGCATCTACGCTAAAACCTGAAATCGTATCAGGTCTAGACATAATGATTGTTAGAGAATTGACAGGTGGTATTTATTTTGGTGAGCCGAGAGGTATCAAGCCAATTGATAATGGTGAACGTAAAGGAATAAACACTCATACTTATACCTCATCAGAAATTAAAAGAGTTGCTAGAGTTGCATTTGATTTAGCAAAGAAGAGAAACAATAAAGTTACTTCCTGTGAAAAATCGAATGTTATGGAAGCAGGTCAATTATGGAAAGATGAAGTTCAAAATCTTCACGATAAAGAATTTAAAGATGTTGAGTTAAATCATATGCTTGCAGATAATTGTGCAATGCAACTTTTGAGAAATCCAAAGCAATTTGATGTAATTGTGACAGATAATTTGTTTGGTGATATGTTGTCAGATGAAGCATCTATGCTGACGGGATCTTTAGGTTTATTACCTTCAGCTTCTCTAGGTGCAAAAAATAAAGATGGTGAAATGAGAGCAATGTATGAGCCTGTTCATGGATCCGCTCCAGATATTGCTGGAAAAGGGATAGCAAATCCAATTGCAACTATCTTGAGTTTTGCAATGGCTTTGAGGTACTCTCTTGACTTAGATAAAGAAGCTGATGACTTAGAAAAAGCCGTGCAAAATGTACTAGATGATGGGCTAAGAACTAAAGATATTATGTCAAAAGGAACAAAAGAAACTTCAACTTCTGGTATGGGAGATGCGATTATTGCATATTTGCAAAAATAAAAAAATTAACTTAATTTGATACTATTAAATTTATGACTGTTTATTCTGCACCTGTGAAAGATATGATGTTCTTATTTGAACATTTAAAAGATAATAAAAATTATAACGAAATTGAAAAATATAAAGAAGTTACTTCTGATCTAGTAAAAGATATATTAGAGGAAGCTGCAAAAATTAATGAAGAAATGCTTCTTCCTTTAGCAAAAGCTGGAGACGAAAATCCTTGTGTCTATGAAAATGGAGTAGTTAGAACCCCTCCAGGTTATAAAGAGGCATATTCAAAATTTATTGAAGATGGATGGGTATCTTTAACTTGTGATCCAAAATACGGTGGTCAAGGAATGCCGAAAACTGTAAGTGCTTTTTTTGATGAAATGCTTTCATCATCAAGTTTATCTTTTAAATTATATAGTGAATTAAGTATAGGTGCATACAATTGTATTTTGAGTCATGCAACTGAAGAAATTAAAAACACATATCTTCCTAAAATTGTTGAGGGTAAATGGAGTGGGACAATGTGTTTAACAGAACCTCAGTGTGGAACAGATTTAGGATTAATTAAAACAAAGGCAATTAAAAATGAAAATGGCACTTATAATTTAAGTGGACAAAAAATTTTTATTACATCTGGTGATCATGATTTGACTGAAAATATTATACACCTTGTTTTAGCAAGAACGCAGGACGCTCCAAAAGGAACGAAAGGGATAAGTTTATTTTTAGTACCAAAATATGAAATTAATGAAGACGGTTCAATTGGTCCAAGAAATGGAGTCAATACTGTTTCAATTGAATCAAAAATGGGTATTAAAGGTTCACCTGCATGTGTATTAAGTTTTGATGATGCCAAAGGTTATATGATCGGACCAGAGAACAAAGGTTTAAATTCTATGTTTACAATGATGAACTTAGAAAGAATCGTTGTCGGCATACAAGGACTAGGTCTATCTGAAACAGCTTATCAAACTGCTTTAAGTTATTCGAAAGAGAGAAAGCAAGGTAAATCAAATAATAATTCTAATGGAGAAACAGATTTAATCATTAAGCATGCAGATATAAGAAGAAGTTTATTAAATATGAAGTCTATAATTGAGGGAGAAAGATCCTTATCTTTTTGGATGGCTCAGCAAGTAGATGTAAGCTTAAGTCATAGTTCGGAGGAAGTAAAAAAAGATGCATCGGATATTGTAGGTCTTATGACGCCTGTAATTAAGTCATTTTTTACAGATATGGGTATGGAAATAACCAATGAAGCAATTCAGGTTTTTGGTGGATATGGTTATACAAAAGACCAAGGGATAGAACAATTATTTAGAGATAATAGAATTACACCTATTTATGAAGGAACTAATTCAGTGCAGGCAATTGATTTTGTATTTAGAAAAATAAGTCAGAAAAAAGTTTTTGATAATTTTATGAAATATGTAGAAACAGAAATTCAAGATTGTTCAAAAGTAGATAAATTAAATGAACATGTAAAAAAAATATCTGAATTAAAAAATATATTGTCAGATTTCACTGACTGGATATCTCCTAATGGTAACACACCAAAAGACGATATAAGCGCATCATGTAACGATTATTTAAGATTTTTTGGTTATTTTTGTCTTTCATTTATATGGCTAAAGACAATGAGAAAAAGCTATGAAAATTTGGAAAATAATAAAGAGTTTTATGAAGATAAATTAAATACAGGAAATTACTATTTTGATAAAATTTTGCCTAGAGCTGAGAGCCATTATAAATCTGCTATTTCTGGTAGTAAATATACTATGAGCGCAAAATTTAACTGATGAACAAATATAATCAGAACTTAGATAAAAATCCTTCAAATTATGTCCCTTTAACGCCGCTAAGCTTTCTAGAAAGAGCGAAAGACATTTATCCAAATTACGAAGCTTTAGTATATGAAACAAAATCTTTTACATGGACGGAAGTATTTAAAAGGTGTATCAAATTTGCAAGTGCACTAGAGAAAATTGGTATTGTTGAAGGAGATACAGTTTCAGTTATGACCTTTAACACTCCAGAGATTTTCGAGGCACATTACTCTGTTCCTATGACAGGAGCTGTTTTAAATACAATTAATTCAAGACTTGATGCAAAAACTGTTGCTTATATTTTAGAACACAGTGAAGCAAAAGTATTAATAATAGACAGGCAATTACATGCTGTTGCAGAAAAGGCTTTATCAACTTTAAAGGACAAACCAATTATAATTGATGTTCAAGACGATTTTGCAGATCAATCCTTATTAAAAAAAATTGGAGATAGAGAATATGAGGAATTTTTAAATACTGGCGATGAAAATTATATTTGGAAAAAACCAAAGGATGAGTGGCAAGCGATTTCTTTAAGTTATACATCTGGAACAACTGGAAATCCAAAAGGTGTTGTTTATCATCATAGAGGTTCTTATTTAATGTCAACAGGTAGTGCCGTTGCTTGGAATATGCCAAATAGATTAAATTTTTTAACAGTTGTACCAATGTTCCACTGTAATGGATGGGGGTATCCGTGGACAATACCAATGTTAAATGGAAAAACAGTTTGTTTAAGAGCGATTGATGTAAAAAAAATATTTGAATTAATTGAAAAGCATGACATTACCCATTTTGGAGGTGCACCTATTGTACTTAATATGATAACAGGTGCATCACAAAATGATATCAAAGAATTAAAAAACAAAGTTTATGTTTTAACTGCTGGAGCACCACCTCCAAGTATAATTTTCAAAAAAATGAAAGCATTAGGATTTGAGGTAATGCATGTCTATGGTTTAACAGAAACATATGGACATGTTTTACAATGTGCTTGGAATGATGAATGGAATGGTTTTGAAGAAGATAAAATTAATGAAATTAAAGCAAGGCAAGGTGTGAGATTTCCAAACACAGAAGGAGTGGTTGTTTTAGATCCAGAAACTATGAAACCCATACCTAAGGATGGAGAAACCATTGGCGAGATAATGATCAAAGGTAATGTTGTTATGAAAGGGTATTTTAAAGATAAAGAGGCCACTGAAAAGGCTATGAAAGATGGATGGTTTCACTCTGGTGATTTGGCAGTTATTTATCCAGATGGATACATCAAGGTTAAAGATAGGTCGAAAGATATTATTATTTCAGGTGGAGAGAATATCTCTTCTATCGAAATCGAAAACACACTTTCTAAGCACCCAGCTGTTTCAATTGTTGCTGTAGTAGCAAAACCAGATGAGAAATGGGGAGAAGTTCCATGCGCATTTATAGAGAAAGTGGCAGATAAAGAGACAAATGAAAAAGAATTAATCGATTTTTGTAGAGAAACTCTAGCAGGGTTCAAAATTCCAAAAAAAATAGACTTCTGTGAACTTCCAAAAACATCAACAGGTAAAATCCAAAAATTTGAATTAAGAAAAAGAGCTAAGGAACTTACTTAGATTTCTTTCAAATAAATAACTTACTTTCTTTACAAATAGATAAAAAGATGACACTAAGCTAAAAAATGAAAAACTTTTCTATTGCAAAATCAAGAAGACTTAGAGGTACGCCTTATACATCAAGAATTGAAAAACAAGGTGTTACAGCTTACACAATATACAATCATATGTTGCTTCCTGCTGCATTTGGTTCTTTAGAAGATTCATATCATCATTTAAAAGAGCATGTTCAAGTTTGGGATGTGGCTGCTGAAAGACAAGTAGAGATTACTGGAAAAGATGCTGCAAAAATGGTTCAACTTATGACTTGTAGAGATCTTTCGAAATCAAAAGATGGAAGATGTTATTACTGTCCAATCATAGATGATAATGCTGGATTAATTAATGACCCAGTTGTTCTAAGATTTAATGAGAATAAATGGTGGGTTTCTATTGCAGATACAGATGTAATCTTATTTGCTAAAGGATTGGCAATCGGGAATAAATTTGATGTAAATATTATTGAACCTGAAGTTGATATTATGGCTGTGCAAGGTCCTAAATCATTTAAATTAATGGAAAAAGTTTTTGGTGAAAAAATAACAAATTTAAAATTTTTTGGTTTTGATTATTTTGATTTTGCTGGAGCCAAACATTTAATTGCTCAATCAGGATGGTCTAAACAAGGTGGATATGAAATTTATGTAGAGAATAATGAGTCGGGTTTAAAACTATACGATCATTTATTTGAAATCGGAGATGAGTTTAATATTAGAGCAGGATGTCCTAATTTAATTGAACGTATCGAAAGTGGATTACTTTCTCAAGGAAACGATATGGACAATGGAGACAACCCATACGAATGTGGCTTTGATAAATATATTAATGTTGATAGTGATGTTGAATTTTTAGGAAAAGAGAAATTAAAAAAAATAAAGTCTGAAGGAATTAAAAGAAAACTAATGGGCGTTAAAATTGATACTGATAAAATAAGCGTAACTGGTTCAATGAATTTAACAGATGAAAAAAATAATATAATCGGAGAACTAAGATCAGGTTGTTACAATCCAACTTTTAAACAGGTAATTGGTATAGCTATGATAAAAAAACCATATTTTGAAGCAAAGCAAACATTCAAAATTGATATAAATGGTAATAGTTTTAACGGAACAGTTTGCGATTTACCTTTCATTTAGTATAAATCTTTAAAATGACTAATATAGCTATCATCGGTGCAACCGGTAATGTTGGAAGAAAGACACTAGAAGTTATAGAAAAAAAGGATATTAAATTTAATAACCTTTTTTTAGTAGCTTCTTCTAATAGTGCTGGAAAAAAAATAAGTTTTAAGGGCAAAGATTATGAAGTCCATGATCTTGAAAAATACGATTTTTCAAATGCAAATATAACTTTTTTTGCAGCAGGTGGTAAAATTGCAGAACAATATGCAGAAAGTGCAGCAAAATTAACAACTGTAATTGATAATTCTAGTTTTTTTAGAATGGATCCTGACGTTCCACTTATTGTACCTCAAGTGAATGCAGAAAAAATTAATGAAATGAAAAAAAATATTGTGGCAAATCCTAACTGCTCAACAGCTCAATTAGTATTAGCTCTTAAACCATTACATGATTTATATAAAATAAAAAGAGTAATAGTTTCCACCTATCAATCTGTTTCTGGAGGTGGAAAGGCACCTATGGATGAATTGATTGAACAAACTAAATCTTATCTTGATGGAAATTCTGTTGAATCTAAAAATTTTACTAAACAAATAGCTTTCAATATCATTCCTCACATTGATGTTTTTTCGGATGATGGATACACAAAAGAAGAATTGAAAATGACTAATGAAACAAAAAAAATACTGGACAATAATATAGAGCTAACAGCTACGTGCGTTAGAATTCCTGTTCTTGTATCACATTCAGAATCAGTAAATATAGAGTTTGAAAATCCTTATTCTCTAGAACAAATCAGAGAAGCATTAAATAATGCTGATGGTTGTAGAGTTATAGATAAAAGAGAAAATGGAGGATATAGTACACCAATAGAAGCAACTGGTAGTGATGAAACATTTATCTCAAGAATTAGAGATGATAAAACAAAAGAGAATTCAATTAATCTGTGGATCGTTTCAGATAACCTATTAAGAGGCGCCGCATTAAATTCTGTTGAAATTGCAGAAACAATAATGAAAGCAAATCAAAATGGAAAATAATCCTTTATCTCCTCATATTCAAATTTATAGATGGCATGTTTCATCTTTAGTTTCAATATCTCATAGAATTACAGGAATAATAAATATATTAGCAATAACTTTAATTTGTATCTTTTTTATTTTTTTTTCATTTAGCGAAGGAAGTCATGAATTTATAAAATTATTCCTCCAATCTATTATTGGGAAATTTTTCATCTTAGGTATTACATGGTCTTTTAGTTTTCAAATCTTAAGTGAGATAAGACATTTAATTATGGATTTTGGTTATGGATTTGAGTTAAAAACTACAAAAATTACTGGCTTAATTGTAATATTTGGATCTTTTATATTAACCGTTTCAATTTATTTAATAGGACGAAATTTATTTTAATGAGAGCAGTAACAAAAAAATGGGTATTTTTAAAAGTGAGTTCTCTTATATTAGTACCTTTGATGTTATGGTTTGCTTTAAATTTGGTTAGTATTTATGACAAAAGCTACTTAGAGATATTAACTTTTCTAACTTCTCAACCTTCAAAGTTTATATTTAGTCTTTTTCTTATTTTTGCTTACTTTTTCTCGGCATTAAGCATCAGCGAGGTTTTTGAGGACTATATTAAAGATGAAAAAATCAAAAATGCCGCAAACAAAGCTTTAAATTTTTTTGCTATAACAATCCCTTTAATTACAATATTTGCGGTATTTAAACTAACTATATGAAATCTTATAATATTATAGATCATGAATACGATGTCGTTGTCCTTGGTGCTGGAGGTTCTGGCCTAAGAGCTGCGGTTGGCTTAAGTGAAGCTGGATTAAAAACTGCATGCATTTCTAAAGTCTTTCCAACCAGAAGTCATACATCAGCTGCCCAAGGTGGAATTTCAGCAGCCCTTGGAAACATGGGTGAAGACGATTGGCGTTGGCATATGTACGATACTGTAAAAGGAGCAGATTGGTTAGGCGATCAAGATAGTATTGAATATTTGTGTAAGGAAGCTCCAAAAGCAGTACTAGAATTAGAAAAGTATGGTGTTCCTTTTAGTAGAACAGAAGACGGAAAAATCTATCAAAGACCATTTGGAGGAATGACAAAAAATTATGGAAATGGAATTGTACAAAGAACTTGTGCTGCAGCAGACAGAACTGGTCATGCAATTCTTCATACATTGTATGGTCAAGCACTTAAACATAATACAGAATTTTTTATTGAATATTTTGCATTAGACTTAATTATGAAAGATGGTCAATGCAAAGGTTTAATTGCTTGGAATTTAAATGATGGAACAATTCATCGTTTTAGATCTCACATAACAATTATAGCCACAGGGGGATATGGGAAAGTGTATTACTCAGCAACATCCGCACATACTTGTACTGGTGATGGTAATGCAATGGTATTAAGAGCTGGATTACCTCTTCAAGATATGGAGTTTGTACAATTTCACCCAACAGGAATATATGGACATGGAACACTTATTTCTGAAGGTGTAAGGGGTGAAGGTGGATATTTGGTAAACTCTAAAGGTGAGAGATTTATGGAGAGATATGCTCCTAACGCTAAAGATCTTGCATCAAGAGATGTAGTTAGCAGATCAATGTCAATTGAAATCAATGAGGGAAGAGGTGTTGGTAAAGATCAAGACCATGTTCATTTATATTTAAGTCATTTAGATAAAAAAGTTATTGAAGATAGATTGCCAGGCATCACAGAAGCAGCAAGATTATTTGCAAATGTAGATGTAACTAAAGAACCAATACCAGTTGTTCCAACTGTTCATTATAATATGGGTGGTATACCAACAAATTATAAAGCTGAAGTTTTAACAGTAAACGGATCTCAAAAAACAGTCCCAGGCTTGATGGCGATTGGTGAGGCCGCATGCGTATCTGTGCATGGAGCAAATAGATTAGGTTCAAATTCACTAATTGATTTGGTTGTTTTTGGAAGAGCTGCAGCTAAGAGAGCAGCGGAGTTAGTAAAACCTGGTACGCCTCACGAAGAAGTTAGTGAAAGTGAAACCGAAAAATGTCTAAATAGATTTGATAAATTGAGGTATGCAGAGGGAGATAATGGAACTGCTGAACTTAGACTGGCGATGCAAAAAACAATGCAGTCTAAATGCGCTGTATTTAGAACTGAAAAGAATCTTAAAGAGGGCGTAGATGAGATCAGAAAAACCTATGACGGCATGGAATCGATTTCTGTTAAAGATAAATCGTTGGTATTTAATACTGATTTAGTTGAGACTTTAGAATTTGATAATTTAATTAGACAAGCGATAACAACTGTAGATTCTGCATATCACAGAAAAGAAAGCAGAGGAGCTCATGCTCGTGAAGATTATCCAAAAAGAAATGATGAAAAATTTATGAAACATACATTATCTTGGTGTGATGGAAAAAATACTAAAATTGAATACAGAGATGTACACACTTCAACATTAACAAATGAAGTCCAATATTTTCCTCCACAAGAAAGAGTGTATTAATGGTTCAATTAAATTTACCACAAAATTCAAAAGTTAATAAAGGTAAATATTTTAAAGACAAAACTGGTTCAAAGAATATTAGAAAAGTAAATGTTTATAGATGGGATCCAACCACTGGAGAGAACCCAAGGATAGACACATATGAAGTAGATATGGACAATTGTCCATCTAAAGTTTTAGATATACTAAATAAAATTAAAAACGAAATTGATCCAACACTTGCATATAGAAGATCTTGTGCGCATGGAGTTTGTGGTTCATGTGCAATGAATATGGGTGGAAAAAATGGTCTTGCATGTACTAAGCCACATGCAGAAATTAAGGGAGATATAGATATATATCCTTTGCCTCACTTAAAAGTAAAAAAAGATTTAATAGGAGACTTAAGTGGACTATATAAACAATACCAATCCATTGAGCCTTGGTTAAAAAATAATTCAAAAAGTGAAACAACAGAAATTCATCAATCTCCAGAAGATAGAGCTAAACTTGATGGAGCTTATGAATGTATAATGTGTGCTTGTTGTTCTACTTCATGTCCTAGTTATTGGTGGAACGGTGATAAGTATTTAGGTCCTGCAGTTTTATTACAAGCTTATAGATGGATAATGGATAGCAGAGACGAAGATAGAAAGGAAAGACTTCAAAAGGTTGCAGACGAACTTAAGCTTTATAGATGCCATACGATTTTGAACTGCACTAACGCATGTCCAAAAGGATTAAATCCAGCAAAAGCTATTGCTGAGATAAAGAAAATGCTTGCAACCACATAATTACTTATTTAAATACATCCATGAATTTAATTGAGCATTTTATCGATGGTAAAATTGTTTCAGGTACATCTGATAGAAAAGGAAAAGTATTTAATCCTGCTATAGGCAAACAAGAGTCTGAGGTTAGACTTGGCACGAAACAAGATCTTGATTTAGCAGTACAAAAAGCAAAAAAAGCATTTGAAACATGGTCAAATGTAACTCCAATACAAAGAGCTAGAATTATATTTAAATACAAAGAAATAATTGAAAAAAATTCTGACCTGCTAGCCAAGATGATTGTATCAGAGCATGGAAAAGTTTATGAAGATGCTAAAGGTTCTCTCACAAGAGGATTAGAGGTAGTTGAATTTGCATGTGGAATTCCACAAATGCTAAAAGGTGACTTTACAGAAAATGTAGGTACAAACATTGATAGCTGGTCAGTGAGACAGCCATTAGGTGTATGTGCAGGTATTACACCATTTAATTTTCCTGCAATGGTTCCAATGTGGATGTTTCCAATGGCAATAGCTTGCGGAAATACATTTGTATTAAAACCTTCTGAAAAAGATCCATCTTGTCCATTAAAACTTGCAGAGCTATTTAGTGAAGCTGGTTTACCAGATGGGGTTTTGAATGTTGTTAATGGAGATAAAGAAGTTGTAGATGCAATTTTGGAACATAAAGATATATCCGCAGTAAGTTTTGTTGGATCAACACCTATTGCTAAATACATTTATGAAAATGCAGCCAAAAATGAAAAACGTGTTCAAGCTCTTGGAGGAGCTAAAAATCATTGTGTTGTAATGCCAGATTGTGATTTAGATCAAGCAGTAAACGGTCTAATGGGTGCAGCATATGGGTCTGCAGGAGAAAGATGTATGGCTCAATCTGTTGCTGTTGCTGTTGGTAATGTAGGTGACAAACTAGTCGATGAATTATCTAAAAAAGTGGAAGCTTTAAAAATTGGACCAGGCATGGATAAGAATTCTGAAATGGGTCCTTTAGTAACAAAAGAGCATCTTGAAAGAGTAAGAGGTTATGTTGATTTAGGTATTAAAGAAGGTGCAGACCTTGTGGTTGATGGCAGAGATATCAAACTTCAAGGTTATGAAGACGGTTATTATATTGGCGGTTGCTTATTTGATAATGTTAAAAAAGATATGAGAATTTATAAAGAGGAGATATTTGGACCTGTATTATCTGTTGTCAGAGCTAAAGATTTTAATGAAGCATTAAATTTAATTAATGACCATGAGTTTGGTAATGGAACAAGTATTTATACAAGAGATGGAGATGCAGGAAGAACATTTGCAAATCAAATTAAAGTAGGAATGGTTGGAATTAATATCCCTATCCCTGTGCCAGTTGCTTTTCATAGTTTTGGTGGATGGAAGAGATCATTATTTGGAGATCAGCATATGCACGGGCCAGAAGGAGTTAGATTTTATACTAAATTAAAAACAATTACTTCAAGATGGCCTTCAGGTGTTAGATCAGATCCTGAATTTGTAATGCCAACAATGAAATAGTAAAATGTCAAAAATATCATTAATAGGAGCTGGACAAATCGGTGGAACTTTAGCACATTTAATTGGACTAAAGGAGCTTGTTGATGAGGTAGTATTATTTGATGTAGCAAGTGGAATTGCTAAAGGTAAAGCATTGGATATTGCACAGTCTTCATCTGTTGATGGATTTAATGTAAAATTTTCAGGTACTGATAATTATGAAGATATAAAAAATTCAGATGTAATCATTATTACGGCTGGTGTTCCAAGAAAACCAGGAATGAGTAGAGATGATTTATTGGGAATAAATTTAAAAATTATAAAACAGGTTGCTGAAGGTATAAAGCAGCATGCACCAAATGCCTTTGTTATATGTATTACAAATCCATTGGATGTAATGGTTATGGCTTTTCAAAAATTTTCTGGACTATCGCCTGACAAAGTTGTTGGAATGGCTGGAATATTGGACACATCAAGATTTAAACTATTTTTATCTTTAGAGTTAGATGTGCCTGTTAAAGAAATTGAGGCAATGGTAATGGGAGGTCATGGAGATACTATGGTTCCTCTACCAAGATTTACAAAAGTTTCAGGCAGACCATTATTAGATTTAGTAAAAGAAGGAAAAATTTCAAAAGATAAATTGGAAAGTATAAATCAAAGAACTAGAGATGGAGGTGCTGAAATTGTTAAATATTTAGAAAAAGGTTCAGCATTTTATGCACCGGCAGCTTCGGGTGTTGAAATGGCAGAAGCATACTTAAAAGATAGCAAAAAAATGCTCCCGTGTGCTGCTCATTTAAATGGTCAATACGGAATAAGCAATATTTACGCTGGAGTGCCAGTAATTGTTGGAAAGAACGGTATAGAAAAAATAGAAGAAATTGAGCTAGATGAAAATGAAAAATCTGAGTTTAATAACTCAGTAGATGCTGTAAAAAAATTATGGGAAGCTGCATCCAAAATTGATCCTAGTTTAAATAACTAGTTAATGAATATTCACGAACACCAAGCAAAGAATATACTCAGAAAATATGGAGCTAAAGTTCCGAATGGAGTTTATGCTCTAGATGTAAATGAATTATTGGAAAAAGCTAAAAATCTTAAAACTGATAAATATGTGTTGAAAGCACAAATTCATGCTGGAGGCAGAGGTAAAGCTGGTGGAGTTAAAATAGTAAATGATTTAAAAAGTCTTGAAACAGAGGCAAAATCCTTGCTTGGAAAAAAATTAATCACTCATCAGACAGGACCTAGTGGAAGAATTGTTAAAAGATTATATGTCGAAGTTTCATCTAACATTGATAAAGAATTTTATTTGTCTTGCGTTGTAGATCGTGCAAGCTCAAAGATAGCTTTTATCTCAAGTGATCAAGGGGGTATGGATATAGAAGAAGTCGCAATCAAATCTCCTGAGAAAATTTTAACAACAAAAGTAGACTTAGATAACGAAATATCTGATGAAAATTGTGCTAAAATAATAAGTATTTTTAATCTAGATGAAGAAACAAAAGAGCAAGGAATTAGTCTAATAAAGTCCATATACAAATTATTTATAGAAACGGATGCTAATTTAATTGAAATTAATCCTTTAATTTTAACAAAAGAAAAAGAGTTGATTTGTTTAGATGCAAAAATGAATTTTGATGGAAATGCTTTATTCAGACATCCAGAACTAATTGAGTTGAGAGACCTCAATGAAGAAGAAGAAACAGAGATAGAAGCTAGCAAGCATGATTTAGCATATATTAAACTTGATGGAACAATTGGATGTATGGTTAATGGAGCTGGGCTCGCAATGGCAACTATGGATATAATTAAATTATATGGAAAGGAGCCAGCAAATTTTTTAGATGTTGGTGGTGGTGCTTCTAAAGAAAAAGTGGCAGCTGCTTTTAAAATAATTTTATCAGATAAAAATGTTAAAGGAATATTGATTAATATTTTTGGTGGAATAATGAGATGTGATGTTCTTGCCCAAGGTGTTGTGGATGCTGCAAAAGAAATAAAAATGAATGTTCCTTTAGTTGTAAGATTAGCCGGAACAAATTTTGAAGAGGGAAAAAAAATTCTTGATAATTCAGGTCTTGAGTTAATTTCTGCATCTGATTTATCAGATGCTGCCAAAAAAATTGTAGAGGCTATTAAATAAATGTCAGTTTTAGTTAATAAAAACACAAAGTTAATTTGCCAAGGTTTTACGGGTAGTCATGGAACCTTTCATTCGGAGCAAGCAATTAAATATGGAACAAATTTAGTCGGAGGGGTTACACCAAAAAAAGGTGGTCAAACTCATCTAGATAGACCAGTATTTAATACAGTAAAGGAAGCAGTCGATAAAACTGGTGCCAACGCAACCATGATTTATGTTCCTGCGAAATTTGCATCTGCAGCAATCATAGAGGCCATTGAAGCTAATTTAGAATTAATTGTTTGTATCACTGAGGGAATACCAGTTCTTGATATGATTAAGGTCAAAAAAAAGTTACTTAATTCAAAATCAAGATTAATCGGTCCCAATTGTCCAGGGATAATCACTCCCGATGAATGCAAGATCGGGATAATGCCAGGAAATATACATAAAAAGGGTTCTGTTGGTATTGTATCAAGATCCGGAACTTTGACCTACGAGGCTGTCGCACAAACTACAGAAAATGATTTGGGGCAATCAACATGTATAGGTATAGGTGGTGATCCAATCAATGGTACGAATTTTATTGATTGCTTAGATTTATTTTTAAAAGATGAGGAAACTAAATCAATTTTAATGATTGGTGAAATAGGTGGATCAGCTGAAGAAGAAGCAGCTGAATTTGTAAAAAATCATGAAATAAAAAAACCCATGGTTGGTTTTATTGCAGGAGTTACAGCACCACCGGGTAGAAGAATGGGACATGCAGGGGCCATAATATCAGGTGGTAAAGGTGGGGCTAAAGATAAGATCAAAAAAATGGAAGATTGTGGCATAGAAGTAGCCACATCACCTTCAGAAATTGGAAAAACATTGTTAAATAAATTGTCCAATTGAAAACAAAATTTAGTATTATAATAAAATAAAATGAGCTCTCCTAAAAATCTGGAATATAAAAAAACATCGTTTTTAAATAAGGCCAATAGTGCATTTATTGAAGAAATGTATGTGAAATTTATAAATAAAGATCCATCTCTCTCTGAAAGTTGGATTGAATATTTCTCAAGTGTAGATGAGGATATGAAGATATTAGTCGACGAGATAAATGGACCGTCGTGGAAACCTTTTTCAAAAAAAATTAATATTGAGGATGTCGAGAAAACAGCTAAAGAAAACGAAAAAAACAAAGATAACTCTAGCAAGTTTAATTTCCAAGTAATTGCAAATTCAAATAAAAATTCAATAAGTGCTGTAGCCTTGATAAGAGCTTATCGGCTAAGGGGACATCTATTATCAAAATTAGATCCGTTAGAGTTGATGAAGTCAGAATATTTAGACGAATTACATCCTGAGTACTATGGTTTTAAAAAAGAAGATTATGACAAAGAAATTTTTCTTAACGGAATAATAAATAAAAAAAGTGCAAATATTAGAGAAATACTCAAGTTTTTAAAAAAAACTTATTGTGGTCCTATAGGTTATGAATATATGCATATTTCAAATCCAACTGAGAGAATGTGGTTTAGAGATAGGGTTGAAAAAGACGAAAATGCACTCAAGTTTACAAAAAATGGAAAGCAAGCGATTTTAAATAAACTAATACAAGCAGAGGGCTTTGAAAAATTTTTAAACACAAAATATGTTGGTACTAAAAGATTTGGTTTAGATGGCGGAGAAAGTCTAATACCTGCTCTTGAGCAAATTATAAAAATTGGAGGACAATCTAAAATAAAAGAAGTTAAAATAGGAATGTCACATAGAGGAAGATTAAATGTTTTAGCAAACGTTTTACAAAAATCTTATAAAAGAATTTTTAATGAATTTGCTGGTGAAATGGATGGATCAGAAGATGGTGCTGGAGATGTAAAATACCATTTAGGAGCCTCATCTGATAGAGAATTTGATGGAAATCCTGTACACGTAAGTTTAACAGATAATCCTTCACACTTAGAGGCGGTTAATCCTGTTGTTCTTGGCCAAACCAGAGCTAAACAATTTTTCCACAAAGACAAACAAAGAAATAAAGTTATACCAATATTAATTCACGGTGATGCAGCATTTGCAGGACAAGGAATAGTAGCAGAGTGCTTTGCAATGTCTGGACTCCCTGGTCATAACACTGGAGGGACAATCCATATTATTGTTAACAACCAAATTGGATTTACAACAAGTCCTAGATTTGCGCGATCTTCCCCTTATCCTTCTGACGTAGGTAAAATGGTTGATGCTCCAATCATCCATGTTAATGGAGATGATCCTGAGGCAGTAGTTTACGCAACTAGAATAGCAACTGAATTTAGATTAAAATTTAATCGCGATGTTGTAATTGATTTAATATGTTACAGAAGATTTGGACATAATGAGGGAGATGAGCCATCTTTCACCCAACCACTTATGTACAAAAAAATTAGATCTCATCCATCTACAATTAAAATTTATGGTGAAAAGCTTGTAAATGAAGGGCTTTTTTCAAAACAAGATTTAGATCAACAAATTGTTGATTTTAAAAATTTATTAGATGACCAATTTAAAAATGCAAAAGATTATAAACCTAAAATTAGATGGTTTGAGGGAACTTGGTCGAGATATAAACCCGAAAGAGGTAAAGATAAAAGAGGTTTAACTGGATCAGATTTGAAAATTTTAAATAATATTTCTGACAGAATACACGTTTTTCCAACTGATAAAAATATTCACAAAACCATAACAAAAATTATGGAAAATAGAAAAAAAACTATTGATGAAGGCTCAGGTATTGATTGGGCAACAGCTGAGTCTTTGGCATTTGGTTCATTATTAGTTGAAGGTTATCCAGTAAGGTTAGTAGGTCAGGATTCTGGTAGAGGCACCTTTAGTCAAAGACACTCAGTTTTAAGAAATCAAATTGATAATTCAAGGTACATACCTTTAAATAATATATCTAGTAACCAAAAAAATTTTGAAATTGTAGATAGTTTTTTATCTGAACTTGCAGTTTTAGGATTTGAATATGGATACAGTTTAGTAGAACCGAATACATTGACAATTTGGGAAGCTCAATTTGGTGATTTTGCAAATGGTGCTCAAGTAATTATTGATCAATTTATATCATCTGGTGAAAGAAAGTGGAAACGAGCATCAGGACTAGTTATGTTATTACCCCATGGTTATGAAGGACAAGGACCAGAACACTCCTCTGCAAGATTAGAGAGATTTTTACAATTATGTGCAAATGATAATTTACAAGTTATGAATTGCACTACACCTGCAAATTATTTTCATGCTTTAAGAAGACAGATGCACCGTGATTTTAGAAAACCATTAATAATAATGACGCCTAAGTCACTTTTAAGAAACAAATATTGTGTATCAAATTTAGAGGATTTTAGTAAACAAAATTCTTTCCATAGGGTGCTATGGGATCATGCTAGAGATACTAAGCAAAAAGGGTTTATTAAGTTAAAAGACGACAAAAAAATTAGAAAAGTTATATTGTGCTCCGGAAAAATTTACTTTGATCTTCTTGCGGCAAGAGAGAAACTAAAAATCAATGATGTGATTTTGTATAGAATTGAACAACTGTATCCCTTCCCCGCAAAAAGTTTGGTTAAAGAACTAAAACCATTTGCAAAAAATGCAAAATTTTATTGGTGCCAAGAGGAGCCTAAAAATATGGGTGCTTGGTTTGCTGTTAGAGATTATATACAATGGACATTAGAGACTATTAAGGCTAAAAACAATTCAATTTCTTACATTGGAAGAAGTCCAGATGCTACACCTGCTACAGGTTATGCAAGAAGACACAATTCCGAGCAACAAGAAATTATAAATAAAGTATTTGAATAAATGAGTGAAAAAATATTAGTTCCAGTTTTGGGAGAAAGTATTACAGAGGCTACAGTCACGAAATGGTTAAAGAAAAAAGGTGATAATGTAGTTGCTGATGAAGCAGTAGTAGAATTAGAGACTGACAAAGTAAACTTAGAAGTTCCTGCACCTGCAAGTGGTGTTATATCAGAGATCAACTCAAAAGATGGTGATACAGTTGAGGTTGGAACTGTATTAGGAATGATTTCAGAAGGTAGTGCTCTTAAAGAAGAAAAGAAAGCTGAGCCAATTAAAGAAAATGTTGAAAAAAATAATGTAATAAATTTAGAAATCGAAAAGAAAAAAGATGCAAAAAAAAATCAAGAGCCTTTATTGCTTGATGAAGAACCATTGGTATTAACTGATGAAGTTGAAGAAACCAAATCTATTAAACAGAATAAAACACTTTCTCCTGCTGTAAGAAAAATGGTTGTTGAAAATAAAATTAATTTAGATGAAGTAAAAGGGACAGGTAAAGATGGAAGAATTTTAAAAGGTGATTTAATAAGTTTAATGGGAACTAATCCTCAACCTAACGAAAGAAAAATTCAATACGGTGAAGAAGAACGAATTAAAATGTCAAGACTAAGACAAACGATTGCTAAACGTTTAAAAGAAGCTCAAAATAATGCCGCTATGCTCACAACGTTTAATGAAGTTGATATGTCAAATATAATTTCAATGAGAAAAGATAACCAGGAAGATTTCCAAAATAGTTATGGAATTAAACTTGGCTTTATGTCCTTTTTTGTAAAAGCTTGTATAGTTGGATTAAAATTATTTCCTGCAATTAATGCTGAAGTTGAAAATGACGAAATGGTTTATAAAAACTATTATAATGTGAGCTTTGCAGTCGGAACTGAAAAAGGATTAGTAGTTCCGGTATTAAAAAATGCTGATGAAATGTCTTTTGCGGACATTGAAAAAAACATAAAAGATCTGTCAGACAAAGCAAAAAATGGTAGTCTTACTATAGAGGATCTTCAAGGGGGAACATTTACAATTAGCAACGGAGGTGTTTATGGATCAATGTTATCTACTCCTATTTTAAACCCTCCACAGTCAGCAGTTCTTGGAATGCATAATATCGTTGAAAGACCCGTTGTTGTTGATGGTGAGATAAAGGCTAGACCTGTAATGTTTTTAGCATTGTCTTATGATCATAGAATAATTGATGGAAAAGAGTCTGTAAGTTTTTTAAAAACTGTTAAAGAAAACTTAGAAGACCCAAGAAGGTTGTTTTTAAATTTATAATATGACAGAAAAATTTGACGTTACAGTAATTGGTGGTGGCCCTGGAGGATATGTTTGTGCAATTAGATTGTCTCAACTTGGTCTTAAAACAGCATGCATAGAGTCTAGAGGGTCTCTAGGAGGTACATGCTTAAATATAGGATGCATTCCATCAAAAAGTTTACTTAATTTATCTGAAAAATTTCACAGTGCTAAAAATTTTGAAAAAATTGGAATTGAGACTGGAGAAATAAAACTTAATTTAGATAAAATGATGAAAAATAAAGACAAAGCTGTAACAGTTTTGACAAAAGGAGTGGAATTTTTATTCAAAAAAAACAAAGTCACATATTTTAAAGGCAAAGGTTCATTTGAGAACGAAAATTCAATAAAAATTGAAGGCTCTGAAGGCACTAAAATAATTCAAACTGATAAAACAATAATCAGTACAGGATCAGAGCCAGTTTCATTGCCTGGAGTAGATTTTGATGAAGAAAGAATTCTTTCTTCAACTGGAGCCCTATCTATTCCCAAGCTTCCTAATAAAATGATTGTTGTCGGAGGAGGATATATAGGATTAGAAATGGGATCAGTTTGGTCAAGACTTGGTACTGAAGTTACAGTTGTAGAATTTTTAGACCACATCACTCCCGGAATGGATCGAGATATTTCAAATGAATTTATGAAAATATTAAAGAAGCAAGGTATAAAATTCAACCTTAATACTAAAGTTGATAAAATAACTAAAATCTCTAATGGTGTAACGGTTGAGACTTCACAAAATGATGGCCAAAAAGTTAAACATGATGTTGATGTTGTTTTAATTTCTGTTGGACGAAGACCTTATACTAAAAACTTAAATTTAGATAAAGTTGGTGTAGCTTTAGATGAAAAAGGAAGAGTTAAAGTAAATAAAAATTTTGAGACAAATATTAAAAATATATACGCAATAGGAGATGTTATTGATGGTCCTATGTTAGCCCATAAAGCTGAAGAAGAGGGAATTGCCGTTGCAGAACTTTTAGCAGGCCAATCAGGTCATGTGAATTATGATATTATTCCTGGAGTTGTTTATACATCCCCAGAGGTAGCTTATGTTGGTAAAACTGAGGAGCAATTAAAAAAAGAAAACATTGGTTATAAAATTGGTAAATTCCCTTTTATGGCAAATTCGAGAGCTAAAGCAATTGATGAACCAGAGGGTTTTGTAAAAATTTTGGCAGATCAATCAACTGATAAAGTACTTGGTGTACATATAATTGGTCCACATGCAGGAGAAATGATAGCAGAAATGTCCGTTGCAATGGAGTTTGGGGCCAGTTCAGAAGATATCGCAAGAACATGCCACGCACACCCAACATTTTCAGAAGCTATAAAAGAAGCGGCATTATCTGTAGATAAAAGACAGATACATTCATAATATATATCATAATTAATTTATGAAATATCCTGTCCTATTGCCTAATATATTTGATCATCCATTTACATATCTAAGTAATATTAAATTAAAACCAGGAGATTATGTAAAAGTACCTTTTGGTAAGAAAAATATTATTGGTGTAATTTGGGATATTTTTGAAGAAAAAAATATGAAAGAATTTAAATTAAAATCTATAAATGAAAAAATTGAAATTGAGCCACTAAGTAAAAATACAATCAATTTTCTAAAATGGTTTTCTAACTACAATCTTGTACCCCTAGGAATGTGTTTAAAACTACATTTGATTAATGACGAAAATTTAAAAATAAAAAATGACAAAGATCTATTAAAATACGATATATCAAATGAAAAAAAAATTTATCAACTTTCTGAAGAACAAAATAACGCTTATAAAGAATTATCAAAATATGATAGTGGCTTTAGAGTTCATTTACTTCAAGGAACAACAGGTTCAGGCAAAACAATAGTTTATTTTAAAGCTATTGAAAAAATTCTAAATATTGGATCACAGGCTCTAATTTTATTGCCCGAAATAGGGCTAACAAATGAATTTGAAAAAAAATTTAAATCTTATTTTGGTTTCGAAGCTGCAGTTTGGCATTCAAAAGTAAGTCCAAAAAAAAGAAAAATTATATGGAATGGTTTATCCTCAGGCAGAATAAAAGTAGCTATTGGAGCAAGATCATCTTTATTTCTACCATTCAAAAAATTGGGTTTAATTACCGTAGATGAAGAACACGATCAATCTTACAAACAAGATGAAGGAATTATCTATAATGCTAGAGATATGGCAATATCAAGAGCTAAACATGAAAATATTCCAATAAATTTAGTAACTGCAGTTCCATCAATCGAAACATATGAAAATATTAAAATTAAAAAATATAATTACTCAAGATTGCTTAATCGATATAAAGGTGCGAATTTGCCCAAACACCATGTTATAGATCTTTATCAAAATCAATTAGCTACCAAAAGTTCTATATCTCTCAAAACAATTGAAAAAGTAAAAGAACATTTAAATAAAAAAGATCAAATTCTTTTCTTCATAAATAGAAGAGGTTTTGCACCCTACGTTTTATGTAAAAAATGTTTAAATGTTTTTACATGCCCTAAGTGTTCTATAAATTTAGTATTTCACAAAAATAAAAAAATTCTTTTGTGTCATTACTGTGGATATAAATCAAAATTAAATAGAGATTGTAAAAAAGGAGATGTTTGTGAGTTTGTATTTAGTGGACATGGAGTAGAAAAAATTGCGGAAGAGGTTAAAAAATTATTCCCTAATAAAAAAACAATAATTTTTTCCAGCGACACAATGAATAAAGCATCTGGTAAAGATAAATTGGATAAAATTATATCTGGTGAAATAGACATTCTTGTAGGCACTCAATTAATATCAAAAGGATTTCACTTTCCAAAATTGAATTGTATTGTTGTATTAGATATTGATTTAACTTCCCAAGGACACGATCTTAGGAGCACTGAAAAAAATTTACAACTTTACCACCAGTTATCAGGAAGAGCGGGCAGAACTGGCAAGCCAGCAAATATTTATTTCCAAACATATAACTTAAAACCAGAAGTTATAAATCAAATTACAAATGAAGATCCTTTTAAATTTTTAGAAAATGAATTAAATCTAAGAAAAAAGAATAATTTACCTCCCTACGAAAGATTTATCGCTTTAATTTTATCTTCATCAAATGAAAAAAAATTAGATATAGATGCCGCAAAACTTAAAAATATTTTATCAAAGTCTATAGATGCAAAAATTTTAGGACCCGTAAACGCCCCAATATATAGAATTAATCAAAAATTCAGAAATAGACTATTAATAAGAGCAAAAAAAACATCTAGTATTCAGAAGAAATTGAAAGATGTATTGAAAGAATTTCAACTCTCCAAAGGAATGAAACTTTCAGTTGATGTTGACCCTATCAGCTTCAATTAGCCCATTAAATCTTACCATTTTTCACAATCTGAGCCTTGAAGACTGATAATTCGTATGTTATCTAAGCAAAATTTTAAACATCTTCACAATTGAGAGTATAAATTGAGCGAAAACAAAATATCAATAACTTCTAATAACAGTTACGCGCAAGCATTATTTGAGCTGGCTAATGAAGATAAATCTCTAGCAAAAGTAGAGGAACAAGTCGTTGCAATAATTAGACTCATAAATGAGAGTGAAGAATTTAGATATTTAATTAAAAACCCTACGACAAGCATTGAAGATTTAACTAGAGTTATTGAAACAATTTCTAAAAAAAACAGTTTTGATAATCTTTTAAAAAGATTTCTAGTTTTTTTAATACAAAAAAGAAGATTTTTTTATTTAGAAAAAATTTTAAGTGATTTTATAGAGGTATGTTCGAAAGCTAGAGGCGAGATAAAAGCAGAGCTTTTTTCAGCTAAAGAACTTAATGAAACAGATATTTCTAAAATTAAAGAAGAGTTATCTCAAAACTTTGGAGCAAAGATACAATTAAATTATAAATTTGACCCAAGTTTAATTGGTGGTTTGGTATTAAAAGTGGGAAGCACAATGGTAGATAATTCTATTAAAAATAAACTGCAACAAATTCAAAAACAAATGATAGAGGCATAAATGGAAATAAATCCTTCAGAAGTAACAAAAATACTAAAAGAACAGATAAAAAAACTTGGCGATAGAGCTGAAGTTTCAGAGGTCGGACAAGTATTGTCTGTTGGAGATGGAATTGCAAGAATTTACGGCTTGGATAATGTTCAAGCAGGAGAAATGGTTGAGTTTTCCGATGGCTCTAAAGGAATGGCATTAAACTTGGAGAGTGACAACGTTGGTGTTGTTATATTTGGTGATGATAGAGAAATTAAAGAGGGAGATACTGTAAAAAGAACTGGTGCGATTGTTGATGTACCAGTTGGAAAACAACTTTTAGGAAGAGTTGTTGATGGATTAGGAAATCCAATTGATGGAAAAGGAGCTTTAGATAAAAGTTTAGAGAGAAAAAGAGTTGAAGTTAAAGCGCCAGGAATTATTCCACGACAATCTGTTGGTGAACCAATGCAAACAGGTTTAAAAGCAATTGATAGCTTAATTCCCGTTGGAAGAGGGCAAAGAGAACTTATTATTGGAGATCGTCAAACAGGTAAAACTGCAGTAGCTATCGATACAATTATAAATCAAAAGAAAATTAACGAGTCAGACGATGAAAGTAAAAAACTTTATTGTATATATGTTGCAATTGGACAAAAAAGATCAACGGTTGCTCAGATTGTAAAAACTTTAGAAGATGCTGGTGCAATGGAATATACGACTATAGTTTCTGCAACAGCCTCAGACTCTGCGCCTCTTCAGTTTTTAGCTCCTTATACAGGATGTACTATGGGAGAATATTTTAGAGATAATGGAATGCATGCTTTAATTATTTACGATGATTTATCCAAGCAAGCAGTTGCATATAGACAAATGTCATTATTATTACGAAGACCACCGGGACGTGAAGCATACCCAGGAGATGTATTTTATTTACATAGTAGATTATTAGAAAGGGCTGCTAAGTTAAGTGATGAAAACGGTGGAGGTTCTTTAACTGCGCTACCAATTATTGAAACACAAGCAGGTGATGTTTCTGCATATATTCCAACAAATGTAATATCCATTACAGATGGACAAATATTTTTAGAAACTGAACTATTCAATCAAGGAATTAGACCAGCAGTAAACGTTGGATTATCCGTATCTAGAGTTGGATCAGCTGCACAAACTAAAGCTATGAAATCTGTGGCTGGATCAATTAAATTAGAGTTAGCTCAATATAGAGAAATGGCAGCTTTTGCTCAATTTGGATCTGATTTAGATGCATCTACACAGAAACTTTTAAATAGAGGTTCGAAGTTAACTGAACTTTTAAAACAAGGACAGTATTCTCCCATGACAGTTGCAGAACAAGTTATATCAATTTTCTGTGGTGTAAAAGGTTATTTAGATGATATTGAACTTAAAGATGTAGCCGACTTTGAAAATAAAGTTCTGCAAAAGTGTAAATCTGATAAGCCTGAGATTATGGAATCCATAGCCAAAACTGGAAAGATTGAGGAAGACATTGAAAAACAATTAGTAGAATTAATTAAAGGAATTAAATAATTATAAATGCCAAGTTTAGACGATCTCAGAAAAAGAATTACGAGTGTTAAATCAACTCAGAAAATAACTAAAGCTATGAAAATGGTGGCTGCAGCTAAGTTGAGAAAAGCCCAAGAGAATGCTGAAAAAGGCAGACCTTATTCTGAAAAAATGAATAATGTAATTTTAAATCTTTCAAAAAGTATAACAGATAAAGAAAATGCCCCAAAGTTATTGGTAGGAACAGGTGAAGAGAAAGTTCATTTATGCATTGTCCTCACTGCTGATAGAGGTTTGTGTGGAGGTTTTAATACTAACATTATTAAAAAAGCAAAAAGTTATTTCGAAAAAATAATATCTGAAAACAAAACTTTAAAGATTATTACTGTTGGATCTAAAGGATATGATCAACTTAAAAGACAGTATAAAAGTTATATTGTAGAAAATATTTCTTTCAAAGAGTCAAAAAATATAAATTACTTTGATGCAGATAAAGTAGGAAAAATTATAATTGAAAAATTTGAAAATAATGAATTTGATGTTTGTGCAATATTTTACAATAAATTTAAAAATGTAATTACACAAATTCCACAAGAACAACAAATAGTTCCACTTAATGAAGATAAAGATGATAAAGATGACTCGGGTAATGATAATGACTATGAGTTTGAACCAGATGAAGATGAGATTTTAAGTAATTTATTGCCGAAAAATATTTCAACGCAAATATTTAAAGCAATGTTAGAGAATTCTGCCAGCGAACAAGGTTCGAGGATGACAGCAATGGATAATGCAACCAGAAACGCAGGCGAATTGGTTGATAGGCTTACAATTGAGTATAATAGAAGTCGTCAAGCAGCAATAACAAAAGAGTTAATTGAAATTATATCAGGAGCAGAAAGTTTATAATTATGAGCAAAAAAGGAAACATAACACAAGTAATTGGTGCAGTCGTTGACGTAAAATTTGATGGAGAACTGCCGGAAATATTAACAGCCTTAGAGTGTGATAATGGAGGTAATAGATTAGTTTTAGAAGTTGCGCAGCACCTTGGAGAGTCAAGTGTTAGAACCATTGCTATGGATAGTACAGAGGGACTTAAAAGGGGTGATGAAGTAAAAGACACAGGTGCTCCAATTCAAGTTCCAGTAGGTCCAGAAACATTAGGACGAATCGTAAACGTAATAGGTGAACCAATTGATGAGAAAGGACAAATTTCTACCAAAGAAAATTGGCCTATACACCGACAAGCTCCTTCTTTTAATGATCAATCTACAGAAACAGAAATTTTAGTAACTGGAATAAAGGTAATCGACTTATTAGCACCTTATGCCAAAGGTGGAAAAATAGGATTGTTCGGTGGAGCAGGAGTTGGAAAAACTGTAATTATAATGGAACTTATAAATAATATAGCTAAGGCCCACGGTGGATTTTCAGTATTCGCTGGAGTGGGAGAGAGAACTAGAGAAGGAAACGATTTATATCACGAAATGATCGAGTCAGGAGTTATCAAGCCAGAGGGAACTGGATCTAAAGCAGCATTAGTTTATGGACAAATGAATGAGCCTCCAGGAGCTAGAGCTAGAGTAGCTTTAACTGGTCTTACTGTGGCAGAGTATTTCAGGGATCAAGAGGGTCAAGATGTTTTGTTCTTTGTTGATAACATTTTTAGATTTACTCAGGCAGGTTCAGAAGTATCAGCACTTCTAGGAAGAATACCTTCTGCGGTTGGTTATCAACCTACTCTTGCAACAGATATGGGAAACCTGCAAGAAAGAATTACAACTACTAATAAAGGATCAATAACATCAGTTCAGGCAATTTATGTACCTGCAGATGATTTAACAGATCCAGCTCCAGCAACTTCTTTTTCACACTTAGATGCAACGACTGTACTTTCAAGACAAATTGCTGAATTAGGTATTTACCCAGCCGTTGACCCTTTGGATTCTACTTCTAGAATTTTAGATCCAAGAGTTGTTGGTGATGAACACTATCGAGTAGCAAGATCTGTTCAGAAAATTTTACAAACATACAAATCTTTGCAAGATATTATTGCAATTCTAGGAATGGATGAGCTATCAGAGGACGATAAACTTACCGTTGCTAGAGCTAGAAAAATCCAAAGATTTTTATCACAACCTTTCTTTGTGGCTGAAGTATTTACAGGATCTCCAGGTAAATTAGTAGATTTAGAATCTACAATTAAAGGGTTTGATGCAATATGCAAAGGAGAATATGACCATCTGCCTGAAGCTGCTTTTTATATGGTTGGAACAATAGAAGAAGCAATAGAAAAAGCTGAAAAAATGGCAAAAGATGCGGCTGCTTAATGAGTAATCTCTTTAATATAGATATTGTTAATCCAGAACAATCTTTTCTTTCTAAAGACAATGTATTTGAGGTTGTAATACCTGCTGTAGAAGGAGAGATTGGTATTCTTAAAGACCATATTCCAATTATCTCTTTTTTAAAACCAGGTATAATTAGAGTATTCTCTGAGTCCGAGGAACAAAGTTTCTATATTGAAGATGGTATTGTCGAATTTAAAGACAATACATTATCTGTATTAACTAGTTCAATTTTTGATTTAAAAGATGCTGATAAAAAATTTGTATCTGAGTCGATAAGTAGTGCTGAAGCAGAATTATCAAAAGATGATATCGATGATCAAAAAAGATTTCTTTTAAACCACAAAGTCGAAGTTCTAAAATCTATAAGTATTAATTAACTACTTTTTCTAGTTCTTTTTGAATTTCTTGGTAAACATGAAGTTTAAAATCTACGACTTTAGTCGTTAAATCTTTAATATCTATCCATTTCCAATCTAAAAATTCAGGATGTTTAGTTTTAATGTTAATTTCATTTTCCTCTCCACTAAACTTTACAATAAACCACTTTTGCTTTTGGCCTTTATATTTTCCTTTCCAAATAATTCCTAAAAGGCGATCAGGAAGATCGTAAGTTGTATATTTGCTTATTTCTTTAATTAGCTTTACTGACTTTATGCTTGTTTCTTCTTTAAGTTCTCTCAATGCTGCATCAAAATAATTTTCACCTTCATCAATACCGCCTTGAGGCATCTGCCAAAAATCAGCAGGATTATCTATTCTTTTTGCTACAAATATCTTATTTTCTTTATTTAAGACTGCGATACCAACACCATTTCTTAATGGAAGTTTTTGAAATTTTTCTTTCATTCTTAACCATTTAATAATTTAAGAGCAAATTCCAACTGGTTATCAGTATCTGTATTTATTCTAAATTCATCTGAACCTTCAGCAATTACTATGTCTGGATTTACACCTACTCTTGAAATCGATTTACCTGATGGGAGATAGTATTTAGAAACAGTAAGTCTTATGGCACCTTCATTTTCTAAAGGAATAATTGACTGGACTGACCCTTTTCCATATGTACTCTCTCCTACTAATATTGCTCTTTTGTGATCTTGTAGTGCTCCTGCAACAATTTCAGATGCTGATGCAGACCCATAATTAATCAAAATAACCATTGTTTCTCCATCAATAATATCTCCTTTTTTTGCAAACCATTTTCTATTTTCATACTTTCTTTTACTTTTTGTTGAAACTATTTCTCCATTTTCTAAAAAATAATCTGAAATCTTTATTGCTTGAGATAACAATCCACCAGGATTATTTCTTAAATCTAATATGTAATTTTTAATTTTCTTATTTTTCTTAAATTCTTTAATTTTATTTTTTATTTGTTTACTACTATTTTCATTGAATGATGTTAATCTTATATAAGCTGTTTGATCATCTTTTATTTCAGACTTTACTGATGCAACTTGTATAATTTCTCTTGTAATTGTAAATATAAGTGCTTTTCTTTCTCCCCTTCTTCTAACAGTAATTTCGATATCAGATCCAACTGGGCCTCTCATTAATTCTACAGCTTCAGAAAGAGTTTTTCCTTGAACTTGAACATCATCAATTTTAACAATATAATCTCCAGCTTTAACGCCAACCTCCTCAGCTGGTGAGTTATCAATTGGAGAAATTACTTTTACGACACCAGCCTCCATACTGACTTCAATACCCAATCCTCCAAATTCTCCGCTAGTCTCAGTTTGCATATTTTTAAACGAGTCCGGAGACATATATGCTGAATAGGGATCCAAAGATTGCAAAACACCGTTTATAGCAGCATCCATTGCTTCACTCTGATTTACTTCATCAACATATTCTTTATTAATTTTATCTAAGACTTCACTGAATAAATCGATTTTTTTGTAAATATCATTTTCATTACTAAAAATTGGTTTTGTGAATATGAAAAAAAATAAAGAAGCTATTAAGTATATTTTTTTCATATGATCAGTTTTTCTTTAGGAATTAATTCTGACCACATTTTTTCTAATTCGTAAAATTTTCTTTTTTCAGGATTAAAAATATGAACTATTAAGTCTATTCCATCTACAAGCTTCCAATCATTGCTATCTTTTCCTTCAATCTTACAATTATTCACACCATTAATTTTTAATTTTTCAAAAACTTGTTCAGATAAAGCTTGAATATGTCTTGATGATGTACCACTAGCTATAATCATGAAGTCCGCAACTGATGATTTTCCTTCGAGATCTATTGAAACTATGTCTAAGGCTTTATTAATATCAAGCGTTTTGATTATTTCATCTTTAAGAGCTGATATTTTTTCCATTAATTAAATAAAGAGTATCAAATTTTTCTTAATTGAGAAGATGAAATATTGACTTTATTAAACTTTATAAATTCAACTCCTTTTTTATTATATTTCTTAAATGATTTAGATCTAAAAGCCTTTGATTTGTATCCATTTCGATCAAATACCAATATTTTACACATTTTAGTTATTGAATTGTACCCTTTCCATTTATGAAAATTTATTAGGTTATCGGCCCCCATTAAAAAAAATATTTCTGAATGTTTAAATTTTTTTTTTAAATATTTAATTAAATCTACTGTACGATTAGATTTTATTATTTCTTCAAAACATTTAACTTTTATAAATTTATTATTTTTATTAATTTTTTTTGCATAAGCTGTTCTTTTATATAGATCATTTGGATTATTTTTTTTAAATGGATTTTGTTTTGTTATAGCCCATATAACTTGGCTCAAATCATAATTTTTTTTTGCTAATTTAGAAATTCTTACATGACCAACATGCGCTGGATCAAACGATCCACCGAGTACACCAATCTTTTTATTTTCTAATTTGCCCTGTACCATAAACTTCATATTTATAACTTACTAACTGATTTAGACCGACAGGACCTCTTGGTGGCAAGGTGTTTGTTGAAATTCCAACCTCTCCACCAAAACCAAATTCTCCTCCGTCAGCAAATTGTGTTGATGAATTTTGAATAGCAATAGAGCTTTTTACATTCTTAATAAAGAATTTTGCTGTATTTTTGTTTTTGGTTACTATTGCATCTGTATGCATAGTTCCAAATTTGTTGATATGGGCAACTGCTTCTTTGACATTATTCACTAATTTAACTGAAATAATCGGTGAAAGATGTTCTTTTGACCAAGTATTATTATTTGCAGGATATGTTTTGCCTTTAAATAATTTACTTATTTTTTTATCAGCTAAAATTTTACAACCGCTTTTAGCTAGTGAATTTAAAATTAAATTCACTGATTTCGATTTACTTTTATGTACTAAGAGAGTTTCAGTTGCACCACATATACTAGTATTTCTCAACTTAGCATTTAATACTATTTTGTTTGCCATATTATCTTCTGCCTCTTTATCAATATATGTATGACAAATTCCTTCCAAATGACCAATAACTGGAACCTTTGAAAGTTGTTTAACTTTTTTTACTAAATTTTTTCCGCCCCGTGGTATTACAACATCAATGGAGTTTTCCATTTTTGATAATAAATAATCGACGAGTTTTCTGCTCTTGTTATTTATAAACTGGACATAATTTTCGTTTACTTTATTTTTTTTTAGAGCTTTCCTAAATAAATTTACTAAAATTTTATTACTATTGTAGGCTTCGGAACCACCTCTTAATATAACAGCATTTCCAGATTTAAAACATAGTGCTGATACATCCGAAGTAACATTGGGTCTACTTTCAAATATTACACCTATAACTCCTATTGGTATTGTAACTCTTCTAATTTCAAGTCCATTTGGCCTTTTCCATTTGGAAGTTACTTGATCTATAGGATCTTTAAAAGAAGTAATAGTTTTAACAGAGTCAATTATACTTTTTAATTTATTATTACTAAGAGTGAGTCTTTGAATTAAGTTTTCTTTTAATTTTTTTCCTCTTGCATAAAAAATATCTTTCTTATTTTCGCTAATAATTTTATTCTTATTAATCTCAATTAATTTTACAAAATCTTTTAAAACTTTATTCTTTTTTTTTGGACTAATACTTGAATTCAAAGCTTTTCTAGAATTCAATCCAATTTTTTTAAGTAGTTTACTCATTAAATTTTAACCATATCATCTTTATGTATAACTTCAGACTTTGTAACATAGCCTAAAAGATTACTAATTTTGTTAGAATGTTCTCCTTTTATTTTGGATATCTCATCAGATGTAAAACTGCTCAACCCTCTAGCAAATTCTTTGTTATTTTTATCTAAAATTCTAACATGATCACCTTTAACAAATTTTCCTGAAACTTTTCTAATACCTGCAGCTAATAAACTTTTTCCATTTTTTAAAGCATTTAAAGCACCATCATCTATAATAATTTCTCCTTTTGGAGATATAGAGCTAATTATCCATTTTTTTCTTGCATCTAATTTAGATACTTTTGGCAAAAACCATGTCCCAGAATTATGTTCTAGTATATTTTTAATTGGTCTTTTAATTAAACCATTTGCAATAGCCATATAGCAACCAGAGACTTGACATACTTTTGCAGCATCAATTTTCGTTTTCATTCCACCAGTACCATACTCACTTGTGCTTTTACTTGAAAAATTTTCAATTTTAGAATCAATATTTTTTATTTCTTTAATCAATTTAGCATTTTTATGAATTTTTGGGTTTTTAGAATACAATCCATCAACATCAGACAATAATATTAAGCAATCTGCGCCTGATATTTGTGCAACTCTTGATGCTAATCTGTCATTATCTCCGTATTTAATTTCAGAAGTTGCAATACTATCATTTTCATTAACAACAGGTACAAAATTAAGCTCAAATAAGTTTTCGAAAGTTCTTTTAGCATTTATAGCTCTTCTTCTTTGTTCAGTATCTTCTAAAGTAATTAGAATTTGAGAAATATTTATTTTATTTGAGTTAAATGTCTTTTTAAAAAGATTCATTAATTCTATTTGTCCAATTGATGCAACAGCTTGACTTTTATCAAGCTTTAAAGTTTTTTTATTTAATTGTAATTTTTTACACCCTAAAGCAATTGCTCCAGAACTCACTATAACAACGTTCTTTTTAAGTTTTTGTAACTCTTTAATATCTTTAGCAAATTCCAAAAGCCATTTTTCTCTAATAATTTTATTGTCATTTATTAATAAAGATGAACCTATTTTTATTACTACAGTTTTGGAGTCCTTAAGATACATAGTTTACCAACTTTGACTTTATATCTGATACTGATTTTTTATCCATTGTTGACATTAAAAAGATATTTTTTTTTAATTTATTCTTGAGTTTTTTTATCTTCTCTTTTTTTTCCTCTTCATCAATTAAGTCAGTTTTATTTAAAACTACTATTTCTTTTTTTTTAACTAAATCTTTACTGTATTTTGATAATTCTTTTCTGACTTGATTGTAAGAAATAAATAAATCATCTTCAGTTATATCTATTAAATGCAGCAAAGTTTTGCACCTTTCTATATGTTTTAAAAACTTTATTCCAAGACCAGTTCCGGTATGAGCACCCTCAATTAAGCCTGGTATATCTGCTAAAGTAACTTCTTTGTCATCATAACTAGCAACACCAAGATTTGGATTAATTGTAGTAAACTTATAGTTTGCTATTTTTGGATTTGCACTCGTCATTGATGCAAGCAAGCTGGATTTCCCAGCATTGGGCAATCCTATGATACCGATATCAGCAATTGTTTTTAGTTGAAGCCAAATCCAAAATTCCTCTCCTTGACCCCCTTTTGTAAATTTCTTTGGGGCTCTATTGGTTGAGGACTTAAATCTTGTATTTCCAAATCCTCCTTTACCTCCGCTTGCTACTAAAAATTCCTCTTTCTGACTTTTAAAATCATAAATAATTGTTTTATTATCTTCTTCAAATACTTGTGTTCCTAAAGGTACTTTTAAATATAAATCTTCACCACCTTTCCCAGTTTTGTTTTTTCCGCTGCCATCCTTTCCTCTTTCAGCTTTGAAGTGTTGTTGATACCTGTAATCAATCAAAGTATTAAGATTTCTTTCACTAATAAGAATTACAGATCCTCCTTTCCCTCCATCGCCGCCATCAGGGCCACCAAACTCTACAAATTTTTCCCTACGAAAACTTGGAGATCCCGACCCTCCGTTGCCAGCTTTTACATATATCTTAACTTGATCTAGAAATTTCATATAACAACTATGTGAGTGTTGTATCTATTAATTGGGCTTTACAGAAACGTAAGTTCTATCAGATTTTGATTTTTTAAACTCTACTTTACCTTTAACAACTGAAAATATCGAATGGTCTTTACCCATGCCAACATTTTCTCCAGGAAATATTTTAGTTCCCCTTTGTCTTACAATAATGTTGCCAGGCACAACCATCTCGCCACCATATTTTTTCACACCAAGTCTACGACCTGCACTATCTCTTCCGTTTCTTGACGATCCACCTGCTTTTTTCGTTGCCATAAATTACTTTTTATTTAGCTGCTTCCTTAGTTTCAACTGTTTTTTTTGATGGTATTTCTTTTCTTTTTTCTGCTTCAGAAATAACTTTACCATCTTTTGAATAGATTTTACTTATTCTTACCATTGTAAATTTTTGTCTATGACCATTTTTTCTTCTCGAATTTTGCCTTCTCCTTTTTTTAAAAATAAGAACTGTTCTATTTTTTCCATTTTTTATTAATTCAGCTTCAACTTTAGCTCCACTAATTGTCGGCTCTCCTAACTCTAAATTTTTATCATCTCCGTAAGCTAGTATTTCGTTAAACTCTATTTTTGAATTTTCTTTTGAATCTTCGAGCTTTTCAACTTTGAGAATCTCTCCAGCTTTCACTTTATACTGTTTACCACCTGTTTGAATTACCGCGAATGACATAGTTAGCCCTAATTTTTATAGTCAGCAATATAGTCTGGGTTGCATCATAGTCAAGGTTAATAACTTAGAAATTATCCTTTAAATCCCTCAATTTTTTGAAATTTTCTAGATCGTTTGACTTAAGAAAAATGTTACAATTAAGTTCCTCACCAATCGTTGATGGCATACTAGTTTTACCTAGTTTAATTTTTTCTTTAACTTCTTTAATTTTGTTTAGTAATTCATTGTTATTGGAATCTTGTGCTAAACAAAATTCAGAATTCTTTAAAGTATATTCATGTCCACAATAAATTTTTGTATCTTTATCTAAACTTTTTAAAACTTGTAGTGAGTTGTACATTTGCTCATAACTCCCTTCAAAAATTCTTCCACATCCCATAGAGAATAAAGTATCTCCTGTAAAAATTAACTTATTTTTAAAAAAATGAAAACAGATATGACCTATTGTATGTCCAGGGACATGATATATTTTTGCTTCAAAAATATCCTTCTTCCAAATTTCACCATCACTTAAGCAAATATCAATTTGAGGTATTCTATTTTTATCTCCAATATAACCTATTACCTCTGCATTAAATTTTTTTTTTAATTCTTCATTCCCGCCAACATGGTCATGATGATGATGTGTATTTAATATATATTTTAAATTTAATTTATTTTTCTGTAAATAATTTATAATTGGATCTGCTTCACCAGGATCAACAACACAACAATTTCTATTAGCTTCATTAATTAAAATGTAAGAAAAGTTATCTTCCAGACACTTAATAATTTCTACTTTCATTTAACTTTCTATTAAAAATATACCCAAATGAGAATCAAGATTTTTATAATTTAAATTTGATTTATTTATTTCTGAAATTCGACTTTTTTTTAAAGCGATAGACTTAAATATTTTAATATTCTTACTACTGCAAAAATTATAAAAATCTTTAATTGTGCACATATGTAAATTTGGTGTATTGTACCATTCATGAGGTAAATTTTCTGTTACAGGCATTGTGCCTTTAAACAGTAATTGTAGTCTAACTCTCCAGTAACCAAAATTAGGTATAGTAACAATCACTTTTTTTCCTACTTTTAGTAGTTCATTAATTACTAATTCAGGATTAAGAAAAGCTTGTAATGTTTGGCTTAAAATAACATAATCAAAAGACGATTTAGGAAATTGTTTTAAATCGCTTTCAGCATTCCCCTCAATTACAGTTAATCCTTTTGATAAACAATTTTGAACTTTTTCTTTAGAGATTTCTAGTCCACGAATATCTTTAGTTTTGTTTTCTTGTAAAAATTTCATCAAGTCTCCATTGCCACAACCGACATCTAGAACTCTAGTATTTTCCTCTATCAAATTAGATATAATGTTAAATTCTTCTTTCATTTATAACTTTGTAGGTTGAATTAATATAATCGCCAAGTGTCTTTAGGAAACTTGGAACATCGAGCAAAAATGAGTCATGCCCCTTATCAGATTCTATTTCTACAAATCCGACATCTGCACCAATAGAATTTAGTGCTATAACTATTTCTCTA
Organism: uncultured Pelagibacteraceae bacterium; assembly: GCA_902580505.1. Classification (GTDB taxonomy): domain Bacteria; phylum Pseudomonadota; class Alphaproteobacteria; order Pelagibacterales; family Pelagibacteraceae; genus Pelagibacter. Next base: position 94,843 of record CACHLB010000002.1, read on the forward strand.
TTCTCTGATGTTGGATACAACCAATCTGATGTAAATGATATTACAAAAAATTTTGTTTTAGTTTCTTTGAATGCATCAGATAAGTTTCCTTTGTACTGTTTGGATAAGTCAAAATAATCCATTGCACGAGTTATATATAAATAACTATTAGCATCAAATCTATCAACAAACACAGATCCTTGGTATCTAAGATAACTCTCAATTTGAAAATCTGCCTCAAATCCATATCTTAGGCTATCCCTATCTTGCAATTTTCTTCCAAATTTTTCCTGCAATCCTTTTTCAGAAAGATAAGTAATATGTGCTGCCATTCTTGCTACCGCTAACCCTTTGTCAGGATTTAATTTGTAATTACTATAAAATCCATTTTCCCACTTACTGTCAGCCATAATTGCCTGTCTTCCTAATTCATTAAACGCTATGTTTTGTGCCGAGTGACTAGATGTGCAAGCAATCGGTATTGCAAGTTTTGCTTTATCTGGAAAATTGGCAACAAATTGAAGTACTTGCATTCCACCCATTGAACCACCCACTACAGCAAAAAGTTTTTCAATTTCTAAATATTTAATTAGCTCATATTGGGCATTAACCATGTCGTTAATAGTTATAATTGGAAAATCAGTTCCTATTTGTTTACCAGTGGACTCATTTATTGTGCTAGGTCCGTAAGATCCCATGCAGCCTCCAATAACGTTTGCACAAATCACAAAAAATTTATTTGTATCAATTGGCTTATTTTCTCCAACAACATAACTCCACCAACCATCTTTATTAGTTATTGGGTTTTTTCCAGAAACATATTGATCTCCAGTCAAAGCATGGAAAACTAATATTGCATTATTTTTTTCACTGTTTAATTCCCCATATGTCTCATATGCTATTGGAAAGTTATTAATTTCCTTACCACAATCCAATTTAAGGGGATTTGATATAATTATTTTTTTTGTATCAATATTCTTATTCATAATAATTGTACTGATTGAATTGTGAGAAAAAAAACATTTTAGCGGTTTTTTTATAGCGCTCGCAATTCAGTATAAATCAGCGCATGCAGCTTTTACTTCAAAGGAATTTATATGTCAAATATTGCTCAATTAATTATTGTTTTATCTAGTTAAAAGACTATTTATAGTGAAATATTTACTATGACATTTCTAAGATTTAAAAACATAAAATTACAGAGTTACAAACCAGGAAAATCCTTATTAGCTGGTAATAAAAATATTATTAAGTTATCTGCAAATGAATCTGCTTTAGGTGTCAGTAAAAATGTCGAAAAAATTGTTAAGTCTAAATTTGATATATCAAAATATCCAGACAGTAAATTTTCGGAATTAACACAAAAAATATCAAAGAAGTATGGTTGTGATAAATCCAAGATAATTTGTGGCTCTGGTTCTGACGAAGTAATTCAAATGCTTTGTCAATTGTTCCTTAGAGAAAATGATGAAGTTGTTGTTCCTCAGTACAGTTTCCTCATGTATAGGATATACTCCAAAATCGTTGGGGCAAATGTAAAATTAGCTAAAGAAATTAATTTTAAAGTTTCAGTTAAAGAAATTCTTAAAAAGACATCAAAAAAAACAAAAATTGTTTTTATTGCAAATCCAAATAATCCAACAGGCACTTATTTAACAAAAAACGAGCTATTAGACTTAAGGAGAAGATTAAATAAAAATATTTTATTGGTTGTTGATGATGCATATTTTGAATATATGAAGAATAAAGATTACAAATCTGGAATTGAGTTATTTAAAAACTCTAAAAATGTATTTATTTTAAGAACATTTTCAAAAATCTATGGTCTAGCTTCATTAAGGATAGGCTGGGGATACGGTGATAAATCTATAATTAAAGAATTATATAAAATTAAACCACCTTTTAACGTAAATAAATTTGCTCAAATTTGTGCTGTTGAATCTCTCAAAGATGATAAATTTGTTAAAAAGTCAGTAATACATAATCTTAAATGGTGCAAAAAAATTAAAAATGAGATGTTAAAATATAATATTGGTACAAACAAAATATCTGGAAATTTCTTTTTGTTAGATTTCAAAAAAGCAAAATTTACCGCAGACACAACTTTAAAAAAATTACAGAAATATGGAATTATACTAAGAGAAATGAATTCATATGGCATAAAAAATTGTCTAAGACTTACAATTGGCAACACAAAAGAAAACCAAATATTCCTAAAAAGAATGAATACTATTTTTAAAAATGTTTAATAATATTCTTATTATTGGTTGCGGATTAATAGGCTCATCAATATTAAAGGCTTCAATACAAAAAAAAATTTCTAAAAATTTTTTTGTATTTGAAAAGTCTAAAAAATATAGATCTATTATTAAAAAATTTAACAAAAAAATTAAATTTTTAACAAGGTTAGATAAAAATTTAAATAAAATTGATCTTGTGATTTTAAGCACTCCTATGAGTGAATATCCTAAATTTTTTTCGTCATTAAATAAAAATCTCAATCATAATTCAATTATAACTGACGTTGGTTCAACAAAAAAAAATCTAATTTCTTTAAAAAAAAAAAAATTATCAAAAAATCTTGATTGGGTGATGAGTCATCCTATCTCAGGATCCGAAGTTAGTGGGCCCAAATATGGTAATTCTAATTTGTTCAAAAACAAGTGGTGCATAATAATAAAAGATAAAAATGTTCTAAAACAAAAAAAAGTAGAGAGGTTTTGGAAATCTTTAGGATCTAAAATAATTATTATGAATCCCGATGATCATGATAAAATTTTTTCAGTCACTAGCCATCTACCTCACTTGATTGCTTACAATTTAATAAAAACTGCTCAGGATTTTCAGAAAAAAAAGAATAAAAATTTGATTAAATTTAGTGCAGGTGGATTAAGAGATTTCTCAAGAATTGCTGCTTCCAACGAAATAATGTGGAGAGACATATTTTTTGAGAATAAAACTAATATGGTTGAAGCAATAAATCTTTTTATGAAAAATTTAAAAGATTTTAAGAAGAATATAAGTAAGAAAGAAAATTCAAAGATAATAAAAAAATTAATCAATTCGAAAGTAGTAAGAAAACAAATAATTTCTCAAAAACAAGATATTTCTAAACCTGATTTTGGTCGAGAGTAATTCAGATCCTTGTTACTTTCTTTACTTCTAATTTCGCTGTTTCTTTAATTAGTTTTATCGTTTTTTTAATTGGCATTATGATCACGCTTTTTTTTGGACCATAAGCATGGATAAGATCATTTGTATTGATGCATATAGCAACATGTCCTTTCCAAAAAATGATATCACCTTTTTTAAATTTTTTTTTGTATCCCGCACCTTTTTTTAATTTAACTTGATCAATCGTGTCTCTTGGAAAAAAATTATTATTAAATTTATAAAATATTTGCAATAGAGCTGAACAATCAATTCCTTCGAATGTTTTTCCACCCCATTTATATTTACAATTTAGAAAACTTTTAAATATCTTTACAAAATCAGAATTTTTTTTTTGGATTGGAAATATGTCTTTTGATCTTAGCCATTTATCTTTTTTATACATAATGAAATTTTGATCCTTTTTTAAAATTTGTATTTTGCTCGTAAATGGTAAAAACTTTTTTGATTTCTTTTTTTTATTACCTAAATAAATTCTAGCTTTTAAAATTCCAACTTTGTGAGTTGGATTGAATTTTTCGTAGCTATCAATTTTTTTTATAAAGCCTGAATATTTGTCATATGAAGTCTTTATTTTAAAATAATTATTTTTTTTACTAATTATTTTAAAACTCTCACCGTAGATAAGTTGAGAGCTAACATTAGAGTTCTTCTTTGGTTCCTCTAATATATCGACAAAAGGCTCTTTTAAAAAAAAACTATTTTGCACCAATTTTAATTTTATTCCTTATAAACCATAAACAAATTAAGGATGGGATGACCATTAAAGTAGTAATTATAAAAAAGGTTCCCCAGTCTCCATTTAGCCAATCAACTAAAGCACCCGATGAAGAAGCAAGTGTCGTTCTTCCTGCAGTTCCAATTGAAGCTAGAAGTGCATACTGTGTAGCGGTATAAGTCCTATCCACTAAAAGAGAGATAAAGGCTACGAAAGCAACAGTTGCAAATGCTGCAGATATATCATCAGCGATAACCGCCAAAGCAAACAACCATTCAGATTTTCCTGACCACGCGAGAGCAGCAAATAATAAATTTGTTGCTGCCATAAATCCACCAGCAACAAACATTGTTTTTATTGTGCCAGCTCTCATAGCAAATATTCCTCCTAATAATGTAAATACAACTGTCGTTATCCAGCCTAGAGTTTTAGAGTATATCGCTATTTCACCTTTTGAAAATCCTACCTCTTTATAAAAAACTATGGACATTCTTCCAAGAAAGGCTTCTCCAATTTTAAAAAGAAAGACAAAGCCAAGGATTCCAACTGCAATTGAGAAACCATTTTTTTTGAAGAAACTAATTATTGGACCTCCTATTGTACCAGTAATATAAGCAACAAATTTTGTTATTACATTATTTGATCCAAGTTTTGATTGTATTATTTTGTCTGTTTCTTTTTGTTTGTTTTGCCTATCTGTTGTTATAGGCTCGTGTATAAACATTAAACCTATATTCATCAGGATTACTACAACGCCAAGAACTAAAAAAGTAGTTTGCCAGTAATCTTCAATTCCAATGTTTTGAAAAAACTCGGCAGTAAACAATGCTATAACACCACCTAACTTATATCCGGTCCACCATCCAACTACAGCCATAGCAGCACCTGCTGCCATAGATTTTCCTTCATCAGCATTAATTTGTTCGATTCTCAACGCATCAACTGTAATATCTTGTGTAGCCGAAGCAATTGCTATAACTAATCCAACACTAATTAGTAACGCCAAATTTTCTGTAGGGTTAATAAAACTCCAAACAATTAAACTAAATAAAATTATAATTTGCATAAGGACAATCCAGCCTCGTCGATGCCCTAATCTTTTTGTTAAAAGTGGAATTTGTATTCTATCAATTATTGGTGCCCACAAATAATTAAAGGCGTACACCCCAAATATTAAACCTGCCCATCCAATAGTTGATCTACTTAAACCTTCTTCTTTTAGCCAAAGGCTTAAACTGCTGGCAATTAAAACCCAAGGAAATCCACTAATTGCACCAAGAAGTAATATTCTTAGCATTCGAATATCCTTGTAAACTAAAATAGATTCTGACCAGGTTTGTTTTTTTTCAAACATTAATATTTTCTCCAAAAAGATGGAATAAATAATACAAGAATTGCAAATAATTCCAACCTTCCAAGTATCATTGCAGCACTGAGAACCCATTTAGAAAAATCAGACAGGCTTGAAAAACTTCCGTTCGGACCAATAATATCACCTAAACCTGGACCAACATTTGAAATTGACGTGGCAGCTGCTGAAATTGCAGTAATAAAATTTAATCCATCAAGCGATAAAAGCGCAGTCACAACAAAAAATATTAATATATAAAGAAATATAAAAGAAATAATTGAGTCCATAAATTTTTCATCCACATTATTATTTTGATATTTAATTTTGAAAATTCCTCGAGGGTATATTATTTTTTTCAGCTGGTTTGATATGAATTGATATAAAATTTGGACTCTAAAAATCTTTATTCCGCAAGTTGTAGAGCCTGCACAGCCTCCAATGAACATTAAAATTATGAAGTATACTAATGGAAATTGACCCCAATTACTAAAATTTTCTGTAGCATACCCTGTTCCAGTTAAAATAGAAATTATATTAAAGCTAACAGACAAAAAACTTATCTCAGTTAAGCTTTTATTTATAACAGATAAATAAAAAAACATTAAAAGAATTGAAATAATAACCAAAATTATAAAAGTTTTTATTTGTGTGTCTTTGAAAAATATTTTCTTATCTCCAGCCAAGTATTTGATGTAACTAATAAAAGGTATACTTCCAAGAATAATAAATATTATTGCATTAATTTCTATTAACGAGCTGTTAAAATAACCTATAGATTCATTATAATTTGCAAAACCTCCAGTCGCTATTGTTGTCATAGCATGTACGATGCTATCAAAAAAACTCATCCCAAATATAAAATAAAAAAAAGCACAAGTTAAAGTTAATAAGGAATATATAGACAATAATCTCAAAGAAACTTCTTTAGTTTTAGGAAAAATTTTTTCAGAAGTATCATTAGATGAAATATTGAAAAGTTGCATACCCCCTATATTCATTAAAGGCATTAAAGTGATTGCCATTACGATAATTCCAATACCACCAAACCACTGTAACATTCCTCTCCAAAGTAATATCGCTTTAGACGTTTCATTTAGATTCGTGATAATTGTAGATCCTGTTGTTGTAATACCAGACATGCTCTCAAAAAACGCATCTGTAAAACTCAAATCCGTACTAGAAAAAATTAAAGGTAAAGAACCAAATATAGCAATACTTAACCACGAAAGTGCTGTGAGCAAAAAAGCTTGAGGTAAACTTATCTTTTTATCGTGATCATAATTAGAAATGAAAAATAAAAATCCAAAAACAATAGTAACAATCATTGATCCGATAAATCCTGCATCAATTTGATCAAATATTAATTGAACCAAAATAGGTACAATCATTGAAAGACCTAAAATAATTTGCAAAACCCCTAATGTAAAAAAGACAGTTTTATAATTGGACATTTTGAATGGACATTATTTTATGGTAAATAAATTTCAACTCTATATGAATTATTAAAAAGGCTGATATTAAGGATATTTAAGTAGTTGTGATAGACAAAACAAATTTTGACAAAACAAACGCCTGGCCATTTGTTGAGGCTAAAAAGCTATTAAGAGAGAGAAAATCGAACATAGAGAAAAAAAATAAAATAGTTTTACAAACTGGTTATGGTCCTAGTGGTCTACCACATATAGGTACATTTGGAGAAGTTGCAAGGACGACAATGATTGTCAACGCTCTTGATCATTTAACAGATATTCCAAAGGAAATTATTACATTTTCTGATGATATGGATGGTCTTAGAAAAGTACCTGAAAATGTTCCAAATCAAGAAAAGCTCAAAAATAATCTTCACAAACCTTTAACGGATGTCCCTGATCCATTTGAAAAGTTTAGTAGTTTTGGAGAACATAATAATAATATGTTGAAACAATTTCTTGATAATTTTAAATTTAAATATTCATTTAAAAGTTCTACAGAACTCTACAAGTCTGGTTATTTTAATGACACTCTAAAATTAGTTCTAGAAAATTATGAAAAAATTATGGAAATAATTCTTCCAACTTTAGGCAAAGAAAGACAGAAAACCTATTCCCCCTTTTTACCAATATGCCCAGAAACTGGAAAAGTTCTTGAAATACCTGTTTTAGAAATTGATTCTAAATCTCCTAAAATCATATTTGATAATAATGGATCAAAATTGGAAAAAAGTATTTTAGACGGGAACTGCAAATTGCAATGGAAAGTTGATTGGGCAATGAGATGGTACGCTTTAGATGTTGATTTTGAAATGTATGGAAAGGATTTAATTGAGAGTGCAATTCTTTCAACTAAGATTATTAAAACATTAGGTAAATCTAACCCATCTGGTTTTGCGTATGAACTTTTTTTGGACGAAAAAGGTGAAAAAATATCTAAATCAAAAGGTAATGGAGTAACTATAGATGAATGGCTGAATTATGCATCTCCTCAAAGTCTATCTCTTTACATGTATCAAAATCCAAAAAGAGCAAAAAAATTGTACAGAGAAGTTGTTCCAAAAGCTGTTGATGAATATCTAGATTTTATAGAAAAAGGAAAAACTCAAAATGATTTACAGAAGTTAATGAATCCAGTTTGGCATGTACATAATGGATCAATGCCAGAGGAAAATACAATTATGACTTTTTCAATGCTTTTAAATTTAGTTGAAACAAGTAATGCGGACAGCAAACAATTACTTTGGAAATTTGTAAAAAAATACAAGTCAGAAATTAATGAAAATGATCATCCAATTTTTGATAATTTAATTGAATATGCAATAAAATATTTCAATGATGTTATAAAAACAAAAAAAATTTACAAAACTCCAAATGAAAAAGAGAAAGTTGCACTGGAAGCATTAATTAAGTCTTTAGATAATTGTAATGATAAAATGGCTCCTGAAGATATTCAGACAAATATTTTTACCGTAGGAAAAGAAAATGGTTATAAAGAAAATTTAAGAGAATGGTTTAAGCTTATCTATGAGGTTGTATTTGGTGACGAAAATGGACCCAGAATGGGCTTCTTCATTAGTTTTTTTGGAGTAAATGAAACCAAAGAATTGATAAGAAAAAAGGTTGAAAATGTTTAATCTTATAAGACCTTTTATATTTAAATTTAGCCCTGAAGTTGCACATTCGCTAGCAATAAAGGCTTTAAAGTTAAATCAGATACCAGCTATAGATAAAACAACCAGAGTTACTATCCAAACTAAATTTTTAAACAAAACCTTAAATTCTCCTCTAGGTGTTGCTGCTGGATTTGATAAAAATGCAGAAGTTTACAATCCTCTATACAAACTAGGATTTGGTTTTGTTGAAGTAGGTACAATTACACCTAAACCACAAATAGGAAATCCGAAGCCAAGAGTGTTCAGATTGGAGGAAGATGAAGCTTTAATTAATAGACTTGGATTTAATAATATTGGATCAGAAGAAAGTAAAAAAAATATTGAAAATAATTCACCTAATGGATTACTTGGTATTAATATAGGACCTAATAAAGATACTGAAAACAGAGTTGAAGATTATTTAATTTGTTTCAGAAAATTTCATAATTTAGCAGACTATATTACAATTAATATCTCTTCTCCTAACACAGAAAATTTAAGAAACTTTCACAAAAATGAAGAGTTAGATAATCTTTTAAAATGCATAAATGAAGAAAAGAAAAATTTAAATTCAAATGTGCCAATAGCGGTCAAAGTATCTCCTGATATTGACGAAAAAAGTATTGATGAAATCTCAGAACTTTTTTTAAAATATAATGTTCAAATAGTTATAGTTTCAAATACGACAGATAGAAATAGAGAAAATATATCTAATATAAATAAATTAGAGAAAGGTGGTTTGTCTGGAAAACCACTTGAAAATATCTCTAATGAATTGATTAATAAATTTTTTAAATTAGTTGGAAAAAAAATCTTAATAATTGGAGTTGGAGGCGTTGACTCTGCCGATGGCGTTTTTAATAAAATTGTAAGCGGTGCAACTCTTGTGCAATTGTATACAGGTATGGTTTATAAAGGACCAACTATTGCTTCAAAGATTAATAAAGATCTCGACGAAATTGTAAAAAGAGAAGGTTTTAAAAATATTTCTGATGCTATTGGAACAAAAAATTAATCTTGACTGGTATTCTTTAAGACCATATACATCATGAAAATTTATGTCTAAAAAATGCGAACTTACTGGTAAAATCCCTCTAAAAGGCCATAATGTTAGTCACGCTAACAATAAAACTAAGAGAAGATTTCTTCCAAATTTAAAGAAAGTAAAATTTAAAAGTGAACTTTTAAAAAAATCTATGAGATTAACAGTTTCAAATGCAGGTGTTAGATCTGTAGATAAAAAAGGTAGCTTTGATAATTTCTTAAAATCTGCAAAATCAAGAGATTTATCGTTAAGATTAAAAAAGCTTAAAAAATCAATAATCGCAAAAACAGCATAATGAATAAAGTTTTCCTTACTCTCTCATTTTTAATGGGATTGGTTGTGCTAGCATCTAATTATTTAGTTCAATTTCCTATAAAATATTACGGTTTAGAGGAAATTTTAACTTACGGTGCTTTTAGTTACCCAATTGCATTTTTAATTACAGATTTAGCCAACAGATCCTTTGGAAAATTAGTAGCTAGAAAAATTGTCTATATAGGCTTCACAATTGGAATTTTGTTTACTTTAATATTTTCAACTAATTTTACTGATCTTATATCTATAAGAATAGCAATTGGTTCAGGAACAGCTTTTATAATTGCTCAACTTTTAGATGTTCAAATATTTGATCAATTAAGACAAAAAAAGTGGTTTATAGCACCCTTAATATCTTCTTTGATAGGTTCAACTGTTGATACTTTTTTATTTTTCTCAATATCATTCTATGGAACGGGAATTCCTTGGGTAACTTTATCGTTAGGAGATCTTGCGGTAAAAATATTTGTAGCCCTTGTAATGTTGATACCTTTTAGACTATTACTCGGCACACTAAAAGCAGCATAACTAAATTTTAGGTTCTTGTTGGGTCATGCAATGTATTGCACCAAATCCCCATATCAATTTGCTACAGTCAACTGTTTCGATTTTTCTATTTCTAAAGTAATTTTTGAAAATTTTAATTGCAATATTGTCTTCTTTTACTTTGAATATTGGAAGAATTATTTTTTTATTACAAATATAAAAATTCATATAACTTGCAGGAACTCTTGTATTCTCAATATAAATTGGTGAAGGCATAGGAACTTTTATAATTTTGAATTTCTTTCCTTTCTCACATTTACTTTCTTTCAATATATTTAAATTCTTATTTAAGTTTTTGTAATTTATATCTTTTTTATTATTTTCAACCGCAGTCATAATCGTATTTCTTGAAACAAATCTTGATATGTCATCAACATGTCCATGCGTGTCATCGCCAGCAATTCCTTTTTTAAGCCATATAAAGTTTTTTATATTTAAGTATTTATTAAACATTTTTTCGTAGTCTTTTTTTTTAAAATTTTTATTTCTTTCTTGAATTTTGCTTAATAAACATTCTTCAGTTAATAGAATTGTACCTGAGCCATTTACATCAAACGCCCCTCCTTCCATGATTATTTTTCTAATTCTGCCTTTTTTTTTGATTGTTGGATCAATCTTTTTAAAATTAGAAATTTTACTAATACTATTATTGATTTTATTGTCATTTTTATAATTATTATACTTTGACCATCCGTTAAAACCAAAATTTAGTATTACTTTTTTCTTTTCAACTTTATTTGTTATAAATATGGGTCCAGAATCTCTTAACCATATTCTATCAGTTTTAATATAGTGGAAGTTGATATTTTTAATTTTATTAAGTTTTATTAATTTTCTTATTTTTTTTATATTTTTACTAACGATTAAGTTAACTTTTTGATTTTTTGAAATTTTTTTTATAATCTTTAAAATTACTTCAGGAATAAATTGATATAATCCAGGCCAATCATTTTTATTATAAGGCCAAGCAATCCAAACTGAATTTTGAGGCTCCCATTCAGCCGGCATTCTAAATCCATTAAAGTTTTCATTCATCTGCTGGATTTTTTAGTATTCCTTTATAAAAATCGATTCTTCTATCCCTTAAAAAAGGCCAATGCTCTCTGGCTGAATCAATTTTTTTATAGTTTATTTCGCGAATTAAAATTTCTTCTTTTTTATTCCCAAGTTTTCCAATTATTTGCCCACTAGGATCTATGATCATTGAGTTTCCCCAGAATTCTATTTTCTTCTTACCTTTTTTTTCTGTTCCAACTCTATTTATAGCAACCACATAAGTACCATTTGCGATTGCGTGAGATTTTTGCATTGTTATCCAAGAGTCTAGTTGAGATTTTCCAAATTTTTTTTTCTCTTTAGGATGCCATCCAATAGCAGTAGGGTAAAAAATTATTTGTGCACCTTTAAGTGCAGTCAATCTTGCGGCTTCCGGGAACCATTGATCCCAACAAATTAAAGGTCCAATTTTACCAAATTTTGTTTTAACAGATTTAAAACCTAAATCTCCAGGAGTAAAATAAAATTTTTCATAATAGCCAGGATCATCTGGTATATGCATTTTTCTATATTTCGATAATATTTTACCTTTCTCGCTAATAACGATACTAGTATTATGATAGAAGCCATGTGTTTTTTTTTCAAATAATGAAATCATTAATACTATTTGTAAATCTTTGGCTAATTCACAAAATATTTTTGTAGTTCTGCCAGGTATTTTTTCTGCTAGCTTAAAGTTGGAATGACTTTCTGTTTGACAAAAATAATTAGATAAAAATAGTTCTGGCACACAAATTATTCTAGCTTTTTTTGATGCTGCTTTTTTTATATTTTTAATAGCTGAATTTATATTTTTTTGAATATTATCTGAAATTTTATTTTGAATAATTCCAATTTTTACTTTTTTGATCATCAATCAAAATATTTTGGAAAAGTTTTTTCTGTCTCTACTTTTCCACTCTCCAGTATGATAGGCGTCACTTGCTATTAATGGTAAAACGCTTGTAGCTTCAGCAAATACCATTTGTTCTTTGGTAGTATCAACCTTACCCCATGAACTTGCTTCTTTTAATGTTGAACTACTGCAAGCCCCATCTCTTGAGTCAGCAACAGTAATTTGTATTGCATATTTGTGCATATCTACATTTTTTCCTAAAAGTTCAGCACAAATTACCGTGTCTTGTATAAAGTTTTTAGGAACTCCACCACCAATCATAAATAATCCCGATCCTTTAGATTTAATTTTAATCTCTGTTAATTCTCTAAATTCTCTTATTGAGTCTATTGTAATATGATTTTTTGGATTTCTCTCTTGATGCATGACTAATCCAAAACCTGCACTTGAGTCCGTAAATGCAGGACAGAATATAGGTACGTCGTTATCAAAAGCTGTTTCAATTAAAGAACCTTTCTTTTTAGAATTAGTTTTTAGATATTTGCCTATCTCTTTAATAAATTCTCTCGATGTGTAAGACTTCGGCTCAAGTTTGTCTGCTATTTCTCCAATTGTTTTATCACAAACTTGGAGCTCCTCTTCATCGATGTAAGTATCATAAATTCTATCTATATAATTGTCTCTAAGTTCATTATCATTTTGATATTGTGATCCTTGGTAATGTTTAAATCCAAGCGCTTCAAAAAAATCCATATCTATTATAGATGCTCCAGTTGCTACAATTGCATCTACCATGTTATATTTAACCATATCTCTATAAATATGCATACATCCAGCAGCAGAAGTAGACCCTGCAAGCGTTAAGAATATTGTACAATCTTTATCTTTAAGCATTTCATTATATATCTTAGATGCATTAGCAGTTTCTCTTGAAACAAAAGACATTTTTTCCATAGAAGATATAATTTTTCTAGAGTCAAATGATGTAATATCAATATGCTCAACTTCTTTACTTAAAAAGTCTTTTTTTCTATTATGATTAAGATTTTTTGTATCTGACATTATGCAACAAGAAACTCTTTATTTGTTTCTTTGTCATACATCGTCATAATTGGATCATCACAAACTTCGTAAATACTATCAGAATAATATCCATTAAATTGAGTTCTAAATGTCAAACCGTATGCTCCTAATTGACCAAGTTCAATGTAATCACCTTCTTTAATATTATTAGGTAGAATAAAAGGTCCCTTCATATAATCCATGCTATCACATGTAGGTCCATAAAAATCAAATGAAGTTAATTTTTTTGATATAATTCTTCCACTTGTAATTATCCTTGATGGATAAACTATATTAGGTACTCCTGCATCAAATAAAGTTCCGTATGTTCCATCATTAATATATAGCTTTTGTTTTTTCCTTAAGTTTACTCTAACAATTGTTGAACCACTTTCTGCAACAATTGCTCGACCTGGCTCACATATAATTTCTGGTCTTTTTTCTAATTTTAATTTATTTAATGAATTTTTTATTTCCTCAAAATAAGAGTCTAATGATTGAGGAACTAAGTCAGGATAGATTGTTGGAAATCCTCCACCTATATTTATAACATCTGGAACTATTTTTGTTTTTTTTATTATATATTTAATTTCGTTAATCCCTTTTGAATAGGATATTGGATGCATACATTGCGAACCCACATGAAAACTTAATCCTATTTTTTTTGCATACTGTTTTGTTAATCTATAAAGGCCTATTGCTTCAGAAGTTTGTGCGCCAAATTTTTTAGATAAATCTATTTCTGCGTGTTCATTAGAAACTGCAACTCTTACAAATAACTCCAAATCCTTAGCTTGATTAGTACTATTAAGAATTTTTATTAATTCATCTTTTGTATCTATTGAAAAAGTCTTAATATTATATTTGAAATAAGCTTCACTTATACTTTCTTTGCTTTTTACAGTGTGCATATAGGAACATTTTGCACTGGGATTAATACTTCTAATTGCCTCAACTTCTTTAATCGAAGCGATATCAAAATCATTAATTCCACTTTCTACGATAGTTTTTAATACTAATGGATGCGGGTTAGTTTTAACTGCATATAAAATTTTACCAGGAAATTTATTCTGAAAAAATCTAGAAGCAATATTTATAGAATTTCTTCTAATACAATAGACAGGTTCTGTTGGTTTCAGTTGATTAACTAATTCATCAACTGATTTAAATTTTTGCATTTAAAGCTCCAAAAAAAATTTAACAAAAAAAACCGGCATAACTGCTATGCAAGTTTATATAAAACGAGCATTTATGCAGAAAATGAGCCAATGTAAAGTAAAAATGTACCCTTGAAATAATTTAGAATGTTTCCATATAAGGCACATGCCAGAAACAGAAATATTAAAAAAAATAACAGAATTTGAGGATAAATCTCTTCTTATAGTAGATGATGATAACCCTTTTAGAGAAAGACTAGCTCGAGCAATGGAGAAAAAGGGGTTTTCTGTTTCACAAGCAGAAGGTGTAAAAATTGGATTAGAATCTGTAAAATCAAAAAAACCTGCTTTTGCGGTTGTTGACTTAAGACTAAACGATGGAAACGGACTAGAGGTTGTAAAAGAAATCCAGAAAAATAACTCAGAGAGTAGAATAGTGATGCTTACAGGTTATGGAAACATACCAACTGCAGTAGCAGCCATTAAAGAAGGTGCAATTGATTATTTAGCTAAACCAGCAGATGCAGATGACGTAGAAAAAGCACTTTTAGCTGATCCAAATAAAAAAGCTGCTCCACCAGAAAATCCAATGTCCGCTGATAGAGTTAAATGGGAACATATTCACAGAGTTTTTGAATTATGTAACAGAAATGTATCTGAGACTGCAAGAAGACTTAAAATGCATCGAAGAACACTTCAAAGAATTCTATCAAAAAGATCTCCAAGGTAATTCTAAATATATTTTCTAAGTTTAATAATTTTATTAACTAAAGCTGTTAGTAATAATATCTTAAATAATTCAGCATAAAGAAATGGATATACACCAAATTCTAATATTGGTTTATCCCAACCAATTAAATTTCCAAGCCACAAAATACCTAAAATATATATTACTGATGTTGCAATTATAATTTTTAAAAAATTTAATATATGGTTTTTATCGTATGTAAATATGCCTGCTATTAGACATGCAAATATAAAACCTATTAAATATCCCATTGTGGGACCAACAAAATAAGTTAATCCTATTCCTTTCTCTGGTGAGTTAGAAAATACCGGTAATCCCATAATTCCTTCTATCAAATAAAAAACTACCGAAAGCACCCCGACTTTATATCCAAATGAAATTCCTAAAAACAAAACTATAAATGTTTGCATAGTCATAGGAACTGGATAAAAAGGTATTTTAATTTTTGCAGATATTGTCAATAAAATAGAACCTATTAATGCAAATATTATGATTTTAATTATTTTATTATTAGAAATTGAATTTACTAATTCCATTAGCTTTAAATTACTATTTTAATAAAGTTTAATCCACTAATATTTATTAACAGGATATTTTATTCTTACTATAATACGTCAATTTATTATAAATTAAATTATGGGTAAAATTAAAAAAACAGATCATTTCTATCTTATTGATGGGTCCGGATACATATTTAGAGCCTATTATGCATTGCCACCATTAACACGAAAAAGTGATGGTTTGCCAGTAGGCGCAGTAAGTGGATTTTGTAACATGCTGTTTAAATTATTAGAGGACTCTAAATCTAGCGAAAATTTAGAAAAACCAACTCATTTTGCAGTAATCTTTGACTCTGCAAGAAAGAATTTTCGAAACGAAATATATTCAGATTATAAAGGAAATAGGTCTGATGCTCCCGATGATCTAATTCCACAATTCGATTATATTAGAAAGTCAGTATTAGCATTCAATTTACCCTCTATAGAAATGTTAAATTACGAGGCTGATGATTTGATAGCCACCTATGTAGAGCAAATATTAGACGAAGGTGCAAAGGTTACAATTGTATCATCTGACAAAGATTTAATGCAACTTTTCAAAAAAAAGGTTCGTATATACGATCCAATGAAGAATAAATTTATATCTAATGACGATGTAATCAATAAATTTGGGGTTGGTCCGGATAAAGTAATTGATGTTCAATCACTAGCAGGGGATAGTACAGATAATGTACCTGGAGTTCCAGGAATCGGTGTAAAAACAGCAGCAGAATTAATTAAGGAATATGGAAATTTAGAAAACCTTCTCAAAAACGCAAATAAAATAAAACAGAATAAAAGAAGAGAAACACTTTTAGAAAATAAAGATAAGGCTCTGGTAAGTAAAAAACTGGTCACATTAAAAAATGATGTTCCGGTGAAAGACAAATTAACTGACTTTGTTCTAAAAAAAGTAGACGTAGACAAGTTATACAATTTTTTGAGAGAAATGGAATTTAATAGGTTATTGAGTTCGGCAATTTCGACATATGGTCAATCCAAATTTAGTGATGAAATAGAAGTCAAAAAAGAAACATCTAAAATATCAAAAGATAAATATGTTTTGATAAAAAATTTATCTGAAATAAAAGATTGGATGCAAGAAGCCGAAGAAGCTGGTGAATTTTCTATTGATACTGAAACAGATTCTCTTGACCCACATCAGGCAAATTTAGTTGGTATCTCAATTTCTAGCAAAATAGGTAAAGCTTGTTACATTCCAACAGGTCATATTGATAAAAATAATCTAAATGAAAAAGATGTTTTGAGAATTTTAAAACCATATTTAGAGGATAAAAGTTTAAAAAAAATTGGGCAAAATATTAAATTTGATTACATAATATTTCGTAAAAGGGATATAGATATTCAAAGCATGGAAGATACAATGTTGATGTCATACGTTTTAGATGCTGGGAAAAATAGACATAATATGGATACCCTTTCAGATATTCATCTTGGTCACAAAACAATTAAATATAAAGATCTTGTTGGATCTGGAAAAAAAGAAATCAAATTCAGTCAAGTAGAGTTAAATATTGCAAAAGATTATGCAGCAGAAGATGCTGATATAACTTACCGTTTATATAAAATATTCTTGAAATCGCTTAAATCAGAAAAATTACTAAATATTTATGAAATTTTCGAAAAACCTTTAATTAAAATTTTAGCATCAATGGAAATCAATGGAATAAAATTGGATAATAATTTTCTTAAAAAATTATCTGTTAAGTTTGAAAAAAAACTTCAAGATTTAGAAAAACAAATTTTTAAAATTTCAAAAAAAAAATTTAATATTGCATCGACTAAACAGTTGGGTGAAATAATGTATAATGACCTCAAAATTGCATCGCTAAAAAAGACTAAAAAAGGGAGTTTTGCAACTGGTGCAGCAGTTCTAGAGGATTTAGCTTACAAAGGGAATAAATTTCCTAAATTGGTTTTAGAATGGAGGCAATCTAGTAAATTGAAAAATACATATTCAGATTCTTTGCCTGAGCATTTAAATCCCAATACAAAAAGAGTGCATACATCTTTTCTGTTAGCAGCAACTACAACAGGTAGACTTGCATCTAGTGATCCAAATTTACAAAATATTCCTATTAAAACTGAGGAGGGCAAAGATATTCGTAAAGCCTTCATATCAGAAAAAAATAAAAAACTTATATCAGCAGACTATAATCAGATCGAAATGAGAATTTTGGCTGATCTAGCTGATGTAAAAGAACTAAAAAAAGCTTTTAAAAATAATGAGGATATTCACTCATTAACCGCTAGCCAGGTTTTTGGAGCAGACATAAAAAAAATTGATGCTGATATGAGGAGAAAAGCGAAAGCTATTAATTTTGGAATAATTTATGGAATATCTCAATATGGTTTGGCCAAACAAATTGGTGTATCAAACAATGAAGCCGAAGAATTTCTAAATTCATATTTTATTAAATTTCCAGAAATTAAAGAATACATGAATAACACAATTAAATTCTGTAGAAAAAGTGGATATGTAAGAAATATTTTTGGTCGAAAAACTCATATTCCAGGAATCAATGACAAAAATTTTAATGTTAGAAATTTTCAAGAAAGGGCAGCTATAAATGCACCTATCCAAGGATCTGCATCAGAAATAATGCGACTTGCTATGATTAGAATCAACGATGAGCTTGATACTAAAAAAACAAATGAATTTAATATGTTGCTTCAAATTCACGATGAATTAATTTTTGAGGTAATTGATAATGGTACTAAATCTGCTTCTAAAAAGATTAAAGATATTATGACAAGTGTGAAAGATAGTGATTTGCATTCATTTTCAATACCATTATCGGTAGATGTAAACATAGGTGATAACTGGGGAGAGCTTCATTAATAAACATTTAATTGCCCAATTTTAAACATTTTAGTATTTTTATAGTTAAACATGAAACAAACAATTGCCCTTGTTGATGATGATAGAAATATATTAACTAGTTTAAGTATTGCTCTAGAGAAAGAGGGTTTTAATATTCAAACTTATTTGGATGGAGAAAGTGCCTTAATAGGTTTGTCAAGAAATCCTCCAGACCTTGCAGTTATAGATATTAAAATGCCAAGAATGGATGGAGAAGAATTGTTAAAAAAATTAAGAAAAAAAACATCTATGCCCGTTATCTTTTTAACTTCAAAAGATGAAGAGGTGGATGAGCTCTTAGGACTAAAACTAGGGGCTGATGATTTTGTAAAAAAATCAGGTGGCTTTTCAACTAAAGTTCTTATTGAAAGAATTCGTGTCCAACTTAGAAAAAAAGATAATAATTTAGAGGAAAATAGAAATATAATTTCACATGGAAAATTAAAACTTGACCCTTCACAGCTTGAGTGTGAATGGGATGGCAAGCAATTACCAGATAAATTAACAACAACAGAATTCTTAATTGTAAAGGAATTAGCAAAAAGACCTGGAATTATTAAAGAAAGATCTCAATTAATGGATGTTGCTTACAGAGAAGACACAGATATTGAAGATAGAACAATAGATAGTCACGTAAAAAGGATTAGAAAAAAGTTTAAAAAAGTAGATAATAACTTTTCAGCGATAGAAACCAGATATGGCAGTGGTTATCGTTGGAATGTTAAATAATGGCTACTTCAAAATCTAATAATCAATCTATTTTAAAAAAATTCTTAGTTATCAACTTTATTGTTTTTTTAGTGATAGGTGTATTAACGTTATTTTACCTTAATACAGTAAAACCTACGCTCATTAAAAATAAAACTGCCTCGCACATAAAAATTATTGATAATACAACGGAAAATATTGATCGTTTAAAAATAAATTTCTCATCTGAAGATATTAGAGAGTTTCTATTTTCCACTAAATTTTTATTTCAAAGTATAGATAGAGTACAGATATTTGATAGTGAATTTAATCTATTAGGAGATACCGACACATTAGACTTAGATCCAAATGCTTTCTCAAGAAGTCTAAACATAATTGAAATGAGTGACTTAAATAATCAAAGTATTCAAAATAAGAATCTGGAAGAGAGTAATAAAAGCTTTGAAAGTAAAGAAATATTTGAAGATTTAAAAAAGTACTCATATTCATCAGATTATGGAAAACCGTTAACTTACTCTAAAGAAAACTATGATCAATTTTTATTAGTAACAATTAAAAATGTGGTTAGTGAAAACAAAACAATAGGCTATTTAGCTATTACTGAAAATGCCAATGAAATAAAGGTTGCAATAGATGAAAGAAGAAATTTTATAATCAGAACTGCTTTGCTTGTCGCATTAGTAATTTTAATTTTTTCATATGTATTAAATAGATACTTCTTAAAACCAATTAAAAATTTGGTTCAATATACCAATATTATAAAAAACAAAAGTAAGGAAAAGACCAATATTGGAAATATAAAAAAAAGAAATGACGAATTAGGAAAATTATCAAATTCTCTTGATGAAATGACTAATGAATTAAACAAAAGAATTACTACAGCAGAAAATTATTCAACAGATCTTTTGCATGAAATCAGAAATCCTTTAGCATCTCTAAAAAGTGCCTCTGAGATAATTTCTGAAACAAATGATAAATCTCAAAGAAACAAATTAATTAATATTGTATCACATGACGTAGAGAGAATTGAAAGATTAATAACTGATTACTCTCAAATGCTAAGAGATGAGGCTGCAATTTCCTCTGAGAAAATGCAAAAATTAAATTTAAAAGAGATTGCTCAATCTGTTGTTGACGATTTTAACAGTATCTATGAAACAAAAAAATCGATTGGAATTAAATTGAAATCTAATGGAATTAAAAATTATAGTATCTTAGGGATAGAAAATAGAATTGAACAAATTATTGCAAACTTATTAGAAAACTCAATTTCTTTTAGTGAAAATAATCAAGAAATTACCGTTGAAATATCAAAAGATAAAAATGACAAAATTAAATTAGTTGTCGTTGATCAGGGATCTGGATTTAGTGAAAAGGATACAAATAAGATATTTAATAGATTTTATAGTAATAGACCTGAAAACTTTGGAGAACATTCGGGTTTGGGATTAAATATTGTCAAAAATTTAGTTGAAATTCATGGTGGTGAAATCAACGCATCTAATAATAGAGATAAAGGGGCAAGAATTGAAATAATTTTCCCAGAAGCATAAATCTTTGTTGATATATTAAGTGAAATTGTTAAAAGCCTCTTTCTATGGAAGATTTTAAAGTAAAAGATATATCCCAAGCGGAATTTGGAAGAAAAGAAATTTCACTGGCTGAAACTGAAATGCCAGGATTAATGGCTCTTAGAGAAGAATATAAGAGTAAAAAACCTTTAAATGGAGCTCGGATTGTTGGTTGTTTACACATGACAATACAAACAGCTGTCTTAATAGAAACTTTAGTTGAGTTAGGAGCCGAAGTAAGATGGTCCTCATGTAATATTTTTTCGACACAAGACCATGCAGCAGCAGCAATTGCAAAAGCTGGCATTCCTGTATTTGCTTGGAAAGGTGAAACAGAAGAAGAATATTGGTGGTGTGTAAAGCAAACTATTGAAGGAAAAGATGGCTGGAAACCAAATATGATACTTGATGATGGTGGCGATCTTACAGCATTGATGCACAAAGATTATAAAGAATTATTAAATGATGTTAAAGGTTTATCAGAAGAGACAACTACAGGAGTTTTAGCATTAAAAAAAATGGAAAGTGAAGGCAACTTACTTGTCCCAGCAATAAATGTTAATGACTCAGTAACAAAATCTAAGTTCGACAATTTATATGGTTGCAGAGAAAGTTTAGTTGATGGAATTAAAAGAGCTACTGACGTCATGATGTCAGGTAAGGTAGCTATTGTAGCTGGATTTGGAGATGTTGGAAAGGGAAGCGCTGCTTCTCTTCGTCAAAGCGGTGCAAGAGTTATGGTTACAGAAACCGACCCAATTTGTGCTCTCCAAGCTGCAATGGAAGGTTATGAAGTAGTTTTAATGGATGAGATGATAAAAGAAGCCGACATTGTTGTTACGGCAACAGGAAATAAAGATATTGTGACAGCTGACCATATGAGAGAAATGAAAGATAGAGCAATTCTATGCAATATTGGTCACTTTGATAATGAGATCCAAGTAGATGCTCTTAAAAATTATAAATGGGATGAAATAAAACCACAAGTTCACGAAATTACATTGCCGGATGGAAAAAGAATTATTTTATTAGCAGAAGGTAGATTGGTTAATCTTGGATGTGCAACAGGACACCCAAGTTTTGTAATGAGTGCCTCTTTTACAAATCAAGTAACAGCTCAGATAGAATTATGGAATAACTCAGATAAATATGAGAAAAAAGTATATGTTTTACCTAAACATTTAGATGAGAAAGTAGCCAGACTTCATTTAGAAAAAGTTGGAGCTAAATTAACCAAATTATCAGATGATCAAGCTAAATATATAAGTGTAACACCAGAAGGACCTTATAAACCAGATGCCTATCGCTACTAAAAGTAGCAAAATAGATATTTCAAAAGAAATTATCACACAAAAAATTGCTGAAAAAATTGCAAGTAAAGTTAGCAAAAATACAACTCTGCTTTTTTATGGAAACATCGGAGTTGGTAAGACTACATTTATTAGGTATCTAATTAATTATCTTCAAACAAAAAATGGTTTAGAAAAAATAGAAATACCTAGTCCAACTTTTAATATTATAAATGAATATGAGATTAATTCTTTGATTGTTAGACATTTTGATCTTTACAGAATTAAAGATAAAAAAGAATTAAATAACTTAGGAATTAATGAAAACCCAGAAGATTATGCTAGACTAATTGAATGGCCCGAAATCTTAGGTAAAAATATTGAAAGTACTTTTACATTAAAGTTTGAATATGATGAAAAGCTTGAAAATAGGTACTTAATTATATCTAATAATATTAATTTTGATTTTAATGAATTTGAAAAAATTTAAAAAACTATCAGGAGATGCATCTTTTAGACAATTTTATAGAACAAATAATTCAGTATTAGTTTATAGCAAAATTCAAAAGCGATCAAACCTGTTAAATTATGATGCAGTTAACAAAATATTGATTAAAAATAAAATATTAGCACCAGGTTTAATTAGTCAAAATTATAAGAAAAATTTTATAGAAATTGAGGATTTTGGCAATAAAAACATGTTGGATAAAATTAAATCCTCAAAAACTAAATTAAATGAATACAAAAAAATACTAAAAATTTTATATCAAATTCAAAAAATTAAAAATTTTAAAACTCAAAATTTTCTTAGAAAAAAATTTAATTTATCAAACTATTCAAAAGCTAAAATACTTAAAGAGTCATACCTTTTTTTGGATTGGTACTTATCAGCAAATAGATTAATTATTCAAAAAGGACATTTAAAAAAAAATCTCAAAAAAATAATAGATAATTTGTATTTAAATTTAAAAATCAAACACAAAGTGTTTGTACATAGAGATTTTCACGTCTCAAACATGATGTTTTATAAAAATAAAATCGCTTTAATAGATAGTCAAGATGCTGTCCTAGGCAGTCCAGCATATGATTTGGCCTCACTTATAGATGATGTTAGAATTAAAACTTCAAATAGTTTTAAGTCAAATATTTTAAAAGTATTTCTTAGTAAATTTAAGTATAAAAATGAGTCTCAATTTATTAATGATTTTGAAATTTTATCTGTTTTAAGAAATCTAAAAATAATTGGTATATTCACAAGACTTGCAAAAAGAGATAAAAAAAGAAAATATCTAAAATTAATACCTTATGCGTGGAAATTAATCGATAATCGTATTAACAAAAATCCAATTTTTCATGATTTAAAAAATTTTCTACAAAAAAACCCAAGAATAAAAAAAATATGAAAATTAAAACAGCAATAATTTTATGTGCAGGATTTGGAAAAAGATTAATGCCATTAACTGAAAAAACACCAAAACCACTCTTAAAAATTAATGAGATTAGCTTATTAGAAAATACTATAAACTTGATAAAAGTATTAGAAATAAAATCTTTAAAAATTAATACTTTCTATTTAAGTGATAAAATAAAAGATTTTATTTTTTCAAATAATTTTGGTTTAGAAATTCAAATTATAGAAGATGGTAAAGAAATATTAGATACAGGGGGCGGTCTTTTAAATGTAGTAAATAATTCAGTTGAAACAGATTTTATAGTTTTTAATCCTGATACAATTTGGAACGCTGAATATGCAAATGAAATTAAGCAGATGGAAAATATATATTTTAAAAATAACTTAAAAAATATTTTAATGGTTGTAAAAAAAGATTTAAGTTTTGATAAAAGATTTAAAGGCGATTTTTCCCTAGTTGGCAATAATTTAAATAAAAATAATGATAAAAATTATATTTATACGGGATGTCAAATTATAAATAAAAATATATTTAAAAAATTATCGAAAAAAATATTCTCGATGAATGAGATTTGGGAAAACAACATTGAAGAGGAATATTTGCATGGTTTCGAAAGTAATATTGAATTTCTACATTTGACAGATAAAGAGATTTACGAAAAACTTTTGCAAAAAGGTTAGAATTTAATTAAATCCCTAGATCTATTTTGATCGAGGTATTTAGCTTCTTTTAAATTTTTTTTTTCAAATTTCAAAAGTAGAGGATTTCCGGTTGGTATTTCGAGTTTGGAAATTTCATTGTCATGAATTTTAAATAAATATTTTAAAAGTGATCTAATAGAATTACCATGAGCAGATATAATTATGTTATCGTGTAAATTTTTCTCTATATTTTCAATAAAATAGGGCACAACTCTATCATAAGTATCTTTTAGGGACTCTGTATCTGGAATTAAGTTACGAGGTATATCATTATAAACACTTATATTTTTTGGATGATATGGACTATTTGTATTCAATGGTTTTGGGGGATTATCCCAAGACCTTCTGAATTTGTGAACTTCTTCTTCTCCTAATTTTTTTTTCATTTCATCTTTATTTAATCCTGTAAGTGAACCGTAGTGCCTTTCATTTAATTGCCAGGCCTTAATTATATTATTTGGTTTTACTCTGATTGTATTTAAAATGAGCTTCAAGGTATCAATCGATCTTAGTTGATATGAAGTATAAAAATGTTTTATTTCTAAATCTAATTTTTTTATAAACTCTCCAGCTTTACAGGCTTCTAATTTACCTTGTGGTGCGAGCTCAACGTCGACCCATCCTGTAAATTTATTTTCTAAATTCCATTCGCTTTGACCATGTCTAACAAGTATTAAGTGACTCATTTGTGAAAATTTAATATAGATTAACTATGAATTACTTAAAGCAGTTTTTTTATCTGTCTAACGTAGTTTTATTTATTTTTTACTTATATCCCGGTAGTATTTTTGGATGTTTTATTTATAGTGATTGTAAAATTCAACCACAATTAACAAGAGATTTTTTAGTATCTTCAAATCACGTTTATGTTTTCTTTATTATATCAATTTTAGGATTAATTGCTTTTAAATATAAATTAAAAAATATATTTATTTATCTTATTTGTATTTCTATTGTTTTAGAAATCCTGCACTTAATTATTCCAGAAAGAGGATTTGAATTAGTTGATTTGTTTGGTAATATAATAGGTGTATTTATATCATTTTTGGTTTTTAAAATAATTTATAAAGGTAAATTGCAATGAGTTCATTCGATGAAAGAAAAAAAGGTTTTGAAAAAAAATTTGCTCATGATGAGGAAAAACAATTTAAAATTAATGCAAGAAAAAATAAATATTTAGGAGAGTGGGCCTCACAAATTCTTGGATATGATGAGGAAAAAAAAAATCAATATATTCAAGATGTAATTAAGGCAGATTTTGCTGAGGCAGGTGATGAAGATGTGTATAGAAAGCTTTATGGAGATTTAAAAGACAAAAATATATCAGAAGACCAAATCAGAAAAAAAATGCAAGAATGTAATGAAAAAGCAACTACTGAAGTTAGTTAGTTTTCTATTTTTATTTACATTTGTAGCAACAAATTACTTACTATCAGAAACAATCCTAATTTCTGATAACATTAAAATAATTGATGGTGATACAATTTTATTAGACAATAAAAAAATTCGTTTTTCAGGAATAGATGCTCCAGAAACTAAATTTAAAGGAAAGCAACAGTTTTGTTTAAAAAATAAAAAAAAAATTAAATGTGGAAAAATTTCGAAAAATTCTCTTACAGAAAAAATTATAAATAAAAAATTAAAGTGTTTAATTGAGCCCCAAAAAGACTATTTTGGTAGGTATTTAGGTGAGTGTTTTATCAATAATGAGAGTGTTTCAGCTTACATGGTAAGAAATGGATTAGCCTTTGACTACCCAAAATATTCTAAAAAAAAATATTCTAAAGACCAAATTTATGCAAAAAACAATAAGTTAGGTTTATGGAGTATGGAATTTGATTATCCATGGATATGGAGAAAAAATAATAGATAATTTATATTAAACTGTGATTCTTTTTAGAAAGTATTTTTTAGTTTTTGGTCTATTATTTTCAACTGCTTGTACATCGATACCTCAAAATACATCAGATGGCTGTTCAATATTTTCTGAAAGATATCTTTGGTATAAACACGCAAAAAAAACTGAAAAAAAGTGGGGGACACCAATCAACTTACAATTAGCTATAATAAAAATGGAATCTGATTTTGACAGGCTTGCTAAGCCTGCCCGTCAAAAATTATTTAAAGTTATACCTTATAAAAGACCTTCTAGTTCATTTGGATACTCACAAGCTATTAAAGGTACTTGGAAACAATATAAAAATGAGACTGGAAATAAATATGCTTTAAGAACTAGATTTAAAGATAGTGTTGATTTTATTGGCTGGTATACAAATAAAACAGAAAAAATTTTAAAAGTTTCAAAAAAAGATGCTTTCAGACAATATATTGCTTATCATGAAGGCTGGGGAAATTATAAAAATTATAAAAGTAATCAGAAAGTTATAGTATTGGCAAAAAAAGTAGAGGGATATTCAAATAAATTCAAGAAACAGCTTAATATATGTAGTAAGTCTTTAACTACTAGAAAATATATTATTTTTTAATCAATTGCTTTTCTAGCTCAAGATCTACTGCATCTATTCTCTTGGTATTTTTTGCTAGTGTTAAATACATAGTTGGTGTTACATATAACGTAAAGAATGTAGAAATAATCATACCACCAAAGATTGTTGATCCAACTGCTAATCTAGATGCCTCACCTGCACCTGGACCTATGTTACCTACTATAAGAGGTAACATTGCAATCATAGTGCTCAATGATGTCATTATGATTGGTCTTATTCTTAATTTACAAGCTTCCATCAATGCTTCCTCAATTTTTGCACCAGTTGTTCGAATTTGATTAGTATAGTCAACGATAAGAATACTATTTTTTGTGGATATACCGATTAATATAATCAAGGCAATTTGTGAAAATATATTTATCGAACTATTTAGAAATAAAATAAATACAAGACCTCCAAAAACTGCAAGAGGAACAGTCAATATAATAATAAAAGGATGGACAAACGAATTAAAAGTAGCAGCCATTACTAAATATGCAGTTATTAAAGCTAAAGCGAAAATAAGAAATATTTCGTTACTAGTCTCTTTTAGTTCTTCGGACTTACCTTTCCAAGTTATTTGATTTTGAGGAGCAACTCTCAACATTACGTCTTCTAAATATTTTATAGCTTCAGACAAGGTATATTCTTCAGATAAAGCTGCTGATATAGTTACTGCTCTTTGTCTATTATATCTAGGTAATGATTCAGCAGTTCCTTTCTCTTCAAATTCTACCAAACTTGCAACAGACACTAATTTTCCTGTAGTTTCAGATCTTACAAAAATCTTTGATAAGCCATCTTTATCTCTTCTATCTGCTAAATACTGCTGAAGAATAATGGGGTATTCTCTTCCCTCTTTATTGTATGTTGTAACCCTCTTTCCACCGTATAAGGTTTCGAGAGTTCTGCCTATATTTTCTATTGAAACTCCTAAATCATTTGCTCGATTTTTATTTGTAATTAATTTTACTTCAGGTTTATTTTTTGTGTAATCACTTTCAATTCTAAACATATTTCTATTTCTTCTTAGCTCTCTTAAAACTTGGCTTTGGATTTGTTCTAACTCTTCATAACTTGTCCCATAAATCACCATTTGAACTGGTTTATTATAGCTAGAAACTCTTATAGATTGAGGTGATATAGGAAACGCAAACGTTTCTGGCACACTAACAACTTGTCCAATAGCTTCTCTTAAAACAACTTGTGTACTCTTTTCTCTATTTTTCCATTCATCTAAAAGTGCAATTATAATAAAAGTATTATATGAAGTTGCGGACCTCCCAAAACCAGGTACTCTCATAATTAATCTTTGGTAAGGACTGTCTTCTGCTTGTAACAACTTTAATATTCTTCCCTCAATTATTTGGGCCTTTTCTTGTGTGTACTCGAATGAGCTACCTTCATCTGTAGAACCAATTATTAAATAAGCGCCTCTATCTTCTAATGGTATCAATTCTTTTTTAGTAAAGTTAAATAAATAAACTGAAGCTGCAATTAATAGAATTATAAATATCGAAATTGTCTTCTGTTTATTAATCCAAAATTTTAAGGTGTCGGTATAAAATTCTGTAAAAGATTTAAATCCATTATTGAATTTTTTTACAAAAAAATTAATTTTTTCTTTTTTATTTAAAAACTTACTTCCTAACATTGGTGAAAGGGTTAAAGCCACAAACGAGGAAACAACAATTGAGAAAGATAGTGCTATTGCAGTTTCCTTAAACAAGGTACCAGCTATACCCTCAATAAAAATTAAAGGTAAAAAAACTGCAACTAAGATTAACGTTGTAGCTATTATTGCAAATGTTATTTGTCTTGAGCCTTTATAAGCAGCTACAAGAGGCGTTTCTCCTTTTTCAATTCTTGTATAAATTGCATCTGTCATTATTACAGAATCATCAGTTATTATTCCAATTGCTAAAATAAAACTTAGGAGAACAAATATATTTATAGAAAGATCAAATATATATAAACCTAAAAACGAACCAATTAAACTTACTGGCAAAGCTACAGCTGGTACAATTACAGCTTTTAGGTTTCCTAAAAACAAGTAGATTATTACCACGACCAAAATAAAAGCAATAATTAAACTTTTATAAACTTCCTGTATTGCAGTTCCTACGTAAGTTGCTCTATTAAATGCTATTTCTAACTTTAAACCATCTGGTAAAGATTGATTTAAAACGTTAATTTTCTCTTTAATTTGATTTGAAAGTTCGACGGTTGATGCTCCACTTTTTGCGTATATTCCAATCCCAACTGTTTTTAAATTAGCTGCATTTTTTCTTTGAGCTTTAAATAAAGTTTTCTCAGAAACTGGACCAAGTTCAACATTTGCAATATCAGAAAGGGTTGTGACTTTATCTTTGTTTTTCTTAAGAGGAAGCTGCTTGATTGTTTCAATGTTAGAGTAAGACTTATCAATATTAAGAGTTAAATCTTTGTTACTAGCTTCCAAAGTTCCAGCGGGGATGTTTATATTTTCATTTCTTAATGCTCTCTCGACTTCCTGAATAGTAAGATTATTGGCTGCTAATTTGATAGGATCTACCCAAACTCTTACACTTAGCTCTCTTAATCCACCGACTAAAATTCTACCAACATTTGGTACACTCGAAAAGGCATCTATAAGATATCTTTCTGCATAATCACCCAAATCTAAATCATTCCAAGTTGGTGATGATAGCGCAACCCACATTGTAGTTGTAAAACCTGCAGCTTGTTTCAAAATTTGAGGTGGGTTTGCTTGGTCTGGCAAATTGTCCGCAACTCTTGATACTCTTTCTCTTATGTCATTTGCTGCATCATCTAAATCTATATCTGTATTAAAATAAATATTTATTCTACTTCTTCCATTAAGCGAACTAGAATCAATGTTCTTAATTCCTTCCGCTCCTCCTATAACATCTTCTATTTTTTGTGTTATCTCTTCATCAACGATTTCAGCTGAAGCAGATTTATAATCAGTTTGTACCTGTACCACTGGAGGCTGAATGCCATCTGGCAATTCCCTAACAGGTAATTCCCAAAATACAAAAATTCCAAAAATAATTAGTATCATTGACATTACCCATGCAACGACAGGTCTTTTAATACTAACTTCAGTTATATACATGTATTAATTATTTTTTATTTTCTTGTTTTTCAGAGTCAGATTTTTTAAATATATTTAATTTTTGTAACCACGCAAACATACCATTCTTGTTTTCTTTAGTATCTTTTTTCTTTTTTCCACCCCAACTAGATTTGTTTTGATTAGCTATTTTAGCACCCTTTTTTATAGGTCTTATTATTAAATTTGGTCTGACTTTTTTTGTACCCTCAGCAACAACTTTGTCACCAACTTTTAGACCATTTAAAACTTCAACAAAACCCAGGTATCTATCGCCGGTATCAATATTTGTTTTTAATACTTTATTTTTTTCGTCAACTTTATAGATAAATATATTATCACCTTCCACTATTGTGCTGGTATCTGGGATACTTAAGCTTTCTCTTGTATCATATTTTATTGAAATTTCTAAAAATGAGCCAGGCAAAATTTCACCAGATGTATTATCCATTTTTATCCTTGTTGGTAATGATCTAGTATCCTCACTAATTCGACTAGCTAGCGAGTCAACTTCACCTTTATAGATTTTATCTTTGTATCCAGAAAATTTTATATCAACAGGTAAACCAACCTTAATAAATGGTACAAACATTTCAGGTATATCTACATCACAATAGATAATACTGGTATTTTCGAGATTAACTAAGATTGAAGATTTTGAAACTTCGATGTCTTCTGAAAATTCTCTTTTTCCAATTGTTCCATTAAACTGAGCAGTAATTTTTCTATTTTTAAGTTCAGCAATTACATCACCTTTTTTTACTTTTTGATTAAAGTTGATAGGTTTAAGTATTTCATACTTCTCAATTTTATAGGATTGTGTTTTAAATGGTCTTGCTGTTCCGTATGTACTTATTAAATTTTCAAAAACTCTATTTTCAGCTGCAGTAACAATTATTCCTGGAGGTGGTCTTTTACTAAATTTCTTCTTAAAATGATTTCCAATCATTGTTCTACCAACAATCACTGTAGCTATAACTAAAAAGAAAATTATTATTATGCTTGTAATTTTTGTTGATCTTTTCATATTCTATATTTTACCATATTCAGCCCATGAGCCATCATAAATGACTGGAAGATACTTATTATTTACTTGAGAATATGCAAGTGCCAAAACACATGCTGTGATCCCAGAACCGCATGAAAACACAACATTTACTGGGTCATTTAAAGATAAATCGTTAAAATAAGAAGAAATTTCAGATTTACTTTTAAAAGTAAAATCGTCATTGATAAGTGTTTTAAACGGTAAGCAAATTGAATTAGGTATTGAACCACTTCTTACATTTTTTCTTGGGTCTGGAGTTAAACCAGTAAAACGATCTTTGCTTCTCGCATCAACTAAATCAAATTTTTTTTTAATTATATTTTGGTCAATTTGATCTTTACTCTTAACCATTTCATTATTTTCTTTTGCTTTGTAGCTGGTTATTTGAATAATTTCATTATTATCAGAAGTTATTCTTTTTTCTTTTTTCCATTTATTAAAACCTCCATCTAAAACATGTACTTTCTTTTTATCATGGCCAAAGTAAATTAAATTAAACCATACTCTACAAGCACTTAAAACATCAGAATTATCATAAATCACAATTTCGTCTTCGTTAGATATGCCCATAGAAGATAGTATATTTTCCCACGAACTAATATCCGTTAACATATGTGGTAAGTCGGTTGATTTATTACAATTTTCATCAATATCAAAAAAAATTGCATTTGGTATATGCTCTTTATTAAATTCTTCTTTACCACTTCTTTTTGTTGCAGGCATATGCCAAGAGCCATCAATTATTTTTACATTTGAGATATTTTTTTCTAGCCACTCAGTTGATATAAGTGACATTAGAAACTTTTTTCCAAATATTTCTGATGATAATCTTCGGCTTTATTATAATTTTTTGATTTTGATATTTTGGTAACGATTTTACCTTTAAATTTTTCATTAATTTCTTTCAATACTTTGTTAGCGATTTTATTTTGATTTTCATCATGAACAAATATTTCACTTCTATACTGAGTACCTACATCTGGACCTTGTCGGTTTAAAGTAGTTGGGTCATGAAATTCAAAAAAATTTCTTATTATTTCCTCATAAGAAATTTTAGTATTGTCAAATTCAACTTTAACTACTTCTGCGTGATTGGTATCACCATAACATACTTCTTTATAAGATGTCTTCTCAGTATTACCTCCACAATATCCAACCTCTGTATTTATTACTCCATCTAACTTGCTAAATTTTATTTCGGGTCCCCAAAAACATCCAAGTGCTAAAGTTGCTATTTCCATTGCTAAAAATTTTAATTAATCTAAAGTTATTATCATGCTTTCCAAAAATCAATTAGGCTTTTTTTACATGTTTTTATCAATATGTGCCTTTTCATTTATGGATGTAATAGTCAAGTGGTCATCAGATTATCCAATTGGACAGGTAATGTTCTTTAGAGGTCTATTTGGTATTTTGCCAATAATTTTTTTAGTTCCTAAGACAAGATTTAGAGATTTTTATAAAACAAATAGACCAGGATTACATTTAATTAGATGTTGTTCAGGACTGATAGCTTTAGCTGCAATATTTTTGGCACTAAGAAACCTACCACTTGCAACTGTGACAAGTATTTCATTTGCTGCACCTATATTTACAACTTTGCTATCAATATTTTTACTAAGTGAGAAAGTAGGATTATATAGATGGGCTGCAGTATTTGTTGGTTTTATTGGTGTTTTAGTAATTACCCAACCAGGATTTTCTAGCTTAAATATTTATTACTTATTTCCAATAATCTTTTGTATTGGAATGTCTTACGTTGCAATTACAATTAGAAAACTTTCATCCACAGAACCAGTGTGGTTGATCTCATTTTTTTTTTCTTTTGCAATTACAATTGTTGGAGTTTTATCAATACCATTTGGTTGGATCATGCCAACTTTCAATGATTTCTTACTTTTATGTACAATTGGCTTGTTGGGAGGAACAGCTAATCTATTATTAAGTCAATCGTATAAATTATCTGAGGTTTCTCTGGTTACACCTCTTAAATATTTGGGATTAATATTTGCAATATCTTTTGGATATTTTATTTGGGATGAAATTCCCACAATTAAAACATTGATGGGTGCTTCACTGGTAATAATATCATCAATCATTATATTTCGAAGAGAAATATATTTAAATAAACAAGTAACGGTAAGTAGAAATGAGTAAGGCACCACCATATTGGACAAAAGCTAGAACATATCTTTCAAAAAAAGATAGTATTATGAGATCATTGATTAAAAAATATAAAGATAATAATTTAACTACTAGAAAAGATGTCTTTTATTCTTTATGCAAAAGTATAATAGGACAACAAATAAGTGTTGCTGCTGCAGATTCTGTCTTCAAAAAATTCGAATTGGTATGTAAAAAAAAAATTAATCCAAAAACTGTTTCAAAGCTTAAAACATCACAACTTAAAAAATGTGGTCTTAGTCGTCAAAAAATAAGGGGTATCTTGGAAATGTCTCAAAAATTTAAAGATAAAAGTTTTAATCCAAGATTAATTTCGAAAATGAGCGATGAAGAAGCAATTATATACTTATCAACTTTAAGACAAATTGGAAGATGGTCAGCAGAGATGATTTTGTTATTTACTTATAATAGGTCTAATATCTGGCCAGTTCAGGATATTGGGTTATTAAGAGCAATATCAAACAACTATAAAAAAAAATATTTTCCACCTGAAATTTTTGTAAAAAAGCTTCAAAAAAGATTTTCTCCATACTGCTCTGTTGCCACTTGGTATTTGTGGCGTTCAATTGATGACGATACTATTCAGTATTAGCACCCTCCACAATAAACATATGTCTTTTTGTAGTTTGTTCTGCATAAGACCAAGCTTTTAAATAGTCTTCTGAGTCATGACAAGATATGGCCATGTCATAACTGGGAAATTCCCAAATGACGGTCCTTAATATTTTGTCACCACTATAATATTTTAGTTTGCCTCCTCTAACTACAGGAGTACCACCAAATTTTTTTATAACTGGTATTGCATTTTCACCATATTTTTCTAGGTTATCTTGATCTGAAATTTCTGTGTACAAACTCACCCAATATGCCTTCATATTTACCCCTTTTCTAAGTTATTCCATTCCTTCAAATATCATATGTTCTCTAATTACATTATCTTTAAGATATGTTCTTGCCTCAACATATTCTTCAGAATCGTAGCATTTTTTAGCAGTTTCCACGTCAGGGAACTCTGCAAGTGCTATTCTAACCATTTCTCTACCCTCAAGTGCAATGTTATTAGCACTTCGAGCTAAAATTTTTCCAGAATGTTTTAATACAGCTTCCTTTGCTTTATCTGCATATTTTTTCATTCTTTCAGGGTCTTTAATTTCACTGTAAGTTGCAATCCAGTAACCTTTCATAATTCTCCTTTTTAATTTTTTTTTTTTATGTTACCAAATTTTATGGCAGAAAAATTAATAATCAATTATGAAGATTATAAATTAGCAGTTGAAAAGTTAGCTCTTACAATTGAAAAAAATTACAAACCATCTGTTTTAGTCGGAATAATGAGGGGTGCAGCACCTATAATTGATATGCTATCAAGAATATTTAAATTACCCACTGCTTATGTTGTTATTCAAAGTTATTCCGGAGAAACTGTAGAAAATAAACAGGGCGAACTTATTTTTGCAAGAGACATAAGCTCAATAGCTAAAAACGAAGACTTTAAAAATGTTTTATTAGTGGATGATTTATCTGATACTGGTCTTACATTAAATGAAAGTATCAAATGGTTAAAAAATTACGCTCCAGTGAAAAACTATATTCAAGAAATAAAAACAGCTTGTCTTTGGAAAAAAAAATCTTCTTCTTTTACTCCAGATTTTTGTCCAATTTTACTAGATGGAGATCCTTGGATAGTTCAACCTTCAGAATATTATGATGAAATAGATATTAATGGATTAAAGAAAAAATATTCATAAAAAAAAGGCCAACTTATATAGTTGGCCTTTTTAATTTTTTCTTTTAAAATTATTTTGGAATATCTCCCTCAACACCTTTTACATAAACGCTCATTCCAGCTAACATTCCATCATCAGCAACCTTTCCTTCAGCAACTAATATATTACCTTTTTGGTCATATATAGGACCTGTGAACGAATGAACTTTTCCAGATGCTAGATCTTTTTGAAGCTGCTCTACTTCTTTAACTAAGTCAGCACCCATTGCAGAATTATATGGTCCCATAGCAACCATACCTTCCTTTAATCCATGCCATGTATCTTGTTGATTCCATGTACCATCTCTCGCAGCAATTGCTCTTTCAACATAATATGGTGCCCAATCATCTATAATTGAAGTCAAGATTGATTTAGGAGCAAATCTTTGCATGTCACTTGCTTGACCAAATGACCATACACCTGCTTTCTCTGCAGTTTGAACTGGTGCGGTACTATCTGTATGTTGCATAATTACATCTGCACCTTGATCGATTAAAGCTTGCGCTGCTTCAGCTTCTTTACCTGGATCGTACCAAGTAAACACCCATACAATTTTAGTTTTAATATTTGGATTGACCTTTTGTGCAGCAAGAGTCATTGCGTTAATTCCTCTTATTACTTCAGGAATTGGAAAAGATGCAATATAGCCAATAGTGTTTGTTTTAGTCATTTTTCCAGCTATATGGCCTAAAAGAGTTCTTCCCTCGTAAAATCTTGCAGAATAAGTAGAAACATTTGAGTGCTCTCTTTTATAACCTGTTGCGTGTTCAAATTTTACATTTGGAAAATCTTTTGCAACTTTGTTTGTTGGATCCATATATCCAAAACTAGTTGTAAAAATTAAGTCGTGGCCAGATTGAGCCAGTTGTCTTATCACTCTTTCTGCGTCAGCACCTTCTGGAACACTTTCAACAAATGTTGTTTTTATTCCAGCTGCCTCTACAGCATTTCTACCTTCGTGATGTTGAAATGTCCATCCATGGTCACCAGTTGGGCCAACATAGACAAAACCAACTTTAAAATCCGCATTTGAGTTTACACTAAACCCAAGTAGAAAAATTGCAGAAATTAAATATCTAAAAAAGTTTTTATACATTTTGAATTTCCCCTCTAAATTTTTTTTGTGAAGCTTTAAGTTAATCAAAATTCAAAAAAAAAAAATAATTATTTTCGAATAGCTAACATTACTTTTCCTTATAGAATATTCTTCCTAAGGAGGTTGGGGTATTAAGTTTTATTTTTCTACTGTCACGAGAGATTACAACTAAAACTATTATTGTCATCAGATAAGGTAATGCACTTAAAAATTGAACTGGTATTCTAAACCCAATTGCTTGCATATGTAATTGTAGAATTGTAATACCACCAAAAATTAAAGCACCAATTAAGACTTTTATAGGACTCCAGGTTGCAAATACAACTAAAGCCAAAGCTATCCATCCTCTTCCAGCTGTCATATTTTCAATCCACTGTGGAGTGTATATTAAAGATAGATATGCACCTGCCAAGCCACACATAGCTCCTCCATAGAGAATACAACAGTATCTAACTAGAACAACATTTATACCTTGATTAGATGCAGAAACAGGCGAATCACCAACAGCTCTAACAACTAAGCCTAATTTAGTTTTTTTCAAAAAATAATTAGTTAAAAATGGTAAAGCAAAAGCAAAATATAAAACTATAGAGTGTCCAAACAATATTGGACCAAAAAACGGAATACTTTCTCTTAAACTTGAAAATAAAATTGGAAATTCTTTTCCAGGGATACCAACAAAATTTTTTCCTAACATTGCTGATAAACCAATGCCAAAAATAGTTAATGCCAAACCTGTTGCAACATGGTTTGTAAGAAGAGATTGCGTTAAAAATCCAAAGATTAGTGAAATTATAACTCCTGATAACATAGAGCCTACTATTGCTATAAAAAGGTTATCTGTTATCACCATTAAAGCAAAACCAGATATTGCTCCAATTATCATCATTCCTTCGACACCTAAATTTAAAACGCCCGATCTTTCAGTAATCAATTCACCTGAAGCAGCAAGTATTAATGGCACTGATGAAGCCATTATTGATCCTATCAGAATTCCTATAAAACTAATGTCTAAGCTCATTTTTTTTTAAATTTAAAATTTTAACTTTGAAAAAAAGCAAATAATCAGATGCGAGTAAAAAAAATAAGATCATACCCTGAAAGACTTGGCCGGTATATTTTGGTATTTGTAAAAAAATTTGAGCCGTTTCAGCACCGAGGTATGTCAATGCAACAACCAAAGATGCAAAAATTATACCAAAAGGATTAAGACGACCTAAAAAAGCAACAATAATTGCTGTAAAACCGTAATCGGGGGATATCATTCTATGCAGTTGTCCAATAGGCCCAGTTATTTCACCAACTCCAGCTAATCCCGCACAAGCACCACTAATCATAAAAACAACCAAAATCATGGTTTTTCCTTTAAACCCAGCATACTTAGCGGTTTTTAAACTTAGACCAGATACTTTAATCTGAAAGCCTAAATAGGTTTTATAAAGAATAAACCAACTCAGCATAACTGCTGCAAGAGCTAAAAAAATACCAGCATGAATTCTCAAACCCTCAAATAACAATGGCATTCTAGATGAGTTACTAAATTGTCTTGTTTCAGGAAAATTAAAACCTTCAGGATTACTCCATGGTCCAACTACTAAGTAATCTAATAGTAGCTTTGAAACGTAAACCAACATAAGACTAACTAAAATCTCGTTTGTATTAAAATATGTTTTAAGGATTGCTGGGATAAGTGCGAAGATCATTCCCCCGATTGCTCCAGCAAGTATAACTAAAGGTAGTATATAAAAACCTTCTTGATTATAAAATAAAAGAGCAACTCCACCTCCTACAATTGCACCAAAAGTTAATTGTCCTTCTGCACCAATATTCCAATTATTACTTTTAAAACAAAATGATAAACCAATAGCAATTAAGCAAAGAGGTGTTGCTTTGAGTAACAGTTCACTGAGGCCATATAAATTTGAAATTGGAGTTATAAAGTAAAACTTAAGTGCTTCTATTGGATTAAAACCTAAAATATAAAAAATTATACCACCACCTAAAATTGTAAGTATGATCGCAATAAAAGGAGTAAAAAAATATAATGCCATTGGTACATCATTTCTTTTTTCAATTTTAATCAATGGAACCTCCTCCCATTAGAAGTCCTAATTTTTCTGGAGTCACTTCCTCTGAAGGCATTATTTTTGAAAGCTTACCTTTGTAAATAACTGCAATTCTATCACTGAGTTTTAATAACTCCTCCGTGTCTGTAGAAATCAAAATCGTTGATTTTTCTTGATCATTAATTTTTATAAGTGTTTCATGAATATAATTGATTGCACCCACATCGAGCCCCCATGTTGGATTGTAACAAATTAATAATTCCGGAGCTGTAATTAATTCCCTCCCTAAAATAAGTTTTTGCAAATTTCCACCCGATAGAAATTGACTTTTTAATTCTACATTGTCAGTATTTACTGAGAAATCAGATAATATTTTCTTAGAATGCTCTTTAATTTTTCTTTCATTTACCAAACCTTTTTCAAAAAAATTTGATGACTTGAAATTATTTAAAGCAACATTTTCATATATTTTTAATTCAGGTACAGCTGCTTGAGATATTCTATCTTCAGGAGAAAAAGCCATTAAATACTCTCGTCGTTGCTTTGGATTTAGTTTAGCAATTTCTTTATTTCGAAAAATGATTGATGTATCAGGTGTAATTATTTCCCCACTCAAAATTTGAAAGAGTTCGTTTTGACCATTGCCAGAAATACCTGCTATACCTAAACATTCTCCTTTCTTTACAGAAAAATTTAGATTAACTAAATTTGTTTCAAAAGGATCATCGCTATAAAAATTTAAATGTTTTACTTTAAATATTTCATCTTTATTTTTAGAAATATTAATTTTTTTCTTAATTTTTGCTAGTTTTTGACCAACCATTTTATTTGCGAGAGTTTCAACTTTTTCATTTTGTGTTTGGCTAACAGATACGACCTTACCTTTTCGCATTACTGCAACTTCATCGCATAAAGACAAAACTTCTTTTAGTTTGTGAGTAATGTAAATAATTAATATTCCTTCTTCACAGAATTTTTTTAAAGATATAAATAATTCCTCTGTTTCTTGCTCAGTCAAAACAGATGTAGGCTCATCCATTATTAGAACTTTAGGACTTCTTAAAAGACATCTTATAATCTCAACTTTTTGCTTTTGTCCTGCTGATAAATTTAATACAGGAACATCAAGGTCAATACTAAAGTTATATTTTTTAAATATTTCATTTATTCTTACCCTTAAACTTTTGTTATCTTCTGTTGCATCTATACTTAAGTTTTCAAATACTGATAAAGTTTCAAATAAATTGAAATGCTGAAAAACCATTCCAATTTTATTTTTTTTGGCATCGAGTGGAGAACTTAATTTTAAATTTTTTTCATTTAAAAAAACCTCACCATTATCTGGGCTTATCACACCAGACAAAATTTTTACCAATGTGGATTTGCCAGCTCCGTTCTCTCCTAATAGTGCGTATATTTTTCCACTTTTAAATTGAAGAGATACATTATCATTAGCTATACATCCTGGATATATTTTTGATATATTTGATATTCTTAAGTCTGTTGCCATAGCATTTCTTTAATATAATAAATCAATAACTCAATAATCTTTAAAATTTCCTATCTTTTCAAATTTGTATTAAATTCAAACAATTTAATGAAAGTTTTGAACAAATTGTTAACATAATTCAACTTTAGGTATGTATTAATGATTATCGCTTTTAAAAATAATACTTTATCAAAAAAATCTGTTGCTTTGTTTATCACATTAACAATAATTTTTTTATCTGGATGCCAGACAATTAAAAAGAAGTCTGATGAAGTGGCTTAAAAAGAGAATGAAAAATTTGGTCAATTCGTTGGAAAAGAAGTTAATGAGATGAGATTAGAATTAGGCTCACCTTCAGAAGATTTCGTAAATGAACTTGGAAATGAAATGCTTATCTACAAAACAAAAAAATATGGAATTCCTTGTGAAAGAAAATTTGAGGTGAATGCATCAGGGGTTATTATCGGATTTAGCTCTAGCGGATGTATTTAGTCTTGTGGGGACTAGCCCCACAAGCAAGGTACTTATTTAATTTCAATAAGTTTCTTTTTTTTATGGTCCGGGATAATCCTTTCACATGCAATTGTTAAAAGACCATCTTTTAACTCTGCACCATTCACTTTTACATCATCAGCAATTGTAAATGATCTCGCAAATTGTCTTTGCGATATACCTTTGTGGATTATCTCTCCATCTTGGTTTTTGTTTTCACTTCTATCAACTTGTTTAGTTCTTACAGTTAATAGATTATCTTCAAACTCTACCTCAACGTCTTTTTTGCTAAAACCAGCTAAGGCAACCTCAATTGAGTAGTTATCTTTGCCAGTTCTTCTTATGTTGTAAGGTGGGTAGTTTGATTGCATACTTAAACCACCATTGCCCAACATGCTTTCAAATTGGTCAAACATATCGTCAAAACCAATTGAGAAAGGCCGAAGTGAGTTGAAAATTGATAGATCCTTACTTGTCATATTATCCTCCTTTAATTAAGCAAGTTTATTTAGTGCTAGCCCCATTAGGCGACTAACAATGTTTATATGGTAATTAATTTTGATATTTCAAGTTCAAGTGTTTAATTTTCCAGCTATTTTCAAAGCGAATGCGTAGTCTACTGCAATCTCCTCAATTGCTCCATCTCTTCCAGATTTTCCCCCATGACCTGCATTCATTTCTGTTTTTAATAAAAGTAAATTGTTATCAGTTTTGTAATCTCTTAACTTTGCAGTAAATTTTGCTGGCTCATCAAACAATACCCTGTTATCACTCAAACTTGTTGTTATTAAAATGTTCGGGTAATCCATCTTTTTAATATTGTTATAAGGTGCATATGAAAATATATAATCAAAGTGTTCTTTTTTATCTTTAGCATTTCCAAATTCGTCAAATTCGCCAACTGTTAATGGTAACGAATGGTCTAAGTTCGTGGTCAACGAGTCAACGAAAGGAACAGCCATAACAATACCCAAAAATAAATCAGGTGCTTGGTTAACAACTGCACCCATTAAAAGACCTCCTGCAGATCCACCCATTCCGATAATATTACCTTTAGACGTAAACTTTTTTTCAATTAAAAATTTTGCAGAAGCAATGTAATCTTCAAATGTATTTTTCTTGTTTAATAATTTTCCTTCTTTCCACCATTTCATTCCTTTTTCCATACCACCTCTAATATGAGAAGTTACCCATATAATATCTCGATCTATTAAACTGATTCTGGTTGATGAAAAACTTGGTGACATAGAACTACCGTATGATCCGTATCCATATAATAATAATTTTGCCGAACCATCTAATTTAGTTTTTTTATGTCTTGTTATGGTAATTGGAACCATTCTTCCATCATGAGAAGCACACTCTAGTCTTTCAACTATATAATTATCAGAATTATGCCCACTAGGAATCTCTTGTTCTTTAACTAATTTTTTCTCTTTTGTTTTAAGATTGTATAAATAAGTCTTTCCAGGTGTTTTTGGTGATGAAAATGATAAATAAACCGTATCAGTGTTCCTATCTCTTTGGGTTAACGAAACACCAGGTACTATAACTTTTTCATCTGGAAAAAATATTTCTTCTTCGTCATCATTTTTTGGGTTTCTTAATATTAATTTTGACAATGCATTAGAAGTTTCAGATCTTATAATCCAATCATTTAAGAAAATTAATCCACCAATTAAAACCTCTTCTCGCGCAGGTATAAATGTTTCCCATTCATTTTTTTCTAAATCATTTGTTTTTTCAATTTTAAAATCTTCTGCATTTTCATTTGTATGTTTGTAAAAATAACCATTCCAAGAATTAACCGAATATATTATCCCTCTTTTTCTTTTATCAATTATTTTCGGTTTAGGAGTTATTTCATCTGCTTTAAAATAATACTGCTCCGAGGTATTATGATCAGATGACGTAATAAAAAAATACTTTTCATCTGAGCTAAGTCCTATGCCTACAGTAAAAGCTTCACTTTCTTCTCTAAAGATAAGAATATCTTTACTAGTAGGAGTTCCAATTTTGTGTCTATAAATTTCTCTCGGTCTATGATTGTCATCAAGCTTTGAGTAAAAAATATATTTGTCATCTAAGCTAAATGTTATTCCACCACTAGTATTTTCGATTTTTTCACCAACTTGTTCTCTACTTTTAATATCTCTTATATGTATTGTATAATATTCAGATCCTTTTAAATCTAATGAATATGCTAATAATTTATCATTATAGCTAACTTCTAAGTCTCCAAGCCCAAAATATTCTGTTTTAAGCTTTTCTTTTTCTAAATCACCATTCCAAATTTCCTCTATTTCTCCAGAGTCAATTTTTTTTCTTAACTTTATAGAATAGTTTCCTTTTGTTGTTGTTTTTGTCCAGTAACTATATCTTACATCCTTAAATAGAAGAGACTCATCATCAAGTTTAATTCTTCCTTTAATCTCATCGAATAAAATCTTTTGAATTTCTTTTGTATCTGACATTTGATGACTAAAATAATCATTTTCATCTTCAAGATATTTTCTCACCTCTGGTAACAATTTTGAACTATCTTTCAGCACTTCAAGTATATTATCTTGATGTATCCAACTATAATCGTCTTCCCAGGTTACGTTGTGACAAGATTTTAATTCTGGTTTTTTTTTAAGCTGTGGTATTTTCATTTAAATTTAATTAATTTATGAATATTTTTTTTGCAATACTAATAATCTTTATAATTCTTTATATTTTACTCAATTGGTTTGCCAAAACTTCAACAAAAAAAATATCAAAATTTGTAAGAATATTTATTATAATTTCTTCGATATTGTTAGCGGTAATAATGGCATATGCTGGAAGGTATATCTTTTCTTTACCTTTTATGTTGGCCATTTTGCCCTTAATAAAGACAAAGGCTGGTATTTCGTTATTTCAATTGTTTAGATTATGGGGCCTTTTAAGAGTATTGAAAAATTCTGGAAGGTTTAATTTTAACCAATTTAACCAAAATGTTTCATCTCAAGCAATGTCTATTGATGAATCTTATAGAATTTTAAATTTAGATCCCAAAAAAAAATATACAAAAGATGAAGTATTGCAATCTTACAAAAAAATAATGAAAAAAATACACCCCGATAGAAGTCCAGAATTAAATAATATTGCCACACTGGTAAATGAAGCAAAAGAAAATGTTATTAAAAATATTAGTTAACTAAACTCTGAAATTTCTCAAAAATTTTTATAGGATTTATTTGCTCCTTACCCTCTGTTCCATGAGTAACATTTTCTACACCATCTGGCATAATTGGATGCATTTTGGAACTATAACTTCCATATATTAGTGGGGTATCTGACATTAAAACAATAGTTGGTTTTCCTAATCCTGCAGATAAATGGCTGAAACTTGAGTCATTACAAACAGCAATATTGCAATTTTTAATTACAGGTAAAGTCTCAGAAATACTAAGTTCATTTAATGGGGTACATATATTCTTGTGATAATTTACAATTTCGTTCATAATTTTAATTTCTTCATTTTTGTTACCCGTAGCTAAAAAAAATCTGCATTTAAAATTTTTTAAACATAAATTCATAAATTCTATAAATATTTTTGATGGAATTCTTTTTGTTGGTCCGGAACCACCAATTCCTAGTAATATATTCTTAAAATCATCATCAAAATTTAATTTTGCTCTTATATTTTGAATATTTTCATCTTTAATATTTATTACAGGGTCACTTTTGATTTCTAGATTAAATTTATTTTTTAATAAATTATTAGCAGCATCTACAATATGCTGATTTTTTTTTTCAAATAATGGATATTGATAAATATCATTAATCCCTGCAAACCTACAAACTAATCTATATCTAAGCGAAGAATTAAAAATTAGCACTTTATCAAATTGATATTTTTTAATATCAGAAACTAGTCGAAAAAATCCGTTCAATCCATCGTGAAAGCTTTTCTTAGTTTGATCTCTTTTTAAAATAATAATCTCATTAATGTATTTATTGTCTTTGATTAAGTGTTCGGCTTTTGAATTTTCTTTTACTAATAAAGTTACTTGACTGTTATATTTTTTTGCAACAGCTTCTATGTAAGGAAGAAATATTACCATATCGCCAATTCCCATCCTGTTTTGAATTGCTAAGATTTTCATGTATTTTTAAAACCTTTACTATTTTATATTTTTATATAAATTTTTGGTATGGGATATTTCAATGGTATTTATGCGGCAAGCCTTTCAATACTTGATAAAAATTTACAGTTAGATTGCGAAAAAACCTTAAAACATGCTGAAAATCTAGTTGAAAAAGGTTGCCATGGTGTAATATTTTTTGGTAGCACAGGCCAATCTCAATTAATTTCGTTAAGCGAGAAAATTAAACTCATTAATATTTTACCTAAGAGCAAACATAAAGATAAATTCATTATTGGTACTGGCCTAAATTCGTTGGGAGATAATATTAATTTAATTAATATTTCGAAATCAATTGGTTTTGAAAATT
This sequence comes from uncultured Pelagibacteraceae bacterium, assembly GCA_902580505.1. Lineage (GTDB taxonomy): Bacteria > Pseudomonadota > Alphaproteobacteria > Pelagibacterales > Pelagibacteraceae > Pelagibacter. The sequence goes on from CACHLB010000002.1 coordinate 139,278, forward strand.
TTTTAGTTATGCCGCCAGCATACTATAAATATAACGATGATGATGTTTTTAATTTTTATTCCAAATTAATAGAAAATGTAAAAGATTGTAGAATAATTTTATATAATTTCGAAAAGTTATCTGGATACAAATTTAGCATAGAATGTGTTTCAAAATTAGCTAATAATTTTCCTAAACATGTTCTGGGAGTAAAGGATAGTAGTTACAACTTGTATGAAAATTTAAAGATTGAAAATTTTTCTGTCATGCCTGGATCTGAAAGTAAGTTGTTGAAGGGCCTAGAATTAGGATGCTCAGGTATTATTACAGCAACAACGAATGTAACTTCTTATTTAGCTAGAGATGTTTATGATAAATTTAAAAATAATTTAAATCAAACATCAAACGAAAAACTTTGTATGGTGAGAAGCATATTTGATAAATATAATCTGATTTCAGGCTTGCACACATTCATGAGTAAAGAAGATTCCGATTTTAAAAATTTAATTCCGCCATTAAAACTTTTATCTAAAGATGAAGAAAAATTATTTTTTTCACAATTAGAAAAATTAAATTTTAGTATAAATAATCTCAAAGCAGCGTAATGAAACTTATAAATTTTTTAAATGATCTATTTAAAGAAGATGGTTTTATATTAATAGATTATAATTCTAACAGATATGTTATAGGAAAGCCTCTTAAAGAAATTCCGATAGAATTACAATTGTTAGATAAAAGTTTGCATAAAAAATTACTTTTCCACCCAGATCTATATTTTGGTGAAGCGTATACAAATGGTTCTTTAAGATTAAAAAATGGAACTTTGACAGAATTTCTTGATATAGCTTTTAAAAATATTGGAAGAGCAGATATTAATATTTATGGAAAGACATTAAATAAAATAAAGGGAACTTTAAAATATTTAACAAGTTTTAATAAAATTGTTAAATCTAAACAAAATGTTGCACATCATTATGATATTTCAGAAAAATTGTATGATTTATTTCTTGATAAAAAAAGACAATATTCTTGCGCATACTTCAAAAATGAAAATGATACTTTAGAAATTGCTCAAGAAAATAAAATCGATCACATAATTAAAAAACTACATATACAACCTAACCAAAAAGTTTTGGATATTGGCTCAGGGTGGGGAACACTTGCAATTGACATTGCAAAAAAAACAAAAGCTTCGGTTACTGGAATTACACTTTCAGAAAATCAATTAAAATATAGTCAAGAAAAAGCCAAAGAATTAAATTTAGATAATCAAGTTGAATTTAAATTAATAGATTACAGACAATTGAATGAAAAATTTGATAGGATAGTTAGTGTTGGAATGTTTGAACATGTTGGAAAAAAATTCTATCAAACCTATTTTAATAGAGTGTCTCAAATGTTAAAAAAGGATGGAGTAGCTTTGATACATACAATTGGATCAAATCTTCCACCAAGAGACCCACAGCCTTGGATAACAAAATATATATTTCCTGGCGGATATACCCCTAGTTTGAGCGAAATAATGAGGCCAATAGAGGATTCTGGACTAATAGCTACAGATATAGAGATTTTAAGGATGCATTATGCCCACACTTTAAGAAACTGGAAAGAAAGATTTTTATCAAAAAAAGAAGAAGTTTTAGAAATGTTTGATGAAAAATTTTTAAGGATGTGGGAATTTTATCTTACAAGTTGTGAAATGGCTTTTAAATGGGGAGATCAAGTTGTATTTCAACTTCAGCTAACTAAAGACATAAGATCTGTTCCTAATACTAGAGACTATATTTATTAAAAATTAGCTGATAAAGCTGTATTTCTTAAATGAAAAAAAAGAAAAAAAAACCTAAAAAAAAAAATTTAAAAACAAAGGTTAAAAAATCAAAAAATAAATCCAAGTCAAAAATAAAGAAAAAAAGACCAAAATTAAAAAAAAAAATAACAAAAAGATTAAATCGAAGAAAAAAAATAAAAAAAGTTAAGTTAAAGACAAGTACTGAAAAGAGTATTATTTCAAGAACGGTCAGACTTGAGGAAGATTTAAAAAATAAGTTTTCTTTCAAATTTAGTTTTAATTTATTAGCAATTGATAAATTAATACAAAAATTTTTTCAAAGTATAGAATTTAGATTAATTCGTTTTAAAGAAATAAGAGCTGAGGAAAAAAGGCAAATTAAACTTGAGAAAATTGAGCAAGCAGAAAAAGAAAAAATTGAAATTGAAAAACAGAAGAAAGCAGATGAAGCTGCCTTTCTAAAAGAAAAAGAAATCCAGTTAAAACAAGAACAAAAATTGGAAAGAGAAAGAGCAAAAGATATAAAATTATTTTTAAGAAAAGAACAGGCCATTCTAAGAAAAGAGCAGGCGGAGAGACAAAAGAAATTTTTGCAAGAATTAAAATTAGAAAAACAAATAGAAAAGTTTAGAATAAGAGAGGTAAAAGAATTAGAACAACTAGAAAAATTAGCTTTAAGAGAAAAGAGAGACGATTATTCAGGATTACAAGAGCGTATCGAAAAATTAAAATTAAAATATCAACAAATAAGGGATCAGAAAATAAGAGAACGAGTTGAAGCGTTAGGCGTAGAAATACAAGAAGGAGACGATAGAGCAAAATTACTTCAAAGAGAAAGGGAGTATACTTTAGCTAGGCAAAAAATTGAGTTTGCACTTGAAAGCTTTTACAGAAGTGCGAATAGTTTAGTTTTTCAACTTAATAAAAGATATATAACTAAACATATGTCTATCTTGAGATGCATAGACAGAAGATTCGAAACTGGAGAGATATTTATAAAGTGGGATGAGACAATTGATGATGAGTGGTTAATACTAATTTATATTAAAAATAATTCTCCAGATGAAGGTATAGTCATTGAAGATAAAACAAATGAAGAAAAAAATATTTCACATGAATTTAAACCAAGTGAAATTTTTAAAGCCTCAGATTTAATGGTAGATTCATTAACCCAGCTGATTGCAAAAAAAAGATCTAAGAACAATTAAATTTGTTGGTCTTTGATAATTTTTTCTATTAACTTAATGTTTTCTCCACTTTTGATTAATGGATAAATAGATTTTGCTTTTCTCAAGTCATTAACTGCTTTTTCATATTCCTTTAAGCTTAAGTATATTTGTGCTCGTCCTGATAATGCTCCAAAATGTCTTGGCTCTAGATCTAAAACTTTTTCAATATCATCTAACGATTTCTCATAATCCCCCAATATAAATAGTAATGTTGCTCTCTTATTCCAACCCTCCGCCCATTTTGGGTCCTCATTAATCACATCTGTAAATAGTTTTAATGCCATTCTATACTGCTGATGGTACATGGAATAAGTTCCGTTCTCTAATTTGTTCGTCAGATAATCATTGTTTGGGTGTCTTGTCCATTTATTCCAAATTTGATCCTCTAGCTTTTCTGCTTGTTGTAAATTTTTTGCATTAAGCAATTCTTTAAACAGTATATTTAAATTGTCTGAATACACATTATTTGTACTTACAAATAAAAATATAATTATAAAACTTACATATTTTTTAATCACTGACATATACAGATACTCCTCTAGAATTAATGTCTACATCAAATTTTTTATGCAATGGTGGAAAAGCTCTTTGAGAACAATCCAGTCTATCACAAGTTCTACATGAAACCCCTACAGGTATCTCTGATTTTTTATCATTCAAATCTAAGTTTTCCGTATAAACAAAATCTCTTGCATATTTGGCTTCACATCCAAGTCCAATAGATAACATACTTTTTTTTTGTCCATATCTTCCTATACCTTTTTCAACAGTTCTTGCTATACATACATACTTTTCACCATTAGTCATTTTACTTACTGCAGCCTGTATAACACCAGGTCTAGAAAAAGCCGAATATACATTCCATCGAGGACAAGCACCACCATAACGTGGTATTTCTATACCTGACAATGAAAATCTTTTTGAAATATTACCAGCTACATCAACTCTCAAAAAATGAAATGGAACCCCAGGTAATTTTGGATCATTCAAACATGTTACTCTATGTGTGACTTGTTCGAACGAAGTTGCAAAAGTATTTTGCAATAACTCTAAATCATATTTAAGTTTTTTACATTCGTAATGAAATAATTTGTAGGGCATTAAAATTGCTGCACCACAATAATTTAATAAAGCAACTTTTGTTAATTTTTTCGATTCTTCATTTGGATAATTAAAAGTATCAAGATAAGAATTTATTATGTCACTAGCCCCCATTTGTGCAATTTGAGCTGCAGCATGTAATTTCTTTGTTTCCAAAGACAAATAATCAGACAATAGCAACTTTCTATTTTTGTTATCATAAATTTTTGAAAAGGGTTTTCCTTCCTCAGGAATTATATCTTGTACTTCAATTTTATACTCTGATTTTAAATAATCACATAAAGCAATATATCTTGTTCTATTATTTTGTTTTATTTGTTCAAAGATTTGATTTGCAAATTCCTCTAGTTTTGGAAAAAAATTTCTATTTTCTTGCAAAAAATCTGAAATTACTTCTCCAGGAAATGAGTTTTTTCTATTATCAACAATTTTTCCTGAAAGTTTTTCAATTTTGTTAACCAATTCATGATCTTTTTTTTTCAAAATGTCTCCTAATCTTATTAGAGCTTTACCAATTTTTGGATTACTATTTGCTAGATCTTTAACTTCTGGACCAACTATATCCAAATCTTCAAAAAGTTGATCATCAAGCAATTCTGAAATTGTGTTGACCATATTGATATCTGATTTATTTGTTAGATCGCTAATGTTGATGCTTAACTCCTCACAAATTTTTAAAAGTAATTCCCCGTCAATTTTTCTTTTACCACCCTCGATTAAAGCTAAATAACTTGGTGAAATGTTAAGTTGCGAGGCTAGTTTGTTTGCCTGCATACCCAGTTGTCTTCTAAAAGCTTTTATTTTTGGACCAATGTTTAATTCTACTTGACTCATTTACTATTTGTAAACTTTGTAAATTATTATTTACAAAAAATTTATTGTATTTACTAGAATTTTAACATTTTTAGTAGATTTTGTAAATATTGTAAATTATAAAGTTTACATGGACAAAAATACTATAAAAAACATTGAAACTAGTTCTCAAACTACAAATCACCAAGAGCACCAAGAGCATAGAAGCAGAGGGGTTTATTTAAGAGATGACCACTGCGATTGGGGATCAAGTGGAATGAATGAGTTTACAGAAGAATATAACGAAAAGTAAAAAGAATTAGTTTTTTTAAAGGAGGAATAATGTCAGCCGAGAAAATCTCGTACGAGTTGAAAAGATTTGCAGGAATACAAAGGGATTATAAGCCAGATGAAGTAGAAAGGCTAAGAGGATCTATTAGAATTGAGTATTCAATGTGTAAACAGCAATCTCAAAAACTCTGGAGATTGTTGAATACAGAGCCATATGTAAACACACTTGGTTCTTTATCAGGAAATCAAGCTGTTCAACATGCAAAAGCAGGTTTAAAAGCGATCTATTTAAGTGGTTGGCAAGTTGCAGCAGACGCAAACAGTGCTGGTGAAATGTATCCTGATCAATCTTTATATCCTTACGACAGCGCACCTAAATTAGTTGAGTCTATGAATAATTCTTTAATTAGAGCTGATCAAATTCAGCATATGGAAATAGCAGATGGAGATATGAATAGCAGCGAAAGAACTGATTACATGTTGCCAATTATTGCAGATGGTGAAGCAGGATTTGGTGGGCCGTTAAATGTATTTGAGCTAACAAAAAAATTTATAAAAGCTGGCGCAGCCGGAGTTCATTTTGAAGACCAACTAGCTAGTGAAAAAAAATGTGGACATATGGGTGGTAAGGTACTTGTTCCTACTGGAACCATGGTCCGAAATCTAAAAGCAGCAAGATTGGCAGCTGATATTGCCGACGTTCCTCTCATTATTCTTGCAAGAACAGATGCCAACGCTGCGAAACTAATAACAAACGATTTTGATGAAAATGACAAACCGTTTTTAACTGGAGAAAGATCACCTGAAGGCTTTTATTATGTAAAAGATGGTATTGATCAAGCAATCTCAAGAGGGTTAGCTTATGCACCTTACGCAGATTTAATATGGTGTGAAACTGCAACACCTAATTTAGAAGAAGCAAAAAAGTTTGCTGATGCAATACATGCAAAATTTCCTGGAAAGATGTTGGCTTATAATTGCTCTCCATCATTTAATTGGAAGAAACATTTATCTGATGATGAGATCGCAACATTTCAAACTAAAATTGGAATGATGGGATATAAATTTCAATTTATAACTTTAGCAGGTTTCCATACGCAAAATATTGCCATTTTCGAGCTTGCAGAAAAGTATAAAAAGGAAGGTATGACTGCTTACTCTAGAATACAACAAAATGAATTTGCTAGAGAAAAAGATGGATATACTAGTGTTAAACATCAACGAGAAGTTGGCACTTCTTATTTTGATGCAGTTTCCAATACAATAAGTTCTGGAAAGAGCTCCACAACAGCAATGGAAGGATCGACAGAATCTGAGCAATTTTAATTACTCTTTAGCTTTTGGATTTGATCCCAGGCTGAATTAATAGCTCTCATTTTCTTTTTACTTTCCTCAATAACTTCCTGAGGAACTCCTTTACTTAGAAGTAAGTCAGGATGATGTTCTTTACTTAATTTTAAATATCTTTTTCTAATATCTGTAAGATTATCATCAGGTTTGCTCTCTAATACCACATATGGATTGAGTTTATCTGATGATTTTCTACCCTCAACTATTCCATTGAACTGAGCATCACTAAGACCAAATAATTGGGAAACATGTTGTATCATTCTAAATTCTTGATCACTTATATTTCCATCAGCTTCTGCAATATAAAATAATATATTAATGACTTCTTCCAACACATTTATATTTCCTTGATAGATCTGAGCTATTTGTTTTGCATATGGTTCGTAACCAGTGCTTTCTTCTTTAGCTTTATTAAAAATTTTTCCAACTTGATCTAATTCATGTTCTGGAATTTTGAGTTTATCTTTTACCGCTATTAATTCCTCTCTACTAACCTGACCGTCTGCTTTACTCAGTTTAGCTGATAAAACTATAAGAGCTAATGCAAAAACTTGTTGAGGTTGCGCAAAAGATTTAAATGACGATCTTGATCTTGATACTTTTCCACCAATTAAGGAACCTAATAGCATCCCAAACGGTCCTCCTAAAGAAAAACCGATCATCCCACCAATTAAACTTCCCCAGATAGACATATAAAAAAAATTTAATATAATTTAATATATTTATGTTCTCAACTTTTTTAGCTTTAACAATTTTATTTTTAATGTTTATGTGGTCATTGGCTTGGGTAAATTATTACAATAAACTAGATAAAAGATTTGGTTCATCTTTATGGAGATGGAGTTATGATTATCCAGTGCAAGGTGATAGAGATATTTCTTTTCTTGATGATAAAAAATTTGTTATTTTAAGAAGAAAGAGAAATAGAGCAGTTACAGTTATGTATTTTATTTTATTTTTCTCTTTTTTTATATTTTTATCTTTTGTAACTCAGATTTTATACGCTATTCAACATTAGTTTAGTTGATGTTTATTTTTTAAATACAAAAAGAACGCTACAATTTCATATCCAACATAAAATAATTGGTAAATGACTGGGAGTTTAAAAAATTTATAAAGAAACTTGTATTTTGGAATACTTTTCCAAATAAGTAAAAAAGCATCAATACCCACGTAGATTTTTCCATCTTGTTCCACATGAAGTCTTCTCAGAAGCTCTTTATCAGTTTTTTTTGTTTCTAATTCGGCATTTTTATTCTTAGTAATGTCAATCCAATTCAAATTTTCTATTTTCTCTTTTTTATAAATATTAATTTCTGCTCTGCAGATTTTGCATGAATTGTTAAAAAAAACCTTCATAATCAAACTATATTTGAATATTTTATTTTTACAAATGTGCCAAATAAGCAGTTGATATATTAATAATCACTACTACATTCTTCAAATGTCAAATTTCTTCAAAGATACAGATATAGATACATCACAAGCTGAAGCAATTGTTACCGAAACCTTAAAAAATTGTGACGACGGAGAATTATATTTAGAAAATCATAAATCAGAGTCTATTGTTTTAGATGATAATAAAATAAAGAGCTCAACTTATAACTCTGATCAAGGATATGGTTTCAGAGCTGTAACAGGAGAAGTTGTTGCCTACTCTCATTCTAATGATATTTCAAAGCAATCATTAAGAAAATCAAGCGAGAATTTAAAAGATACGTTAAAGTCAAAAAAAGGAACCTATAATCATGAAATTCCTAAAACTAATAGCAAATATTACGAAAACATTAATCCTATTGAAAGCAAGACCTTCGACTCAAAGATAGATTTGCTGAACAGTGTTAATAGCTATTTAAGATCAAAAGGCTCAATTGTAAATCAAGTAACTGCAAATTTTTTAGGTGAACATAAATCAATAGAAATTATTAGGTCTGATAATCAAGTTTTGAAAGATGATAGACCATTAGTCAGATTCAACGTTTCCGTAGTATTAGAGAAAGATGGAAAAAAAGAAACTGGTGTTTATGGAGTTGGAGGAAGACAAAGTTATGATGATTATCTAAAAGATGGAAGCTGGAAAGATGTTTGTGACGAAGCTTTTAGAATCGCAAATGTGAATTTAGAAAGCAAACCAGCTCCAGCAGGAGAAATGAAAGTTGTTTTAGGTCCTGGATGGCCGGCAATTTTAATTCACGAGGCGATCGGACATGGTCTTGAGGGAGATTTTAATAGAAAAAAAACTTCAGCTTTTCATAATTTAATGGGGCAGCAAGTAGCTAGCGAAGGAGTTACGATTGTAGATGACGGCACCTTACATCAAAGAAGAGGAAGTTTAACGATAGATGATGAAGGAACGCCTACTGAAAATACAGTTTTAATAGAAAATGGAATTTTAAAAAACTATATGCAAGACCGTTTAAACGCTCGTTTGATGGGAACTAAGTCAACAGGTAGCGGAAGAAGAGAAAGTTATAAACATGTGGTTTTACCAAGAATGAGAAATACAATGATGTTGTCAGGTAAATATTCGCAAGATGAAATGATAAGTTCAGTTGATAAAGGTATTTTTGCTGTAAGTTTTGGGGGAGGACAAGTAGACATAACTTCAGGAAAATTTGTATTTAACTGCACAGAAGCATACGAAATCAATAATGGTAAAATTGGATCACCAATCAAAGGTGCTACATTAATTGGAGATGGACCGTCAATTTTAAAAGAAGTTTCATTAGTCGGTAATGATATGAAATTAGATCCAGGTATAGGGACATGCGGGAAAGCCGGACAAGGTGTTCCAGTAGGTGTAGCTCAGCCATCAATTCTTATAAATAAGATGACAGTTGGTGGAACAAAACTTTAATATAAATGATAAGGGATCAGGAATTTTTAAAAGATATAGCGTCTTATTGTATTGAAAACTCTAAAAAACTAGGAGCCACAGATGTTGGTGTTAAAGTAATTCACTCTGTCTCAGAAAATGTTAGTTTTAGAAACAAAAAATTAGACGAGTCAAATAGAGCAGATAGTTTTGCTGTTAATTTAACTACTTATATAGAGAAAAAAAAATCAAGCATTAATTCATCAGATTTATCTAAATCAAACTTAGAAAAATTAATAGAACGTTGTATTGACGCTACAAAAATCACTCCATCAGATGAAAATAATTCTTTACCAGATAAAGATTTAATGTCTAAAGAGATAAGAGACCTTAATCTCTATGATGAAACACATTATCCAAATGATAAAAAGATTGAATTTTTAAAAAAAGTTGAAGAGACAGCATCAACGGACGAAAAAATAGTTAATACTGAAGCTGGTTTTACTGAAAATAAAAATAATTTTATACTCGCAAACAGTAATGGTTTTTTAAGTGGATACAAAACCTCAAATTTTTCATCTTCATGTGTAGCTGTATCAAGAATTAATGGTGCAATGGAAAGAGATTATGAGTTTGGTAGCACAAGATTCTTGCAAGATATGATGAAACCAGAAGAAATTGGAAAAATAGCTGCCGATAAAGCAATAAAAAAGTTAGGCCCAAAAAAAATTAAGAGTGAAAAAATTGGTGTTATATTTGATAAAAGAATTTCCAAAGGAATATTAAGTACACTAGCAAGTGCAATTAGTGCGAGTGCTATTGCAAGAGGAACTTCTTTTTTAAAAGATCAAATCAATTCTGAAGTTTTTCCAAATTCAATTAATATCGTCGATGATCCAAAAATTGAAAAAGGATTAGGCTCTCAAAACTTTGATAGCGAAGGTGTCGAAACCAATTCTTTGAAACTAGTTGAGAATGGTATTTTAAATAATTATTTAATTGATACTTACTACGGTAAAAAGTTAAATTTAAAATCCAATGGAAGATCTGGAGGAACAACAAATTTATACTTTGAAAATGGTGATTTAAGTTTCAAGGATTTACTAAATTTAGAAAAAAAGTTTTTATACATAACAGAGACTATAGGCCATGGAGGCAATATCATTACTGGAGATTACTCAGTTGGAGCTTCAGGATACATGGTCGAGGATGGAGAATTAACTTTCCCGGTAAGTGAAATAACTATAGCTGGAAATTTTAAGGAAATGTTTAAGAATATTACTCTGGCAAATGATTTAGAGATGAAGTACTCAACAAATGCTCCTACTTTGTTAATTAATCAAATGACAGTAGCGGGAAAATAATTATTGAATTTTTTTTAGTCTATATTCCCATAGACCCATTCTCTTATAAGCTACTTTTATAATCAATGCTTTTTTCTTATCGTACCAAATTTCAAAATTTAATTTTTTATCATCTGGTAGATTTGGGTTTGTAGAAAAAAGTCTAAAATGTTCAACATCATATTCTATATTATAAAGTTTTATTTTTTTTTTTCCCAAAAATTCTATGTTTTGTTTTTTTACACTTCCAGATAAGGGACTTATTTGTGTTTCGGTTTGCAAAATTCTATGATTCCACCAATTACCGATTATATTTTCTTTATCTGCCTCTCCTTCATATGATGATCCATCAATTATAAACTTCTCTTTTTTTTCGTCAAAAATTAAATTTACATATTTTCTTTTATCATTTTGAAATGTTTCTGAGTTAAACGAAATTAATTGGTCTCCAATATATTCTTCAGTACCTCTACTGTTTATTGAGAATACTGTAACACCCAATAATTTTACATTGAAATTAGTCTTATTTTTAACAATAAATTTATTTTTTTCTTTTTTAAATGTGAAAATACTTTCTCCAATTTTTTCATCATCTTTAAATATCTCCATTTCTATGTTTGTATAATTTTTATAGTGGTCAGTATGTGCTTGCAAAAAAAGAGGAGATAAAACCAACAATATTACTAAGAATTTTCTCATTATTTCATATCATTTTAATTAACTTGTTTGAACTTTATATAGAATTTTTATGTTTAAAAGATAAATAGTCTAAAGAATTATGTTTTTAACCATTAAAAATATCCCCTCAAAATCTTGGAGCTCAGAAAAACCTTTAAATTTAAAACCTAAATTTACAACTTTTTTACTTTTATGTGTTGGTTTATCTTTGTTTGGGTTGGGAGAGGGTCTTTTATTAGTTTCTACTACTGGTAATTCTCCATGGTCTGTTCTTGCAGAAGGGTTATCAAACATATTAAATATTTCGATCGGATTATCTACATTCATAATAAGTATTATTGTTTTAGGGTTTTGGTTTCCACTAAAACAAAAACCAGGAATTGGTACAATTCTAAATATTTTAATTATAGCAACGATAATCGATTTGACACTTTTTCTTTTTGATCCTCCTTTAGCTACTTTTTCAAAATATATTCTTGCTGTATTTTCTGTTTTGCTTGTCGGTCTAGGAAGTGGGATATATTTAATTGCAAATTTAGGTCCTGGTCCAAGAGATGGATTGATGACAGGTCTAACAAAAAAAACTCAACTTCCTATTGCTTTAATTCGAGCTACTTTGGAAATTTCAGCTGTTATATCTGGTTGGTATTTGGGAGGAACTGTTGGTTTGGGTACTATAATATTTGCATTTGGTATAGGTCCCGCAGTAGCTTTAGGAATTTATATTGTGGATAAAGTTACGAAGTAAATGTTTTTAGTGGACAATTAGTCGATTGTTAATATTGAATAAAAATTGTAAATATAAATTATGTCTATAAAAAATTGGATGAAAGAATCAGCGAATATACTATTTGACGATAGTAAAAATGATTTAAGAGCCCTTCCAAAAACTGTGAGACTACAAATATTATTAGTTTTGAGTTTTATATGGACAACAGTATTTAGTTTATATGTATTTTCTTATGCTACTTTTGCATTTGGTTGGGCAGGGACATATGTTGCTCATATAGGTTTAATATTTGCTGTTTATTATACGTTTAAACAATTTCATAGAGCTGAAGCAAAAGCTGTTAGTGTTTTTAAGACAAAAAATTTTGATCCATTTAAAATAATGACAATTGTTTTTGTCATAGTTTTTATTTTTGTTTTCTCAAAAGGAATTGAAGTATTGACAAGAACAAACTCTTACTCAATTCCATATGACGGACCTAGTAAATCAGCTTTTGAAAAGTGGCTGCCTTTTACAAAAAATAAATCTGAATAATAATTTTAAGTAGCTTCAGATAATTTAGAGAGCTTTTTTCTCTCGTGAGGATCAAGCACAGCTTTCCTTAATCTGCATGAATTTGGTGTAATTTCTAGTGCTTCATCAGAATTTAACATACTCAATTGTTCAGCAATAGACATCTTTCTTACGGGAGTTAAAACAACATTTTCATCTGTTCCTTGTGTCCTCATATTTGTAAGTTTTTTACCTTTCATGACATTTATAATCATATCACCAGGTTTAGGTGACAATCCCACAATCATACCTGAATAAACTGGATCGTTATGAGTAACAAACATTTCTCCTCTTGCCTGTAGATTATAAATTGCAAATGCTACTGCTTTTCCTTGCTCCATAGAAATTAATGCACCATTTCTTCTGCCTTCCATATCTCCCTCAAATTTTCCATAGGAATGGAATATTCTGTTTATTACTCCTGTTCCTTTAGTTAGAGTAAGAAATCTACTAGTGTATCCCATTAAACCTCTAGTTGGTGCATGAAAGATTAATCGTTTTTTATTTTTTCCAGTATCTTTAAGATCTATTAACTTTCCTTTTCTTTTATTCATGGAGTCTATAACTTTTGAAGAAAACTCTTCGTCAAGATCCATAGTAATTTCTTCAATGGGTTCTAATTTTTCACCATTTTCATTTTTTTGAAATAAAACTCTAGGAGGGCTTACTGTCATTTCAAACCCTTCACGTCTCATTTGTGTCAATAATATTTCCAACATCAATTCACCTCTTCCACTTATTTCAAATGAATCTTTGTTTTCATTTTCTGAAAATGAAATCCCGACATTATTTTGAGCTTCTTGAACTAATCTCTCTCTAATTTGAGTACTTGTAAGTTTTTTACCCTCAGTTCCAGCTAATGGAGAACTATTTACTGTAATCTTAATAGACATCGTTGGAGGATCAATCGGGGTTGCTTGAATTGGTATATCTACCTCAGTATCACATATTGTATCAGCAACATTTGCTTTTTCTAATCCAGCGATAACTACAATATCTCCAGCTTCGCCAACTTCTATTGGTACTTTTTTTGTCCCCTCATATCTAAATATTTTAGTCAACCTTCCCTCATCAACTTTTTCTCCATCAAGATTAATTGCCTTGATTTGTTGATTTGCTTTTGCAGTACCTTGTGAAATTCTACCAACTAAACTTCTACCTAGAAAACTATCTGCATATAAAAGAGTCGAAAGCATTGCAAAAGGCTTGGACTTGTCAAATTCTGCTGGCTTTACATGATCTATTACTAAATCTAATAATGGATTTAAGTTCTCTCTTGGGCCATCTATTTCGTTAGATGCCCAGCCAGATCTTCCACTTGCGTAAATAACTGGAAAGTCTAATTGCTCTTCGTTGGCATCTAAGCTTACAAATAAGTCAAAAGTCTCATTTAAAACTTCATCGGCTCTTTGGTCAGCTTTGTCTAATTTATTAATAACTACGATTGGTTTAAGGCCTTGTTTAAGTGCTTTAGCTAATACAAATTTAGTTTGAGGCATTACCCCTTCGGCTGAATCTATTAATAATAATGCACCATCAGCCATACTAAGAACTCTTTCAACTTCTGCAGCAAAATCCCTGTGTCCAGGTGTATCAATAATATTAATTCTAGAATCTTTCCAATTTATTGAAGCTGGTTTGGCAAGAATTGTAATACCTCTTTCCTTTTCAAGTTCGCCGGAGTCCATCAGTCTTTCATCAACAACTTCATTTTCTCTAAAAGAACCACTCTGTTTCATTAAGTTATCAATCAAAGTAGTCTTGCCATGGTCAACATGAGCAATTATGGTGATGTTACGTATCGATGTTGTCATTTGCGCGTTCTTATATATTCAAAATATTTTTTTTCAATTCAAAAAAAAAGGGCAGTAAAAACTGCCCTTTTTGAATTTTTTTTGAGTAAGATTGGGATTACATTCCCATTCCACCCATACCGCCCATACCACCCATTCCTCCAGGAGGCATACCAGCTGCACCAGCGTCTTTTTCATCTGGTTTATCTGCTATCATGGCTTCTGTTGTTACTAACAATCCAGATATAGAAGCGGCATCTTGAAGTGCTGTTCTTACAACTTTAACTGGATCAATAATACCTTCTTTAAACATATCAACATATTGCTCTGATTGTGCATCGTAACCATTGCTAGGCTTGTTGGTTTCTAATAATTTACCAACAACTACTGATCCATCAACACCTGCATTTGTTGTGATTTGTCTAATAGGTGCTTGTAAAGCGCTTTTGACAATTTCTACACCAGCTTTTTGATCATCACCTTTTACTTTTAGACTATCAAGCTCTTTTGAAGCATAAAGCAATGCACATCCACCACCAACAACAATACCTTCCTCAACTGCTGCTCTTGTAGCGTTTAATGCATCCTCTACTCTATCTTTTCTTTCTTTAACTTCTACTTCAGTAGCACCACCAACTTTGATTACAGCTACACCACCTGCTAGTTTAGCAAGTCTCTCTTGTAGTTTTTCTCTATCATAGTCTGATGTTGTTTCTTCGACTTGAGCTTTGATTTGAGCACATCTTGCTTCAATATCAGATTTCTTACCTGCTCCACTCACAATTGTACTATTTTCCTTATCAACTTTTACACGTTTTGCAGATCCAAGATCATTAAGTTTAACATTTTCAAGTTTAATTCCTAAATCCTCAGAGATAACCTGTCCACCTGTAAGAATTGCTATATCTTCCAACATAGCTTTTCTTCTATCTCCAAAACCTGGAGCTTTTACAGCTACAACTTTTAGACCACCTCTCAGTTTATTAACAACAAGTGTTGCGAGCGCTTCACCCTCAACATCTTCTGAGATAATCATTAATGGTCTACCTGCTTGAACAACTGCTTCTAAAAGTGGAACCATTGGTTGAAGATTTGTTAATTTTTTCTCGTGAAGAAGAATTAGTGGATTTTCTAACTCTGTAGTCATTTTATCACCATTAGTAATAAAATATGGAGATAAATATCCTCTATCAAACTGCATACCTTCAACTACATCGAGTTCTGTTTCAATTCCTTTTGCTTCTTCAACTGTAATTACTCCTTCATTACCAACCTTCTGCATAGCTTTTGAAATCATTGCACCAATCTCTTTATCACCGTTTGCTGAAATTGTTCCGACTTGTGCAATTTCATCACTATCTTTTACTTTTTTAGCTGACGAAATTAATTTATTTTTTACATGGTCTACAGCAGCATCAATCCCTCTTTTAACATCCATTGGATTCATCCCTGCTGTTACATACTTGCAACCTTCTTTAACAATTGCTTGAGCTAATATTGTTGCAGTTGTTGTTCCATCACCAGCTTCATCGTTTGTTTTGCTAGCAACTTCTTTAACCATTTGTGCACCCATATTCTCAAATTTATCATCAAGATCAATTTCTTTTGCAACTGAAACACCATCTTTAGTTGTTCTTGGGGCACCATAAGATTTGTCTATAACAACATTTCTTCCTTTTGGTCCAAGAGTAACCTTTACAGTATTGGCAAGTATATCAACTCCCTTTAACATTGATGCTCTAGCATCTGAATCAAATTTAACTATTTTAGCCATTCTAAACTCTCCTTATTAATTATTTACCTGTTGCAATACCCATAATGTCAGATTCTTTCATTATGCTGTACTCTTTACCATCAATTTTAACTTCTGTTCCTGACCACTTACCGAATAAAACTTTATCTCCTACTTTAACGTCCATAGGTATTAGTTTTCCATCTTCAGTTTTTGCACCTCCGCCGACAGCAACAACTTTACCTTCTTGAGGTTTTTCTTGAGCTGTATCTGGAATAATTATGCCACCAGCAGTTTTTTCGCTGCTATCTAAAACTTCTATTAAAACACGGTCATGTAACGGTTTAAACTTCATACAAATTCTCCTTTAAATTAGCAGTCATATAGAGACATATTTAATAATTTTCAAGATCTTGAATAAAAATTATGGTCTAAAAAACCCAAGAATAAAGCATATTTTTAAGCTATACCTCAAGTATGCCCCAAAACTTAGACAAAGATGGATTAAGATCTAAAATAAATAGTTACGAATTATTTTTTATCGACATATGGGGAGTGATCCATAACGGATTACAAATTTTTGAAGATTCTATTGAAGTATTAGAAAATTTAAAAAAAAATAATAAAGAGTTTGTATTACTTACCAATGCTCCAAGACCAAATTCTACAGTTATTGATTTTTTAAAAAAAATAGGACTCAAAAAATATTATGAAGATGTATACACCTCAGGAGAAGCTTCATTAAAATATTTAATGGAAAATTTTCTAAATGCAAAATTTTATCATATTGGACCACCAAGAGATTTTGACTTATTTAAAAGATTTGAGCAAAATAAAGTTAGTAATATTAGTCAAGCTGATTATTTTATTTGCACAGGGTTATTTGAAGATCATGAGACAAAACTTGAATATTATAAAGATTTACTTGAGAAATTTTCAAATAAAAAATTTGTGTGTACTAATCCAGACCTAATTGTTGATAGAGGAGATGTTAGAGAGTTTTGCGCTGGATCAGTTGCAAAAATATTTGAGGAAATTGGTGGGAAAGTAATTTACTTTGGAAAACCTTATCCTCCAGTTTATAATTTATCTGCTAACATAAATGGTAAAAATGTTTTATGTATCGGAGATAATATGAATACAGATATAAAAGGAGCTAATATTCAAAATTTTGACAATTTGTTAATAACGAGTGGTATACATAAAAAAGAATTAAGTAGTTTAAATATTGATAAATTAGAAAAAAAATATGGAGTGAGTGTGGATTACACTCAAACGAAATTAAAATGGTGAACAAAATTAAAATTTATAAAAATTTTGAGATTTTAAAAAAACATCAAAATGCCATGATACTAATTGGTAATTTTGATGGATTACACTTAGGCCATCAAAAATTATTCAAAGAAGCAAAAAAATATAAAAAAAAATATAATTCCAAAATTGGAGTGGTGACATTTGATCCAATACCAAAAATGTACTTTAATAAAAGTATTACAAATTATCGACTTTCAAATCTTAATCAAAAAAGCAGATATTTTAGTGATTATAACATTGATTTTTTAATAAATAAAAAATTTGATAAAAAATTCTCTAAAATATCTTGTCATAATTTTATTAAAAATATTTTATGCAAAAAGTTAAGCGCAGATTATATTTTTGTTAGTAATAATTTTAGATTTGGAAATAAGAGAGAGGGGGACGTAAATCTATTAAAAAAACTTCAAAAGAAATATGATTATAAATTAATTAACCCAAAACCATTATATAAAAAAAATAAAATTATTTCTTCAACATTAATAAGAAAATTAATCGAAAATGGTAATTTAAAAATTGCAAATCAACTTTTATCTAGAAATTGGTCAATAGAAGGTGTCGTTGAAAAGGGTAGAATGATGGGAAGAAAAATTGGTTTTCCGACCTGTAACATAAATATAAAAAACTATGTAATACCAAAAGTAGGAGTTTATGCAGTTGACGTTTATATCGAAAAAAACAGAAAAAAGATCAAAGGAATAGCAAATATTGGTTATAGGCCTACTTTTAATCAAAAAAAATTATTATTAGAGGTAAATTTATTTAAATTTTCTGGAAATCTTTATAATAAAAATCTAACTATTAATTTTACAAAATTTATTAGAGGAGAAACCAAATTTAAAAATATTGATGCTTTAAAAAAACAGATAAAGAAAGATATTAAAATTGCCAAAAGATAAAATATCATGAGCAAGGAACATATAAATCTACCTAAAACAAAATTCTCAATGAAGGCAAATTTGCCAAACAAGGAGCCAAATTACATTGAATTTTGGAAGAAAATTGACCTGTACAATTTGTTAAGAAAAAAAAGTAAAGGGCAAGAAAAATTTGTGCTCCATGATGGGCCTCCATATGCAAATGGAAATATTCATATGGGTACCGCTTTGAATAAAATTTTAAAAGACATAATTACAAAATTTCATCAAATGGATGGAAAGGACTCAGTTTATGTTCCTGGATGGGATTGCCATGGGTTGCCTATCGAGTGGAAAATTGAAGAACAATATAAAAAGAATAAAAAAAATAAAAATGATGTTCCGGTAATTGAATTCAGAAAAGAATGTAGGGAGTTTGCAAACAAATGGATAGATGTTCATAAAGGAGAATTTACAAGACTTGGGGTAATTGGTGATTGGGAAAACTACTATTCAACAATGTCATTTGATGCTGAAGCTCAAATAGTCAGAGAACTTGGAAAATTTCTTAAAGAAGGAAGCCTTTATAGAGGTTACAAGCCAGTTCTTTGGTCTACTGTTGAAAAAACAGCTTTAGCTGATGCTGAAGTTGAATACATGGATCATGTTTCAGATACTATTTATGCTGCATTTAAAGTGAAATTTTCAAATTTAGATATAATTAAAGGTGCTGACGTAATAATTTGGACTACAACTCCCTGGACTATTCCTGCAAATAAAGCATTAGCTTACAATGCTAGCCTTAAATATGTATTGCTTGAAATTAATGATAACAAAAATTTTGTTAACAGAAAAATTGTAATTGCAAAAGATTTATTAGAACCTTTTAAAAAAGATACCTCTATAGAAAATATTAAAGTTTTAAACGAATTTTTAGGAAAAGATTTAAATGGAACTATTTGCAGTCATCCATTTTCTAAAATGGAATATAATTATGATATTCCTATGCTTGAGGCTAATTTTGTCACTACTGAACAAGGAACAGGTATTGTACATTGTGCTCCGAGCCATGGACCAGATGACTTCAATCTTTGTTTAAATAATAATATCAAAGCAATTGAAACAGTTGATGGTGATGGAAAATATACAAGTGAAATTAAACTTTTTGAAGGTTTACATATTTTTAAGGCTAATAACTTAATTATAGAAAAATTAGATGAACAAAAAAATTTAGTAACAAATGGAAAACTAACTCACTCTTATCCTCATTCTTGGAGATCAAAAGCTCCACTAGTTCATAGGGCAACGCCACAATGGTTTATATCAATGGAAAGTCACGGGTTAAGAGATAAAGCATTAAAAGCTATCGATAATACAGATTTTTATCCTTCCAAAGGAAAAGAAAGAATAAAATCAATGATTGAAACTAGACCAGACTGGTGTGTATCAAGACAAAGAGTCTGGGGTGTGCCACTACCAATTTTTATTTCAAAAAAAACTGGTGATGTTTTAGTTGATGATGAAGTATTTGAAAATATTGCAAAAATTTATGAAAAAGAAGGTTCTGATTGTTGGTTTAATGATGATTATCAGATCTTTCTTGGAGACAAGTATAAAGCAGAAGACTATGAAAAATTATCAGACATAGTTGAAGTTTGGTTTGACAGTGGATCCACTCACTCCTTTGTTTTAGAGAAAAGAGACGACCTCAAATGGCCAGCATCTATGTATTTAGAGGGCTCAGATCAACATAGAGGATGGTTTCACTCCTCATTACTTCAATCATGTGGAACAAGAGGAGTCGCTCCATTTGAAAGCATTCTTTCTCATGGTTTTGTTGTAGATGGAAAAGGTCTAAAAATGTCAAAGTCAACAGGTAACGTTATTGCCCCACAAGATATATTAAAAAAATATGGAGCTGATATATTAAGAATTTGGGTTGCATCTTCAAATTATGCTGAAGATTTAAGAATAGATTATTCAATTTTAGATCAACACGCTGAGTCTTATAGAAAAATTAGAAATACATTTAGATATCTATTAGGAAATATTCAAGATCAATACGAAAATCTTGATCTAGAAAAAGTTAAATTTGAAAACTTTGATTCTCTTGAAAAATTTATGCTTCATAGAATTTATACAATAAATGAGAATTTTAAAAATAATTTTAAAGTTTATAACTTCCATAATTTATACAAAGAATTACTAAATTTTTGCACAGTTGAGCTTTCTGCTTTTTATTTCGATATCAGGAAAGATACTCTATATTGTGACGCTTTAAATTCCGATAAAAGAAAGAACTGTATAACTCTTTTAAATATTATTTTGCAGTGTCTCCTAAAATGGTTTGCACCAATATTATCATTTACAACTGAAGAAATTTATCAACTAGTTAAAAAGGAAAAAGATAGCCAAAGTATCCATTTACAAAATTTCGTTTCAGTTCCTAATTCTTGGAACGATGAAGAACTTAGCTCAGATTGGGATTATGTTAAAAAAATTAGAGATGAGGCAAATATTTCAATAGAGAATATGAGAGCCGAAAAGTCAATTGGTTCAAGTTTAGAAGCAACAATTGAGATAAAATTAAATAAAGAATTTTACGATAAGGCAAAAAATATTAATTTTTCTGAAATTTGTATAACCTCATCTGCCTCTGTAATTAAAGATGAAAATTTAAAAAATAGTATTGATGTAGTTGCAAAAAAGGCCCAAGGAAATAAATGTCCTATTTGTTGGAAAATTTTTGAAACGAGTTGTGAAAGACCAAATTGTGGACTTTTAAATACTAATGGGAAATGAAAAATTAAATAAACTTCTTATAGGTTTTGTATTTTTAGTTGTTTGTTTTGCTTTAGATAGACTATCAAAAATTTATATTCTAAATATCTTAAATAATGAAGGACAAGTTGATCTTTATATAAATCAATTTTTAAATATCTATTTAGTTTGGAATACAGGGATAGGATTTGGTTTATTTTCATCAGAAGATAAACTTTTCTATAATATCTTTACTGCAATTATAGTCATTATAAACTTAGTAATATTGTATTTCGCTTTCATTGAGTCAAAAATTAAATCATTTTTTTTAATGATAATATTAGGAGGCTCTTTAGGAAACTTATTTGACCGAGTTTATTACAGAGCTGTTCCAGACTTTATAGATTTAAATTATGCAGGATATCATTGGTTTATCTTTAATGTAGCTGACATATTTATAACAATTGGTATTATATGCCTTATTTTATCTGAATTTATATTCTATAAAAAAAAAGATGAAAAAATTTAAACTAAATTTAATCTTATTAATGGCTTTAGTGCCATTATTAACTTTTTGTGGCGGAGTTAGAGATGCTTTAGAAGGTAAAAAAAGATCTGAACAAAGTGATGAATTTCTTGTAAAAAAAAAAAATCCTCTCCAAATGCCACCTGACATGAATAAACTTCCTATGCCAGGAGATGATTTGGAAGTAAGTAGTCAATCAAATGATAAAGAAGTAAAAGATTTACTCAAAATAAAAGACGATAATAATTCTGAGGACTCTAGTAGCGGGTCAGATTTATTAAATAATATGAAGAAGAAAATCCAGTAATTAATGGAGACAAAACATATTATTTACAAAAATTTTAATAATAAAAATAAACAATTAAATAAAAAAAAACTTAATAATTTCATAAAGTTTAAAAATTTAATTGAAAAATATCCTTTATTAAAATCTCTAACAAATAATTATAATTATTCATTTCAGAAAAAAAATTTACTAAATTTCAAAAAATACTATGAGTATAATTTAATAGGAATGGGGGGATCTATACTAGGCGCACAAGCCATTTATGATTTTCTTAGTCATAAAATCAAAAAAAAATTTTTCTTTTATAATAACCTACAGAACATAAGAATAACAAAATCAAACAAAAAACGTGTAAATATAATTATATCAAAATCAGGTAACACCCTAGAAACATTATCAAATTTAAACCTGATCTTATCAAAACAGAAAAGAAATAAAAATTTAATAATAACTGAAAAAAAAAATAATATTCTTAGAGCTATAGCTAATAAACTGAGATCTGATGTAATTGACCATAAAAATTACATAGGAGGAAGATATTCAGTATTATCCGAAGTTGGAATGGTCCCGGCAGAATTGATGGGTTTAAATGAAAAAAAATTTAAACGATTAAATTATCTAATAAAAAATAAAAAATTTATTAATTTTTTAATTGAAAATGTCTCTTCAATTTACTCAAATATTATTAAAGGAAAAAAAAATTGTGTAATTTTAAATTATGATGAAAAATTAAATAACTTTTTGAAATGGTACCAGCAATTATCTGCTGAAAGTTTAGGAAAAAGGGGTAAGGGCTTCTTTCCTATAATCTCTACAATGCCAAAGGACAATCATAGTCTTTTACAACTTTATTTAGATGGTCCAAAAAATAATTTCTTTAGTTTTTTTTTCACTAGAGAGAGAACTCCACTTAAATTTAATAATGCATATTTAATTGATGGATTAGAACATTTAAAAAAGAAAAGTTTGGATCAAGTAATGTATGCTCAAAAAAAAGCTACGCAAAATGTATTTAATAAGAAAAAATTATCTTTTAGAAGTTTTGAAATTAAAAATAAAAGTGAGGAAACTTTAGGTGAACTATTTACATTTTTTATTTTAGAAACACTAATGCTTAGCTCCTTATTAAATGTAAATCCAATTAACCAACCTTCAGTTGAATTGATTAAAATAGAAACAAAAAAAATCCTAAAATAGCAATTTACCAAATATTATTTTTGATAAACCATATTTTTTTTCTCTAAGAACTTTAAAATCTTCTATAAAATTTTCATTAAATTTCTTATTTCTATGAATTACTATTAATGTACTTTTGTGAGCAATTTTTAAGTCTAAAATTTTCCTTAATAATTTATTTATATTTTTATCTTTAAATGGTGGATCCAGATAAATTAAATTAATTTTTTCATTATCTATATTTTCTTTAGAAATTTCATATGCATTTATTTCCCTGATGACTGAATCTTTATCAATTTCTAACTCCTTAATGTTTTTTTCTAAAATTTTCAAAGAGGGTTTGTAATTTTCAAAAAAAAAAACTTTTTTTACTCCTCTAGACAAACATTCAATGCCAAACGAACCAGAACCGGAAAATAAATCCAAAACTACGTCATTTTTGAATTTAATTTTTTCATTCTTAGAATGCTCTAAAATATTAAATATGGACTCTCTAACCATATCCTTTAAAGGTCTTGTTGTTTTATCTGTAGGATTATGAATTAATTTTCCTCTTAGTTTTCCACCAATTACTCTCATTTATCTATGACTTTATGGCCTATATCTGATCTATAAAAACCATCTTCCCAATTCAATTTATTAATCTGATTGATGATTTCTTTTCTACTTGATAAATAACTATCTGAGATATTAACAAAATTTATTACCCTACCTCCAACTGCTACAATTTTGTTTCCAGAACTTTTCGTTCCAGCATGAAAAATAAAATTATCTTTAGTTGATTTGAATTCTTTTAAATTTTTAATTTCAACATTCTTATTATATTTTTCAGGATATCCTTTTGAGCATAAAGCAATGCACATACTTTTTTTATTTTTCCATTTTATTTCGTGGGTCTTTAATTTTGAATTGCAACAAGAATTTATTATGTCCAATAAATCACTGTCAACCAACGGTAATATAGTTTGGCATTCAGGATCACCCATCCTAACATTATATTCAATTAGGTATGGTTCATTACTTTTTATCATTAAGCCGGCATATAAAAAACCAACGTACTTCTCATTCATTTCACTTATAGCTTTTAACGTTGGCTCAATTATTTTGTTTAAAATTTTATTCTCTAAATCATCATTAATTAAGCTTGAAGGTGAATAAGCTCCCATACCTCCTGTATTTTTTCCAGTATCACCCTCACCAACTCTTTTATGGTCTTGAGCTGTATTAAAAGTTTTATAACTAATTCCATCTGAAATAATAAAAAAACTCATCTCATCACCTTCTAGGAATTCTTCGATTAATACTTGATCTGCTTTCCCAAATTTACCGTCAAATATTTCGTTAACAGCAGTTTTAGCCTCATCAACATTTTGACAAATATAAACACCTTTACCTGCAGCAAGAACATCTGCTTTTACAACAAGAGGAAAATTAGATGACGATAAAAATATAAATGAGTCTTCTTTGGATTTACAAATTTTAAATTTAGCAGTTGGTATGTTAAATTTCTCACAAATTTTTTTTGTAAATATTTTTGAGCCTTCTAATTGAGCTACTTTTTTTCTAGGACCAAAAACTTTAATATTTTTTGACTCTAGGAAATCTACTAATCCTTCAACTAATGGTTTTTCTGGACCAACAATTACTAATTCGATTTGTTCTTTGTTAATAAAATTATACAAATCTTGAAAATTTTCTAAATTGAGATCAATATTTACAGATATTTCTTCGGTACCAGCATTACCGGGAATTGAATATATTTTTGTTATTTTTTTTGAATTACTTAAGTGATGAACTAGAGCATGTTCTCGTCCTCCACTTCCAATAATTGCAATTTTCATTTAGTAAATATATATCTTAAATATGTTAAATAAGTTAGCTAAATTAAAATACTTAGCAAATAATTTTGAGATCATTGAAGATGGTGATCATGTGATTTGTGCTATCTCACAAAAAAAAATACCACTTGAAAACTTAACTTATTGGAACGTTGAAGAACAGGAAGCCTACTTTTCGTATGTTGAGGCCTCAATGAAAAGAGATTTACTAGATAAAAACTGATTATGTTTTCCACCTATCATGAGTCCAGATCCACTGGTCTACATTTTTTAAAATCATTTTTTCAAGTATCTTATTTAGATGTTCAGTGATTTCTTTAATTGATTTATTGTTCCCGATTTTAATCGGTTCTGAAACAAACATTTTAAAATAATTATTTTTTCTTCTCTCTATATAAATAGGCACTAGATCACATTTATATTTTTTAATTAATTGTGCGGGTATGGTCGTAGTGCTAGCAGGTTTACCGAAAAAATTAATTTTTATACCTTCTCTTACTCTTTGATCTATCATTAGAGCTACTGAGTTACCTTTCTTTATATTTTCAATAATCTGTCTTGTGCCTGATCTTCCTTTTTTAATTTGATTTTTGCATATAAAATTTTCTCTAATTTCTTCCATAGTTTTGTTTAGGAATACGTTATTTAGCGGTCTATAAATAGCGCACAAATTTATACCAGCTTTTTCAATTTGGAGCGCCATTAATTCAAAATTATTGAAATGACCAGATATAAATACAGCTCGTCTTTTTTCTCTCTTAATTTTGTTTAGGTTTTCGAGCCCGTCTATTTCAATAAATTTATTTAATTTGCTATTTCTAAATGCTTTCAGAAAAGGATATTCAGCAAGTATTCTTCCATAATTTCCATATATTTTGCTGATAATTTTATTGTAATTTTTTTTGTCTACAATGCCAGATTGTTCCAAATTATTCTTAATTAATTTTT
>CACHLB010000003.1 GCA_902580505.1 uncultured Pelagibacteraceae bacterium
TAATCAGTTCATAGAAGATATTTCAGTAATAAACAAAATTGGTTTATCAGCAATAGTCGTCCATGGTGGAGGTAAGAATATTAAAAAAAAATTAGACGAAAAAAATATTGAAACAAGATTTATCAATGGACTTAGGATTTCAGACGAAAAAACAATAAGATATATAGAAGAGGCTTTACTAGAGCTTAATTTAGAGATTTTACATGAATTAAAATCTAAAAACACAAATGTTTGTTCAATATCACCTAAAGAAAATAATGTAATTAATATTATTCCTGAAAGTAAAGAATTGGGATATGTTGGCACACCAAAAAAAATTAATAAAGACAAAATATTAAATTTTATTAGTAATAAACAAATTCCAATTGTTGTCCCTTTAGGAGTGGGTGATGATGGTAGAATTTATAATATTAATGCAGATGTTGCGGCAGGTTCAATCGCAAAAGAGATCGATGCTAGACGACTTCTTTTAATGACAGATGTTGAAGGGGTTCTTGATGAAAATCAAAAACTAATATCTGAAATTAATCTAAATAGAGCTAACGAGATGTTAAAAAATAATATTATATCTGGAGGCATGATACCAAAAATAAATACTTGTTTAGATGCAATATCTAATGGTGTTAGAGGCGTTGTTATTGTTGATGGGAGAAAACCACATTCAATACTATTTGAGTTATTTTCTGATAAGGGTGCAGGAACATTAATAAGAAAATGAATAATCTAAAAAATATAAAGAATATTTTGTTCGACTGTGATGGTGTTTTATATAATGATTTAGAGGCAGTTTTTGGCCAAGTTAGTAAGAGAATGACAAAATATATTTCGGATAAACTTAACTTAGACCTTACAAGAGCCAAAGAATTACAAAGAGATTATTTTCACAAATACAACACAAGTTTAAATGGATTGATGATACATCACGATATACCACCAGAGGAATTCTTGGAGTATGTTCATGATATTGATCTTTCATTTATGGAAAAAGATCTTGTTTTAAGAAATGAGCTTGAAAACATAAATTTAAATAAATTCGTATTTACAAACGGAAGTAGAGCGCACGTAAAAAATATAGTGAAAACTCTTGGTATTGAAGACCAATTTAAAGATATATTTGATATCGTAGACGCAAAATATCACCCAAAGCCTGAAGCCAAAGCTTTTGATCTTATGGTTGATAAATTTAAGATTAATCCAAAAGAAACCCTTTATATTGAGGATATAGCTAAAAATTTATCAATAGGGAAAGAGCGGGGAACTATAACAGCTTGGCTTATCAATAATGAATACTGGGGTAAAAAAGAGTCTGATAAAGATTACATCGACTATAAAATCGAAAATCTCTCTTTATTTTTAAAAGAAATAAGGTTATTAAAAAACTCATAAAATTATGATTATTGAAAAAATTATAAATGAAGCTTGGGTAAATAAAGACCAAGTAAACCAAAATTCAGATAAATCTTTAAAGAATGCTGTTAATCAAATTATTGATGATCTAGACAGTGGAAAAGCAAGAGTAGCTGAAAAGATCAATGGTGAATGGGTTACTCATCAACATCTAAAAAAAGCTATCATGTTAAGTTTTCGAATGCATGGAATGGATATCATGGCGGGGCCATATTCAACATGGAGAGATAAGAGTCACTTATTAAAAGGTAAAACTGCTGGCTGGACGAATGAAGATTTTGAAAAAGCTGGTTTCAGAATGGTCCCCAACACAGCAGCAAGACGTGGTTCCTTTGTTGCAAAAAATGCTGTTCTTATGCCATGTTATGTAAATATTGGAGCGTACATAGACGAAGGTACTATGATGGATACATTCAGTCGTGCAGGAAGTTGTTGTCAGATTGGAAAAAATTGTCATATCTCGGCCGGGACTGGGGTTGGTGGAGTATTAGAACCAGCCCAAGCATTACCAACAATTATTGAAGATAATGTTTTCTTAGGAGCAATGTCAGAAGTAGTAGAAGGTGTAATAGTTGGAGAAGGCTCTGTTCTAAGTATGGGAATGTATATTGGGCAATCAACAAAAATTGTTAATAGAAAAACTGGTGAAATAACTTATGGAAAAATTCCACCTTACTCAGTGGTAGTTCCAGGATCCTTGCCAGATAAAAACAATCCGCAAGCACCATCTTTATATTGTGCAGTAATAATTAAACAAGTTGATGAAAAAACTAGATCAAAGACATCTGTTAACGATCTTTTAAGAGAATAAACTAATGAAAACTTATAATGAATTAAAGTTAGCTCAGGAGCTAATAAAATTTCAAACAATTAAAACAGAAGATAAGGGTATTATGAATTTCCTTTCAAGGAAACTCTCATCAATAGGTTTTAAATGTCATATAATAAAATCAAAAGGTACAGGTGCTAAACCCGCATTAAATTTATATGCAAAATTTGGTAAATCAAAACCTAACATTAATTATTTGGGTCACACAGATGTTGTTGCTAATCTCAATAATTGGGAGTTTCCGCCATTTAAAGCAGTAGTAAAAAAAGGATATTTATATGGAAGAGGATCCCAGGACATGAAAGGTAGTGTGGCATGTTGGATAAGTGCTGTAAGTAACTTTATTAAAAATAAAAAATTTAAAGGTTCTATATCAATAATAATTACAGCAGATGAAGAAACTACAGGTCATGGTTGTCCAGCCGTTATGAAATATTTAAAGAAAAAAAAAGAAAAAATCGATTTTTCGGTAGTAGGCGAACCTTCATCAAATAAATCAGTTGGAGACGAAATCAGGATTGGAAGAAGAGGTTCTATGAATGGTAAAGTAACAGTATATGGAAAAAGTGGACACTCTGCATTTTATGGGACATATATAAATCCATGTACTGCCCTTGCTAAAGTAATATCTAAACTGAAAAGTGTTCAGTTGGACAAAGGAACAAAGTATATGCCACCATCAAATTTGGAATTTACAAAAATGAATGTGGATAATATATCTGAAAATGTAGTCCCACAATCTGCAAGTGCTAAATTTAATGTTAGATTTAATTCAACTTATAAATCGACATCTTTAAAAAAAAAACTTAGTAATATTATTAATGCAGTTGCAAAGAAAGAAAATTGTAAAACTAAAATAGATTATAAAGTAAGTGGAGAAGCATTTTACACAGAACCAAATAAAGAAATTTATATGATAAAAAAAGTTGTAAAAAAAGTTACAGGAAATAATGCAAAATTAAATTGTAGAGGTGGCACGAGTGACAGCAGATTTTTAGGTTCAATACCACGTCTTGAGTTGGGGTTAAGAAATAATACTATTCATATGGTTAACGAGAGAACATCGATCTCAGATTTAAAAAAGTTAACTAAGATTTATAAGAACATCTTATACAATTACTTCAATTGAAAACTGCGATTATAACATCTGAATCTTCAGAAAAACATATAACAGGCGATGGTCATCCAGAGCAACCAAAGAGAGTAGTTTCAATAATTGATACGTTAAAAAAAAAAAAAGAACTGCTTTGGGATAAGCCAGATGTTGTTCCTAATGATATACTTAATATGACACATTCTGAAGATTATATTAATAAATTAAAAGACTCATTTCCTGAAAGTGGCTTAAATTTTTTAGACGGTGATACTGTTGTATCGCCTGGAAGTAAGGATGCCGTATTTCAAGCTGCAGGATCAGCTATAAGTGCAATAGATGGAATTGAGAATAAAAAATATAAAAATGCATTTTGTGTTGTACGACCACCAGGACACCATGCGGAAAAAAATAAATCGATGGGCTTTTGTTGCATTTCTAATGCAGGCGTTGCAGTTAATTATTTAATAAAAAAATATAAGTATAAAAGAATTGCATGTGTAGATTTTGATGTTCACTGGGGAAATGGAAATTATGATGTTATGTATGATAATAAGAATTCACTCTATATATCAACACATCAATATCCATTTTATCCAGGTGGTGGCTCTGAAAAAGACACTGGAAAGTATAACAATTCTCTCAATATACCCCTTCCTGCAGGGACAAATTCTGAGGAGTATTTTAATGCTTATGATAGAGTTTTAGATAGGTTAATTGAATATAAACCTGATTACTTAATCTTTTCTGCTGGCTTTGATGCCCACAAAAACGATCCATTAGCTCAATTTGAACTTTCATCCAAAGATTTTTATGAAATAACAAGAAGAACACTAAAAGCCACGAATAAATTTACTAATGGAAAAGTGGTATCTTTACTAGAAGGTGGATACGACCTGAAAGCACTTGCTGAAAGCGCTAATTATCATGTAAATGCATTAATCGAGTCGGAAAATAAATAGTCATGAAACTATATAAACAAAAATCATCAAATATTGATAACAGGGGACTGTTTGCATCTAAAAATATAAAAAAAGGAACTAAGATTATTTACTACACAGGGAAAATAATTACAAAAAAACAGACCGAAAATAATCCAAAATTTGATAATGATAAAGCGATTTATCTTTTTAACTTAAATAATAGATATGATTTAGACGGTGATTTTGCTTACAATACTGCAAGGCTTATTAATCACTCTTGTGATCCAAACTGCGAAGTTGAAGGCAAAGGTTTAAAATTATGGATTAGTTCCATTAAAGATATAAATAAAAATGAGGAACTAACTTATGATTATGGGTTTAGTTTTGATGAAAACTATAAGGATTTTCCTTGTAAGTGTGGCTCCAAAAATTGTTGTGGCTATATTGTTAGAGAAGGATCAAGATGGAGAATAAAAAAGAGAAAAAAGAAATCTAATAAATAATTTTCTCAAGATATAAGCCATGTGCAGGAGCAATAGGAGCACAATTTTTTCTAGATTTTGATTTAAATATACTGGTAAATTTTTTTAAGTTCCATTTATTTTCACCAAGGTATTTGAGCGAACCAACCATGGATCTAACTTGACTTTTAAGAAATGATTTTGACACAAATTGAATTTTTATATTATTTTTAACTTTGGTTATTTTTACTTTCTTCATGGTTCTTACCGGACTTTTTGCAGTACAATTAGATGCCCTAAAGGTTGAAAAATCATGAGTCCCTATTAACTTTTTGGCTCCTTTTTTCATCAAATCAACATTAATTTTTTTTTTAACATGCCACTCTCTATTAAAATTTATAACAGAAGGAGAAACATCATTTCTTATTAAATAGGTATACCGTCTTTCTTTAGCAGAAAATCTTGAATGAAAAAATTTATTTTTTCTTTTTATTTTCAATATCGATATTTTATTTTTATTTAAAAAAAAGTTTAGTGAATTTATTAATTTATCTTTTTGAGTAATATTATTTGTAGTATCGAAGTGTGCTGATTGCTCTTTAGCATGAACTCCTGTGTCTGTTCGTCCAGAGCCATAAATTTTTATTTTTTCTTTAAGTAATTTAGATAAGACAATCTCAATATTTTCCTGAATTGACTTACCTTTTTTTTGAATTTGCCAACCATTGTATAAAGTGCCTTCGTATTCTATTAAAATCTGATATCTATTCACTTTTTATTATTGTTCCTTTTCTAACCTTATTACCTAATAAAAATTCATTTATTAATTGTGGATTTTTACCTTCTTTTTGTATCTCAATAATATTTATTGAATTTTCACCACATGCTACTGTCATTTGTTCGTCGATTACTTCACCGTTTGTTGCTGACTGCTTGTTTATTTTTGCTTTTAATATTTTATGTCTTTTGTTGTTAAGCTCAAACCATGCACCAGGTTTTGGATATAATCCATTTATTTGAGCAATTATTTTACTAGCACTACTATTCCAATCTATCTTTCCCTCTATTTTTTGAATTTTCTTTGCGTATGTAGCTTTTGCATGATCTTGCTCTTTAAATATTGCTTCCCCTTCTAAAACATTTTGCACATTTTCTAAAATTTTTTCTTTACTCAAATAAGATAATTTTTCAGACAAAGTTTCTGCATTATCTTGGTCAAGAATATCTACTGAATATTTATTACATACTGGTCCAGAATCCAATTTTTCATTAATTTTCATAAATGATATACCAGTTTTTTTTTCAATGTTTAAAATCGATCTTTGGATTGGTGCCGCCCCTCTCCATTTTGGTAGTAATGAAGCATGAATATTCAAAAAACCTTTTTTACTCAAATTTAGAATTTTTTTTGAAAATAACTGTCCATATGCAACAACAATTACAAGATCTAAATTTAATTCTTTAAGATATTCAAATTCTTCATCAATTTTTTTTGGGGTTTTAATTTCTAGACTAAGTTCCTCTGCACATTTATGAATTGGTGATTTCGTAAACTTTTGACCTCTATTTGATTTACTTGGAGGCTGAGTAAAAACACAGTTAATTTTATATTTTTGATTAATTTTTTTTAGAATAGGCACAGCAAACTGCGGAGTACCCATGAATACAATATTTGACATTTAAACAACAACTCTATTAGAAGTTTTTTGTTTAGACAATTTTTTTATTATTAAATCTTTTTTTATTTTAGATAAATAATCAATGATTAGTTTTCCATCTAAGTGATTTATTTCATGTTGTAAACATGTTGAAAGTAGTCCATCGCATTCCATTTCTTTCTTATCACCATTTTCATCTATATACGACACTGTACAAATTTCTGGTCTCTCTATCTCAATAAAGGTATTAGGTATTGATAAACAGCCTTCCTCATATGTAGACATTTTTTCACTTAAAGTTTTTATTTGTGGATTAATAAAGCATAAAGGTTTTTTTTCATTTTCATTTTTTGAGACATCTAAAACAACTACTCTTTTAAGAATTCCTACTTGAACAGCTGCCAAACCTATACCATTGTGATGGTACATAGTTTCAAATAAATCTTTTATGAGTTTTTTTTCATTAACATCAACTTTATTTAGTGGCTCAGATTTTTTTCTAAGAATATCATCGGGTACTGTAATTAGTTCTTTTACTGACATAGTTTATTTGTCCTTTAGACTTTTAAAGGCAAGACTTCTATTAGAATTTCATTCCTTAAATCTACATTTTTTAGCTCATTCATAGTTGAAACTAATAAATTTACTGTGTTTATATCTAGATCTTCAAGTTTACTTTCACCAACAATATCTACTATTTTAATTAATAATAAGCCTAACTCTCCATTTGATAGCATTTTTTTTATATCAGAGGAAAATTGGAAGTTATATTCATAAAGGTTTGAGTATTTTTTATCTATTTTTACACCATCTGATTTAAGCGATTCAATAAGAATCATATCTTTAGTAGAAAAAACATATTTTTTGTTTCTTTTAATTTTTTTCAAAATATCATTTGTTTCCTTTTCAGCTTTAGGCAAACTAGTTTTATTTAAAAAGTAATTCAATAATTTTGACTGATGTATTTTTTTATTATTAAATTTAATCTTTCTCTCTTTTTTTAACTTATTGTCGGTATGATTTTCGTAAAAGGTAGTAAAATTTGAGGGAACATCATCTTTTTTTATTTTTTTTAAAATTACTTTGATTTCATTATCAAATGCATTATCTAATTTTTTTTTTTGGAAAGATTTATATAATTCAGAAGCCATACTTAATCTTTGCTCAACATCAACAGATAAAATTAATCTTTGATATAATAAAGCTCTGCCCTCATAATCTGGAAGAAGCTTATAAGCATCTTTGGCATTTAATAGTTGTGTTATGTTAAATTGAAATTTTTTATATGTATCTAATAGTTCTCTCTCATCAAATACATTTTCATGAGTTGCCCTTTCTAATAATCTTAAATCTTCTGGATTTTCAATATCAAAGGAATTTGCATTTTTAAGAATATTTGATGACGACAAATAACTCCAGATATATCTAGGTGAGTCCATTTTTGGCTCATAATTAAAATCATTATTTGTTTTATGAGATAAGTGAAAATATAAAATATTTTCGTCTGAAATTATTTCATCTTTGCTTGCGTAACCCATTAATATGTTAAATTTATTTTCAAAAAAAGTATCAATTTCATCCAATTCCTTTGACAAATCAAAAAGTAGTTGAGCTTGTTCTTTTTTATCTTCTAGAATTAAACAATAAATTTTAAAATTATTTAAATACTTATCAGAAATAGCCCCACTAATATTAAATATTTCACATGCTTTTTTTACTTCAGAAATTGAAAGAAAATATTCAGAGTAAAATTTAATCAGTTTATTTTTATTAGAAACTTCGGAATTATTAATTAAAAATTCTTTAATTAGTTCAAAATCTTTTTTATTTATTAAATGATTAAATTTAAACTCTAAAAATTCTTCTTCAGTAATATTATTTGTAGGAATATATGAGTTTGTTAGTAAAGCTATGTCTAATATTTTTTTTGAAAATTCAGATAAGTTTCTATTTAAATTTTTATTTAATATACTTTTAATTAACTCACCATCACTATTCGACCACATATCAATTTTTAAGCCATTCTGTGCAGGGTCATATAATCCTGCCAATTTTATAGTGGATGACTCAATTTCTTTATTTATCACTATCTCAGAACTAGATTGAACTGATAATGTTGTATTAGTGTTTAGATTATTACTTACATTTATATTTGAAGTAGAATTATCTTTGTTAATGATTTCTTTTTTTTCAATTTTCCAGATATCAATTGGTTCATTTGCAAAAGAACAATTAAAAAAAAATAAAAATAAGGTTATTTTGAAAATTATTTTACTTAATTGTTTTAAAATTTTCATTAGGCAAGATCACTTCAATTTTTTTGTTGGGAGATGGGAAATCAATCTGACTTAAAACAACTATAGATAAAATTAGTATAAAAAAAATAATTCCAGCTTTAATTGCAAATTTCATATTATGTTATATTTCTTTGTAGTATAATGTTTTAAAAGCATATAATTTTGTAAAATCAAAATAAGACATATTTGTGTTTTTTCAACTTAGAAATATATGGAATCAAATAAAAATCTAGTTTTAGTAGGTATGATGGGCTCGGGAAAGACATTAATAGGAAAATTGATTTCTAAACAAACCAAACTTAAATTTATTGATATAGATAATAAAATTGAAGAAAAAGAGAAAATGAAAATTGCAGAAATTTTCAAAAAAAAGGGAGAAAAATTCTTCCGTGAATGTGAAGAAGAAGTAACATTATCATATCTACAAGGTGAGAAACAAATTTTATCACTAGGTGGAGGTGCATATATTAATACTAATATTAGGAAAGAATGTAAGAAGAGTTCTTTTAGTTTTTGGTTGAATTGGAAAAAAGATATAATAATTAAAAGAATAAATGGTAGCAAAAAAAGACCCCTGGCTATGACATTAAGTGAAACAGATCTAGAGAGACTAATAAATGAAAGAGCTAAAATATATAGTTTGGCAGACTTCACTATTAATTGTGATCAGCTAAATAAAAATGAAATAGCAAATAAAATTATAAAAAAATATGAAATCAAAAATAATAAAGGTTAAAACTAAAAGTAAAAATTACGAAGTTCATGTTGGTACCAATCTAATACCAAAGTTAAAAAATATTTTAAAAAAAAATAAATTATTGTTCTCAAAATGTTTGATCGTAATTGACAATAAGATACCAAAAAAATTTAGTACATTACTTTTAAAAAATTTTAAAAATCAAAAAATTTATACTTTAAATTTCAATGCAAATGAAAAAAATAAAAGTTACTTAAGTATCGATAAAATACATAATGTTTTATTTAAAAATAATTTTAATAGAGAGGACTGTGTAATTTCATTTGGTGGAGGAATTACAGGAGATGTAGTTGGATATGCAGCCAGTACATATAAAAGAGGAATAAAATTTATTAATATACCCTCCACTTTATTAGCTCAAGTCGACTCTTCAATAGGTGGCAAAACAGGTATTAATAATGAATTCGGAAAAAATCTTGTAGGAAGTTTTTATCAGCCAGATTTAGTAATTTCAGATATTAATTTACTACATACCCTCCCCAAAAGAGAAATTATATGTGGATATGCTGAAATAGTAAAAAGTAGTTTAATTGATAGCAAAAAAAATTTTGTTTTTTTAGATAAAAATTTTAATAAGATTTTAAACCTAAAAGGAAATTTTATAATTAATGCAATTTTAAATAGTTGTTTATTAAAAAAAAGAATTATTGAAAAGGATGAAAAAGAAAAAAATTTAAGAAAATCTTTAAATCTCGGCCATACTTTTGCTCACGCATATGAGGCTACTCTTGGTTACTCAAAAAAATTAAATCATGGAGAAGCTGTTATATTTGGTTTAATGAATGCTGTAAATTTTAGTAAAGAAAAAAAAATTATTTCAGTTTCAAATTCAGAATTAATAAATAATCATATTAAAAAAATAGAAATTAAAAATAAGTATAAAGATCTTTTTAATAAAAGGAAAATTACATCAATTCTAAATTTTATGAAAAGTGATAAAAAAAATAAATCAGATAGTATAAACTTAATATTAATAAGGAATTTTGGAAAATTAAACCTAAATTATCAGGCCAAATCTGCTGAATTGAACAAGTTTTTATTAAAAGAATTAAATAAAGCTTATTTGTAAAGAATGAATATCAGTTTTCAATTCTTCGCTTAAAATTTCATAAATTACTTTATTAGACTGAATTCTATTCGTTTTTTTTAATATGTCAGAATTTATTTCTAATTTAATATGAAATTTGCCTTTCTGGTGTGAATTGTGTTTTAGATGCTTATAAGTGTTGTCAATTATCTTTACGCATCTTATAGAAGTTTCTTTCAAAAGTTTATTTTCAATTTTTTTTGAAAGTTGATTAATATTCATTAAAATTGATATTATATAATATGAAAAATATTTGTGAATGGAATAATTGTAATGAAGAGGGACTTTACAAAGCTCCAAAAGAAAAGGATAACAGCAAAGAATATAGGCTTTTCTGTCTTGAGCATGTAAGAGAGTTTAATAAAACCTGGAATTATTTTTCAGGTATGAGTGACGAACAAGTAATCAACTTTTTAAAATCTGACATGACATGGCATAAGCCAACACAGAGTTTTAGTTCTTCAGACAATTTTTTCAAAATATTGTGGAATAATACTTTAAAAGATGAAAATGGTAAATTTAAAGATTTTAGTAGCTTGAATCATATGAATAAGTTTAAGTTTAATAGTAATGATCTTAAAGCCTTTGAAATTTTGGGTGTTGGAGTTGGTTTAAAATGGACCAAAATACAAGAAAAATTCAAAAGACTTGTGAAAAAATTTCACCCTGATATGAATGCTGGCAATAAAAAATTTGAAGATAAGCTTAAGGTAATAACTTTAGCTTATACCCAATTAAAAAATACTTATAAGGAAAAAATTGACAACAAATATTGAACAGACCCCAGATATTAAATTATCGATTAAACAAACATTCGGTATTGATTCTGATATGGAAGTGGACGCATTTTCAAAAAAAACTGATTATGTGCCAGATATAGATAAAACTTATAAATTTGATAAAGACACAACTTTAGCAATTCTCTCTGGATTTTCATTTAATAAAAGAGTTCTTGTGCAAGGTTATCATGGAACAGGTAAATCCACACATATAGAACAAATTGCAGCTAGATTAAACTGGCCGTGTATTAGAATTAACTTAGATAGTCATGTTAGTAGAATAGATTTAATTGGTAAAGACTCAATTGTAATCAAAGATGGAAAACAAGTTACAGAATTCAAGGAGGGAATTCTTCCTTGGTCGATACAAAATCCAGTTGCTTTAGTATTTGATGAATATGATGCCGGTAGACCAGATGTTATGTTTGTAATTCAAAGAGTTTTGGAAGCTGAAGGAAATTTTACTTTATTAGATAAGAATAAGGTCATTAAACAAAATAAATATTTCAGATTATTTGCAACTTCAAATACTGTAGGTTTAGGAGATACGACTGGACTCTATCACGGAACACAACAAATAAATCAGGGACAAATGGATAGATGGAACATTGTAACAACTTTAAATTATTTAGCTTTGGAAAAAGAAATGGAAATTATTTTAGGGAAAAATAAATCTTTAGATAATAATAAGGGTAAAGAGAAAGTTGCAAACATGATAAAAGTTGCGACACTAACAAGAAAAGGATTTATGGCTGGAGATATTTCAACGGTTATGAGCCCTAGAACAGTACTACATTGGGCAGAAAATTCTGAAATATTTAAAGATGTGGGCTATGCGTTCAGAGTAACTTTTTTAAATAAATGTGATGATGTAGAAAAGAATACAATCGCAGAATACTATCAAAGATGTTTTGGCGAGGAATTGCCAGAGTCGATGATAAATATTCAGGTTTAATGAACAAAGATGATCTTATAAAAGAGCAATTTAAACAAGCTTTAAACTCAACGATTAAAGCCATTTCAGGTGAAACATATCCATTAAAAGACAAAAAAAATTTAAAAGAATTTAATATTTCTAAATTTGATAATTTAAAAGATAAGGAAAACTTTATTAAACTAAGAGCTGAAGCAGATTCGGAGGCATTAAAAAGAAAATTTTGTGATAATTCTACTTTGGAACAAAATATTCCAAAAACGCCTACTTGCCATACACTTTATAAAATTTCTGAAAAAATAAGATATGAACTTTTGGGGTCACAAATGATGAAGGGAATTTCTAAAAATTTAATGACCAAATATACCAATAAGATCAGTATGGCAAAATCTGAAAATATAAAAAAGAAAGAGGAATCTAATGTTTCTGAAGCTTTTGAATATTACATGCTTAATAAACTAATGAACGTAAGTTTATCCGAAAGTGCTAAAAAAATTTTATCATACTGGAAAGATGATTTTGAAAAATCTTTAGATAAACACATAGACTTTTTAAAAGAAAATGCAGAGAATCAAGACATATACAATTCCAAAATATCAGAAATCCTGCAGAAAATGGAAATCTTTGAGTCCGAAGAAGAAAATAAAAGGGAAGAGCAGAAAGAAGATGAGCAAGATAATAACAATTCAAAAGATGATCAAAAAACAGATAGTGGAGAATCTCAAGAAAGAGAAGAGGAAGACAGTATCAATGAAGGTGTTGATAGTTCTGACGAAATGAATGAATTTAGACTTGATGAACAACTTGGAAATGATGATGCTGAAAATAATGAAATAGAAAATATCGTTCAGAAAAAAAATTTAGGAATAAGTAATAAAGAATATAAAATATATACTTCAGAATTTGATGAAACTGCAAAGGCAGAAACATTAGAAAACTCTGACGAAATTTCTAAACTAAGAAAAAATTTAGATCAACAATTAATTAGTTTCCAAGATATAATTACGAAACTTGCAAATAAATTACAAAGGCAGTTACTTGCAAAACAAAATAGATCTTGGGAGTTTGATCTTGAAGAAGGATTGTTAGATAGTTCAAAATTACCAAGAATAATAATTGATCCATATAATTCTCTTTCTTTTAAAAAAGAGAAAGATTTAGAGTTTAAAGATACAGTCGTGACTTTACTCATAGATAATTCTGGATCCATGAGAGGTAGGCCAATTACTATTGCTGCTCTTTGTGCCGATATTTTATCTAGAACACTAGAAAGATGTTCGGTTAAAGTTGAAATTCTTGGTTTTACAACAAAAAATTGGAAGGGTGGCAAGAGTAGAGAAAAGTGGAATAAACTTGGAAAATTAAAAAACCCAGGACGTTTAAATGATTTAAGACATATAATTTATAAATCTGCTGATACTCATTGGAGACAATCGAAAAAAAATTTAGGCTTAATGCTAAAAGAGGGTTTGCTTAAAGAAAACATTGATGGTGAAGCTATTACCTGGGCATTCAATAGACTTAAAAAAAGAAAAGAAGAAAGAAAAATTCTTATGGTTATTTCGGATGGAGCTCCGGTTGATGACTCTACATTATCTGTAAACTCGGGTGATTTTTTAGAAAAACATCTAAAGCAAACTGTAAAATCAATAGAAAACAAAAGTGATATCGAAATTCTTGCTATAGGCATAGGCCACGATGTTTCGAGATATTACAAAAAAGCGATAAAGATTGCTGATGTTCAAGAGTTAGGTGATGTAATGGTTGGTCAGCTTAGTGGTTTGTTTGAAAATAATAAAAAATTAAACTAATTTTTTTAAATTTTTATTCTCCCACTCTATTTTTACTTCAGCCCCACCTCTAGTTTCTGAATTTCTAATTGTTATTTTGGCAGAATTTTTTTCTAACAATGTTTTGCCTATAAAAATTCCTAAACCTAGTCCAGTTTTCTTATTATCTTTAGGTTTAAGTGTCTTAATATAAGGTTCTCCAATCTTATTAATTATATCTTTTGGTATACCAGGCCCATCGTCCTCTATCGTTACTTCAGTCTTTTGACTATCACTTTTGATAGCAATATAGATATTTTCATTTGAAAATTTGTTAGCATTTCCAATAAAATTCCTCAAACCATAAACAATTTCAACAGATTTTAATATTTCAAATGAGTTAGAATCCTGCTCTTTATCAATATTGAAATTCTTATTAGAAATTTCCTTAAATGAGTTAACTATCTCACTAATATAATCGTAAAGCGTTTTATTTTTGTCAATAAAATCGTCTTCTATAGTAGGATTTAATGTTAATTTTTTCAAAATATCATTACACCTATTAACCTGACTAATTAATAGTTCGAGATCTTTTTTTACATCATTATTATCTTTAAACTGATCAAATAAATCGTGAGAAATAATTTTAATTGTAGACAAAGGAGTACCAAATGAATGGGCTGCTGCTGCAGCCTGTCCCCCTAGTGAAACAAGTTCGTGTTCTTTGGAAATTACTTCTTGGACTTTATCTAAAGCATCTTTCCTAAGATTTGTTTCTTGTCCAAAAATAAATGCAAAATAATTTAAAAAAAATAATGCAATTATCAATGCAAGAGGAATTGCATAGTAATAATAAAGACTAATACTATATTCATCCAATGGTTTTGGTAATTCATAATGATAAAAAGTTAAAATTATAATCGATACTAGAGTAATTAAAATTAAAGCAATATTTGTTTTAATATTTAAATTGGATGCAGCAAATATGCTTGGTATCAAAAGAAATATTGAAAATGGATTTAAAATACCCCCAGATAAATAAAGTAAAGCACTCAATTGAAGAATGTCTAAAGATAAAAAATTAAAAGAAGTTACGTTTGAAAGTATCGGTTTTTTATAAAAAAACATTAAGTAAAAGTTACTTAAAGCTCCAACAAAAATTATAAGATTAGATATAATAAAATTGAACTCAAAACCAAAAATAAATTTTACTGTGTTTATGGTTATAAATTGACCTAAAATACCAATCCATCTTAAATTGATATAAGTAGACTTATTTAATGATGCTGTTTTGACAGATTGTTTTAAATCCATCTAAATATCTAAGTTTGAAACATTTATTGCGTTTTCAACAATAAAATCTTTTCTCGAGGAAACATCGTTACCCATTAAGGTTTGTATCAAATCTTGATCTTTTTTACTATTCTTTGAGTATTGAACCTGCAACAAATTTCTTGTTTCAGGATTTAAAGTTGTATTCCATAATTCATCAGGGTTCATTTCTCCCAGTCCTTTAAATCTTTGAATGTTTAATTTGGACTTTTCAACTTGGAGAATATTATTAAATTCTTTTGAATTCTTTTTATATTTTTTGATATCCTTTGAATTTTTTATTAAATAATTTTCGAGCTCATTTTCATCTTTGATATATATGCTTTTAATTCCTTTATTAATTTTAAATAAAGGTGGTTGAGCAAGATAAACATGTCCAAACTCAATTAATTTATCAAATGGTTTATTATTAAAAAACGTTAATAATAATGCTCTTATATGTGAGCCATCAACATCAGCATCTGTCATTATTATTATTTTTCCATATCTTAAATCTTTGAGATCTATATCCTCATTTTTTGGATCAAGACCAAGTGCATTTATTAATGTAACTATTTCATTTGATGAAATCATCTTAGATAAACTTTTAGTTCTTAAATCATTAGTATTTCCATTCTTTTTAGATCCATTAAGATCTGTAAAAGTATTTAATATTTTGCCTCTAAGTGGCAAAACTGCTTGATTTTCCCGATTTCTGCCTTGTTTAGCTGAACCTCCAGCTGAATCCCCCTCTACTATAAATAGTTCAGTACCATCTTGCTTAGAATTTTGACAATCTGCTAATTTTCCTGGCAATCCTGTTAATTCTAAAGCTCCTTTTCTTCTTACATTTTCTCTGGCTTTTCTAGCTACATCTCTTGCAACTGCAGCTTGAATGATTTTGGTTAAAATAATTTTTGAAACTGATGGATTTTGATCGAACCAGATAGAAAGTTTCTCGTTAATTATAGTCTCAACAATATTTCTAACTTCTGATGAGACTAATTTATCTTTTGTTTGAGATGAAAATTTGGGATCAGGGATTTTAATAGAAAGAACTGAGGTTAATCCTTCTTTAACATCATCTCCTGATAAAGAAACTTTATTTTTCTTTAGTAAATTTTGTTCATTTGCATATTTGTTTACCACTCTTGTTAATGCACTTCGAAACCCAAGAAGATGTGTTCCTCCATCTTTTTGATAAATATTATTAGTATATGGCAATACATCTTCACTATACCCTGCATTCCATTTAAGAGAACATTGAACATCGATGTTATTTTTTAAACCCTCTATATATATTGGTCTTTTGAAAAGATCATTTTCATTTTTATTTTTTAAACTTTGTTTTTTTTCGTCAATAAATTGTACAAATTCAGTAATACCCCCATCAAATTTGAATTCTAATATTTTTGGTTTTTTTTGTCTCAAATCACTTAAAATTATTTTTATACCCTTGTTTAAAAAAGCTAATTCTCTCATCCTTTTTTCTAGAATAGAAAAACTAAATTTAACTGACGAAAAGATATCTTTTGAAGGAAGAAAATTAATTTCAGTCCCACTTGATTTTGACTTTCCAACTTGTTTTAAAGAAGTTTTGGCATCTCCATTTTTAAATTCTATATAATACTTTTTATTATCTCTATTAATCGTAAGTTTTAATTTTTCTGATAAAGCGTTAACTACTGATACTCCTACTCCATGTAATCCTCCAGAAACTTTATAAGAATTATGATCAAATTTACCACCTGCATGAAGTTGGGTCATTATAACTTCTGCAGCTGATTTTTTTTCACTTTTATGTATATCAACAGGTATGCCTCTACCA
Source organism: uncultured Pelagibacteraceae bacterium (assembly GCA_902580505.1). Classification (GTDB taxonomy): domain Bacteria; phylum Pseudomonadota; class Alphaproteobacteria; order Pelagibacterales; family Pelagibacteraceae; genus Pelagibacter. The sequence goes on from CACHLB010000003.1 coordinate 17,134, forward strand.
TCATCAATCACTGTTACAGAGTTATCAATGTTAATACTTATCTCGATCTTTTTACAATAACCCGCCAGAGCTTCATCAATGGAATTGTCTACAACCTCATAAACCATATGATGTAAACCGGTTCCATCATCAGTGTCACCAATATACATACCTGGTCTTTTTCTTACAGCTTCTAGACCTTTTAAAACTTTGATTGAATCGGCCTGGTAATTATTTGAGTTATTTTTAATCATTTAATTTTTTTCCGGAAAAAAATTTTATAACATTTTTAGAAAAAATTTAAAAATCGTATATATTCGAAAGGCTAAATTAATGTTGATTGCCAACGATTATTTATTGATTTTTTGAATTTTTTTCTATTTTTAAAAAAAATGTAAAATTACGTACTTTTTAAACATAAATATGGCGGAGAGAATGGGATTCGAACCCATGATAGAGTTTCCCCTATACACGCTTTCCAAGCGTGCGCCTTCAACCACTCGGCCACCTCTCCTTTAAAATCTTTATAATAATTAAATATATTTTAGTATATATAAAAATATATGATTAAAAATTTTAGCGTTGTTATAGTTACATTTCATAGTGAAAAAATTATTGAAGAAACAATCAAAAATTTTTTAGATCAAGAGATTATAATAGTAGATTGCTCAAATAATAAAGAGTTACAAGAATTATTTGCAGTAAAATATCCAACTATAAAATATATTTTAAGTGAAACAAATCTTGGTTACGGTGCAGGTAACAATTTAGGTATAAGAAGTGCAACAAATAATAACATATTAATACTAAATCCTGATGCTTTAATGAATAACGAAAGCAAAAATCAGCTTTTAAATTATATAAATGAAATTAAATATTATGGCATATTATGTCCTAATATGTCGAATGAAGAAGGAAGGGAATTTTCAAAAAAAATTAATTATGAACCTGCTACAGTTGATTGGGAATTGGGTAAACATTTCCTTGTTGGAGGCTGTGCTTTATTGTTAAATAAAGAAGTTTTAAAAAATGATATTTATTTTGATGAAACAATATGGATGTATAAAGAAGATACAGATTTATTAAAAAGGGTTTACGATAAAAACATTCCAATTTATTTTTTACCAAAATGTTCAATTAATCACTTAGGTTCAAAATCTCATAATATAAAGTTCAATGAAGAATTAAATATCTCAAGGCAATTTCATTGGCCGTACGGCAATGTTTATTTTTATAAAAAACACTTTGGATTTTTTAAGGCTTTTAATATGTGGGGTTTTAAGATGATAAAAGGCTTTTTTAAGACAATATTTTATTTATTTATTTTTAATAAAAAATATAAAAAATATCAGGCTAGATTTTTGGGAACGTTATCTGCATTTTTAGGAATAAAACCTTGGTACAGACCAAAAATAAAAAAATAATTAAGTTTGAGTGTAAAAACATAGAGATGTTTTTTCAACATGATATATTTTTTTTTTAATTGAAAGTTCATCAATTAATTTTACTACATCCTTGCAAGATTTTTTTGATGGTACGTAATCGTGCCACAAAATTATACCTCCTTTTTTTATCATTTCGAAAGCTTTTAAACTATCATTTTTCACAATACTATAAGTATGTCCACCGTCTATAAAAATTAGATCAAATTTGTTTTTGTATGAAAGAGTATCTAAGTTTCTTGAATCTAAAAATTTAACATCAATTTTTTTTTCAAATACTTTTCCTGAAAACAAGAATTTTTCATACTGACTTTCGTTAATAATATTTCTAAATGATGTAGTGTTATCTTTTTCATGAATTTCTAAGTTTTTTGCTTGATTTAGATCTATTGTTAATGTGATAATTTTTGCATCATCTGGAGAATTCATTGCCATTAGCGAAGTTGTTTTTCCACTGCAAGTTCCAAACTCAAAAATATTTTTAGATTTTTTGCTAAGACTGGCAATAATCCAGGCTTCATAATCAGATGTTTTGCCAATAACATCTTGATTACCCATGTTAGTACAAAAGCTTTTAATAATTACGTCATCTTTAGGCCCGTATAAATTATTAGAAATCAAGTAACTTTCAAAAATTGAATCTAATTTATCTAGATTTACAGATTTAACTCTTTGTTTGATTAAATATTTTTTAATTTTTTTTCTATTTAACAAATAAAATGTAAAAAGATTAGTAAAGACTAGGATTATTATAATTAAAAATACCACTTTAATATTTTTTTAAACGATTTAATAATATATATATATACTAAAGCATACTATACATTAATTTCAATTTATGACTAAAAAAAGAGTTTTAATTACGGGCGGAGCTGGTTTTATAGCTCATCATACAATTCATCATATAATAAAAAATACTGACTGGGAAATTGTATCTATTGATAGATTAGATTTTTCTGGGAATTTAAATAGATTATCAGATTTAATGAGTGATCTTAAGCCAAGTGAAAAAAAGAGAGTTAAAATTGTATATCACGATCTTAAAGCTGAGATAAATTCAATGTTAGCAGCAGATTTAGGTGAATTTAATTTTGTATTACATATGGCTGCCTCAAGTCATGTTGATAGATCAATTTCAGATCCACTTTCTTTCGTATTTGATAACGTTGTAGCTACTTGTAATATTTTAAATTTTTCAAGAACATTGAAAAAATTAGAATTATTTGTCTACTTTAGTACAGATGAAGTATTTGGACCCGCACCAAAAAGTGTCAATTATAAGGAAAGAGATAGATATAATTCTACTAATCCTTATAGTGCCACAAAAGCTGGTGGAGAAGAATTGGCTGTAGCATTTGAAAATACTTATAATATGCCAATTTTTATAACACATACAATGAACGTATTTGGAGAAAGACAACATCCAGAGAAATTTATACCCAAGTGTATAATTTTTGCCAGAGATGGTAAAAAAATTGATATACATAGTAATAAGAAAAAAACAAAAGCAGGCATGAGGCATTATATTCATGCAATTGATGTTGCAGATGCTTGTCTATTTTTAATCAATAACAATAAAGCAATAAAAAAAAAAATAAAATCTGACTATGGTGGAGCTAAATGTCCAAAATTTAATTTGGTTGGACCAGTTGAATTAGATAACCTAAAACTAGCTAAGATGATAGCAAAGTCAGTTGGTAAAAGATTAAATTATCGAATGGTAGATTTTCATAGCAGTAGGCCCGGTCATGATTTAAGATATTCATTGAATGGAAACCTAATGAAGAAATTAGGATGGAAACCTGAAGTATCAATAGAAAAAAGATTAGATCAGGTAGTTAAGTGGACATTAAATAATAAAAGGTGGCTTAAAAATAAGAATTTAAAAAAGTTATAATTAATTTATTTTTGATTATCTATTTTTAATATTCCGATAAAAGCTTCTTGTGGTATCTCAACTTTCCCAAATTGTTTAGCTCGAGCTTTACCTTTTTTTTGTTTCTCAACTAATTTTCTTTTTCTATCTACTGCACCACCACCATGAATTTTTGTTAAAACATCTTTCTTAAATCCCTTTATTGTTTCTCTAGCAATAATTTTTCCACCTATAGCTGCTTGAATTGGTATCATGAAATTATGCCTTGGAATTAGATCTTTTAATTTTTCACAAACTTCTCTTCCCATTGTTTGAGCAAAATCTTTATGTATCATCATAGCTAGTGCATCAACAGGCTCTGAGTTTACTAGAATATTCATTTTAACCAAATCTCCAATCTTGTGATCAATAATTTCGTAATCAAAACTTGCATAACCACTTGTCATAGATTTAAGACGATCATTAAAGTCAAATACAACTTCATTTAATGGTATTTCGTAATTAATTACAGCACGATTTCCTGAGTAACTTAAGTTTGTTTGAATACCTCTCTTATTTTGACAAAGTTTAATAATTGAACCTAAATATTGATCAGGAGTTATAATTGTTGCTTTTATCCAAGGTTCTTCAATAAAATTAATGTAATTAGGATCTGGGAGATTTGATGGATTCTGAAGCTCAATAATTTTTTTGTTATTTAAATGAACTTTATAAACTACTCCTGGAGTAGTTGTTAATAAATTAATATCAAATTCTCTTTCAAGTCTTTCTGTAACTATTTCAAGATGAAGTAGACCTAAAAATCCACATCTAAAACCTAGGCCAAGAGCAGATGAAGACTCAGCTTCATATGAGAAACTAGAATCATTTAATTGTAACTTTGCTAGTCCATCTTTTAATTTTTGGTATTCAGAACTATCAACTGGAAATAAGCCGCAAAATACAACAGGTTTACTTGGTTTAAAACCAGGCAAAGCTTCTAGTAAAGGATTATTTGAGTCACAAATTGTATCTCCAACTTTGGTTTCTGACAAAACTTTAATCCCAGTAGTTATAAAGCCTATCTCTCCTGCGTTAAGCTCATTTACATCTTTAGTTTTTGGTGTAAAAACTCCAACTTTTTCAACAATATAGTCTTGATTTGATGACATCATTTTAATTTTCATACTTTTCGAGAGTTTTCCATCAATCACTCTTACCAAAATAACCACTCCAAGGTAAGTGTCATACCAACTATCAACTAGTAAACACTTTAATTTTTTTTTTTTTTCTCCTTTAGGAGATGGTAATATATGAATAATTTTTTCTAAGATATCTTCAATTCCTTGACCAGTTTTGCCTGAACAGGGAACAGAATTAGTTGTATCTATACCAATAACATCTTCAATTTGATTATTTGTTCTTTCCAGATCAGATGCTGGTAGATCAATTTTATTTAAAACTGGAATAATCTCATGATTTATATCAAGTGCTTGATATACATTTGCAAGTGTTTGGGCTTCTACGCCTTGTGTACTATCTACAATTAATATTGAGCCCTCGCACGCATAAAGGCTTCTACTAACTTCATAACTAAAATCTACATGGCCTGGGGTATCTATAATATTTAAAATATAATTTTTACCATTTTTAGCTTTATAATTTAATTTAACTGTTTGTGCTTTAATTGTTATCCCTCTCTCTCTTTCTATATCCATAGAGTCAAGCACTTGAGATTTCATTTCTCTATCACTCAAACCTCCACACTTATGAATTATTCTGTCCGCTATAGTTGATTTACCATGATCTATATGAGCTATAATTGCAAAATTCCTAATGTTATCTATTGTATCACCCATTTTTAGGATCTAATTTTTGCGCCAGACTTTGACTCAACGGAAGAGATAATTAGTTTATTAATATTTTCCAGGTCATTTTCATTTAATGTTTTTTCTTCTGACTGAATAGTTACATTAACAGCTATAGATTTTTTTCCCTGTGGTATATTTTCTCCCTCAAAAACATCAAATACTCTTACTGACTTTATTAATTTGTTATCAACAGATTTAATTATATTAACTAATTCTTGAGATTTAAAATTTTTATTAATAATAAATGCAAAATCTCTCTCTGATTTTTGGAAATCAGAAAATTTATATTCAGATTTTGAATCTTTTATCTTTTGTTTTGAAGCTCTTATATAATCAAGACAAATTTCAAATATTACCAAACCTTCAGTTTTTATATCTAATTTTTTTATTATGTTTGGATGTATTTCACCAAAATATGCTATTGCATTTTTTTCATTTTTATTTTGGTACACTCCTCCAGATTTTCCTGGATGATAGTAAGAAGGGGTTCGATCGTCAATAATAATATCATCTTTATTAATTCCTGCTTCACAAAGACTTTGTATTACATCTTTTTTTACATCGAATGTGTCTACAATTCTCTCTTTATCATTCCAAGACAATCTAGAAACCTTTCCTGCTCTTACAGCGCCTATCATTGTCAGTTGATCTCCAGGATTTTTTCCTTTAAAAGCTGGACCAATTTCAAATAAAGAAATATCTTTAAATCCTCTATCTAAATTTTTCTTCAAATAAAATAATAAATTTGGAAAAATAGAATTTCTTAAAACATTTAGATCTGAACTAATCGGATTTACAATTGGTATTTCTTCACCATTTTCTTTAAATAATTGATTAATTTTAGAATCAGTAAATGACCATGTCACGGTCTCTAAATAACCTTTAGATGCAACAGATCTTTGTAAAAAATGAAATAATTTCTGATAATAATTAAGTGTTGGCTTTAATCTTGTCTTAATAGGTTCTGAAGTATTAATATGTTCATAACCTTTTATTCTCACTATTTCTTCAACAATATCAATTGGTTGAGTTATATCAGGTCTCCATGAAGGTATTACTAGTTTTAAAATTTTTTTATTCTTAGATACATTAAAACCTAGCTTTTCTAGTATTTTGATTAATTCTTTATTTTCAACATTAAATCCAGTCGTTTTTTCAAAAAGAAATGGATCAAAATTTATTATTGTTTTTTTATAATTTTCAATTTTTTTTACATCTAAATTGCTTATTTCACCTCCGCAAATTTGTTTTATTAGTTCAGAAGCTTTTATTAATCCTTCTTCAATTGAAAGGGGATCTATGCCTCTTTCGAATCTAAATTTTGCATCTGTATCTATATTTAAGTGTTTAGAGGTTTTTCTTATTGAACGTGGTAAAAAATAAGCAGATTCTAATAATATATTTTTAGTCGAATATTCTGTTCCAGATTTTGTCCCACCAATTATGCCGCCAAGACCAAGGACTCCAGATCTATCAGAAATAACACACATATCATTTTCTAAAATATATTTTTTATTATCTAAGGCTTCGAAGCTTTCTCCTTTAGAAGAACTTCTAACAATAATTTCATTATCTATTTTATCTGCATCATAAGCGTGTAATGGTCTATTTAAATCAAACATTACATAATTAGTAATATCGACTATCGCAGATATTGGTTTTTGGCCTAAAGACAGAATTCTATCTTTTAGCCATTTTGGACTCTCTTTATTCGTTACACCTTTTATTAAACAACTTCCAAATATTGTGCATCCTTGAGCTTTTTCTTTTTTTATTGATACGTTTATATTTTGATTACCTCTATATTTTAAGTTGGATTTTTTATTGATTTTTAATTTACCAGCACCAGCAGCAGATAAATCTCTAGCAATTCCTCTTACTCCTAAACAATCTGGTCTATTGGGCGTAATTGATAAATCTATTACTTTTTCAGAAGTGTTTTTAAAATATTTTTCTCCAATTTTATTTGCATATTTATTGTTTTTTAATTCTATAATTCCATCACTTTCATTGGATAATAGTAATTCTGACTCAGAACAGAGCATTCCATATGATGTTACACCTCTTATTTTACTTACAGATAATTTCATCTGATTTTTAGGAATAATCGATCCTGGAGGTGCATAAACAGTCAAAAGACCATTTTTTGCATTTGGGGCTCCACATACTACTTCAATTGTTTTGTCGCTACCTATATCAACATCACATAACTTCAATCTGTCAGCATTTGGATGAGTTTTGGCATTTATAATTTTTGCAACAATAAATGTATCTAATTCAGATGTAGAACTCTCAAAACTTTCTACTTCTAGACCAATATTAGTTAATTTATCTATTATTTGATTATTGTTAAATTTTGTATCAAGATGGTTTTTTAACCAGTCAACTGTGAATTTCATCTACTTAGTCCTCTATAATTTGAAGGGACATCCAATGGATCAAAGCCAAAGTGACTTAACCATCTATAATCAGTCTCAAAAAAGGCTCTTAAATCATTAATTCCATATTTTAACATTCCAAGTCTGTCTATGCCAATTCCAAAGGCATATCCTTGATATTTACTTGGATTAACATTTACATTTTTTAAAACATTTGGATGAACCATCCCACAGCCTAGAATTTCTAACCATTTATTACCTTCACCAATTACTATCTTTCCATTTTTAATTTCATATCCTATATCTACTTCTGCTGAAGGTTCCGTAAATGGAAAATGACTTGGTCTGAATCTCATTTTAATTTTATCAACTTCAAAAAACTCCTTAATAAAATAATTTAAACATCCTTTTAAATGTCCCATATTTATATTCTTATCTATATGAAGTCCCTCAACTTGATGAAACATTGGAGCATGGGTTTGATCACTATCTGATCTGTAAGTTCGTCCCGGAGCAATAATTTTAAAAGGAGGTTTACTTTTTAGCATAGTTCTTACCTGAACTGGAGATGTGTGAGTTCTCAAAAGTAATTCCTTATTATTATCAAGGTAAAAAGTATCATGCATATCTCTAGCTGGATGGTTATCCGGTGTATTTAATGCTGTAAAATTATTATATTCATTTTCTACATCTGGGCCTTCCTCAACACTAAATCCTATTTCAGAAAATATAGATGAAATTTCATCTATTACCTGGGAGACTGGATGAATTTTACCAATTTCAATATTTCTTTCTGGAAGAGTTACATCAATTTTTTCTTTATCAAGCTTTAAATTAATTTCTTTAGTTTCAATTTCTTGAATTTTGATTGATATTTTATTTTGAAGTTCATCTTTAATATTATTTAAATCTGAGGCTAATTTTTTTCTCTCCTCTACAGAAATCGAACCTAATTTTTTAAACTCGCTCGATATAATTCCATTTTTTCCAAATAGTTCAGATTTGATATTATTTACTTTTTCAATATTATTTTCTGTGTTAAGCTTATCGATATAATCATCTTTTATTTTTTTAATATCAGACATTTTAATAGAATATTTGTTAAAGGAAGAAAAACAATAGTCTTGATTAATTTAATGCTGCCTGAGCCCTTTTAACTATAGTTTTGAATGCTTCGGGGTTATCGTAAGCAATTTCTGCAAGAATTTTTCTATCTAATTTAATTCCTGATTTGCTTAAACCATTAATAAACTTTGAATATGTTATACCTTCGGATCTGACACCAGCATTAATTCTTTGTATCCACAGTGATTTGAAATCCCTTTTTTTATTTCTTCTATCTCTATAAGCATACTGCATAGCTTTTTCCATAGCTTGTCTTGCAACTCTTATTGTATTTTTTCTTCTTCCCCACTGACCTTTAACAGCTTTTAAAACTTTTTTATGTTTAGCTCTGCTTGTAACTCCTCTTTTAACTCTTGCCATTTTATCCTCTTAAGCTGTAAGGCATATAAGATTTTACTATCTTACCATCTTGTTTGGATAAAACAGTTGTGCCTCTTTGTTTTCTAATTTGTGAATTCGTTCTTTTAATCATGCCATGTCTTTTTCCAGCTTGTGGGGTAATAACCTTACCTTTAGCTGAGATTTTAAATCTTTTTTTAGCTGAACTTTTTGTTTTTAACTTGGGCATAATTTTCGGGGTTATACAAATATTAAATTAAATTTACAACTAGAAATATGGCTTATAAAGGCTGGATTACCATAATCATTTGCTTTCCATCAAATTTTGGCTGAAGCTCTACTCTCCCAATAGTCTCCATATCTGCCTTAATTTTATCCATTAATTCATTGCCAAGGTTTGAATGTTGTAACTCTCTCCCTTTGAACCTTATTGTAAATTTGACTTTATCACCTTTTGCCAAAAATTTCTGAGCATTTTTAATTTTGAAAGTGTAGTCATGAACTTCTGTAACTGGCCTTAATTTTATTTCTTTTAATTCAATTTTCTTTTGTTTTTTTTTTGCTTTGTTAGCTTTTTTTTGTGCGTCATATTTATATTTACCCATGTCCATAATTTTACAGACAGGGGGTTTTGCATTCGGAGCAATTTCAATTAAATCTAAACCTTCATTTTTTGCTTTATTGATAGCTTCATTTAAATTTAAAATTCCTAAATTTTCTCCATCACTTGCAATAACTTGAACTTCATTTGATGTAATCCTGTTGTTAAACCTTGGGCCTCTTGCTTTAGTTCTTTTTTGAAAATAATTTTGTTTAAAATCTGCCACTTAGATTGAAGGGGCTTTATTTAGATCGGAGTATTTTTTTATAAATTCTTTTAAAGCCATATTTTCTTGTTTATTAGAATCCAACCTTCTAATAGTTACACTGTTGGAGTCAACTTCTTTTTTTCCACAAATCAATAACATTGGTACTTTTGTTAAAGAATGATCTCTTATTTTATAATTTAAATTGTGATTTTTAAGATCCACCTCAACAATCAAACCAATCCGCTTTAATTCCTTAGCTACACTTTTAGCATATTCATCAAAATCACTAGAGATTGGAATAACTACTGCCTGTAGAGGTGATATCCAAAATGGCAGCTTGCCTGCATAATTCTCTATAAGGATACCTATAAACCTTTCTAAAGATCCAAATAATGCTCTGTGTAACATTACAGGTACTTTTTTAGTTCCATCTTTATCAACAAAAGAAGCTCCTAATCTACCTGGTAAATTTAAATCTACTTGCAAGGTTCCACACTGCCAATCTCTACCTATTGCATCTCTTAAAACAAATTCAATTTTTGGTCCATAAAATGCGCCCTCACCTTTATTAATTGAGTACTCTAGCTTTGTCGCTTTGATTGCCTCTAACAACGCAGCCTCTGATTTATCCCAAACTTTATCATCACCAACTCTTAAATCTGGTCTATCTGAATATTTTAAAATAACATCTTCAAAACCAAGATCTCTATAAATTTCTAAAATTAAATTTGTAACACTCAAACATTCTTCGGTAATTTGTTCTTCTGTACAAAAAATATGTGCATCATCTTGAGTAAAGGCTCTTACACGTAATAATCCATGCAATGCACCTGAAGGTTCATATCTATGAACTTTTCCAAATTCTGACATCTTTAAAGGTAAGTCTCTATAACTTTTAAGTCCTTGATTAAAAACTTGAACGCACCCAGGACAATTCATGGGTTTAATTGCAAATACTTTTTCATCTGGTGTAGTTGAAGTATACATATTAGCTCCAAATTTTTCCCAGTGGCCAGATTTCTCCCACAAAGATCTATCAAGTATTTCTGGCGTATTTATCTCTTTGTAACCATCGTGATCTTGTTTCATTCTCATATATGAAACTAATTTTTGGAATAAATTCCATCCTTTCTGGTGCCAAAACACAGATCCAGGACTTTCTTCTCTAAAATGAAATAAATCCATCTCTTTTCCAATTTTTCTATGATCTCTTTTTTCTGCCTCCTCAATTCTCTGAAGATAGAGGTCTAATTCTTTTTGAGTTGCCCACCCAGTACCATATATTCTTTGAAGCATTTCATTATTAGAATCACCACGCCAATAAGCTCCAGATACTTTTGTCAGTTTAAAAGCCTTACCTATTTTACCAGAAGATACTAAATGTGGACCTCTACATAAATCATGCCATGTTTCGCCATGATGATAAACCGTAAGTTCTTCGTTTTTAGGAATGCTCTCAATTATTTCAGCTTTGTATTTTTCTCCAATTTTTTTAAAATGACTTATTGCTTTATCTCTCTCCCAAACTTCTTTTCTTGTTTTTACATCTTTATCTATTATCTCTGACATTTTTTTTTCAATCTTTTTTAAATCATCGCTAGTAAAAGGCTCTTTTCTTGCAAAATCATAGTAAAATCCATTTTCTATAACTGGCCCAATTGTTACCTGTGTGCCTGGGTATAGTTCTTGAACAGCCATAGCCATTATATGTGCAGTGTCATGTCTAATGACTTCTAAACCCTCAGGATCTTTAGCTGTAAATATTTCAATAGAACAATCTTGATCAATAACAGTGTATAAATCTTTAAGCTCACCGTTTATGCTCATCACCAAAGCTTGCTTACCTAAAGACTTGCTAATTTTTTCAGCAACCTCTGTGCCTGTTATACTTTTTTCAAAGTTTAATTTTTTTCCATCAGGTAATGTAATATTTGGCATTAGTTTATTAATTTTTTATACTCTGAATAAGTAGAAAAACACATTTTTTCAACATTAAATTTTGAAACGACATTTTTTCTACCTTCTATGCCCATTTGATTGATAGTCTGTTCATCTAAATTCATAATTTCTATTAATTTTTTTGAAAGATCGTCGGAGTTATTTGCTTCAAATAAAAATCCTGTTTTATTTTCATTTATAGTCTCTTTTGATCCCCCAATATTACTTGCAACAATTGGTTTTTTCATTGCCTGAGCCTCAACAGATATTCTTCCAAAGGCTTCTGGTTCTATAGATGAAGAAACTATGATATCTGAAACTTTGTAAGCTAGAGGCATATTTTTACAATGATCTATAAATTTTACTTGGTTAGTTAATCTGTACTGTTCAACTAACCTAATAAGTTTCTTTTTGTAAAGTTCTCTTCCTTGATCGCTCCCAAGAATAATTACATTAAATACCTCGTGTCCTAAATTAATATTTACTTTATTAATAGAATCTAAAAACATTTCTTGGCCTTTCCATTCTGTTAATCTTCCTGGTAATAGAACAGTTTTTCTCTCAATTTTAAGTCCCCATAATTTAAATAATTCATCTTCCTCTGTTTCTATAGTAGTTGATGGATCAAAATAGTCAGTATTAATGCCTCTAAATATTACTAAGAATTTTTTTTTATCATTAAGGTATTCAGGGTAGTTTTCTTTAATATGTGAAAATATAAAATTAGACCCAGCAATAATTAAATCTGATCTCAACATTACAGAATTATATAATTTTTTTAATTTACTTTTAAAATTATATGTTCCATGAAATGTAGTTACAAATTTACGTCGTGTGATTTTAGTAGCTAGCAGACAAGACCATGCAGGTGCTCTACTTCTCGCGTGGACAATATTAATTCCATAAAATAAAATTATTAGAGAAATAATTATTGAATTAAAAAAAACCAAAATAGGGTTTTTGGAATTAACAGGTAACCTTATATATTTAACTTTTTTTTTATCTATAAACTTTGTTAATTCACCACCGTTGCAAATTAAAAAAGATTTACAATCATTTTCATGTAGATAGTGTGCGATATCATAACAACCTGTTTCTGCGCCACCGTATCCAAGTTTTGGTATAACTTGCAGAACTTTCAATTTTGGATGCATATGGTAGAGTTATAATATTTCAAATCAATTTTAATACTTTATATGAAAAAATTTAAATTTCTAAAAATTTCTAAAACAAAAAAACTAAGATATATAAGCAATTATTATAAGAAAAATCTTTATATTATATTTTTACCAGGTTTTGCATCTGATATAGAAGGAGATAAACCTAAAAGATTTTTAAACTATGCTAAAAAAAATAAATTGGGTTTTTTGGCGCTAGAATATTCTGGATACGGCAAATCTTCAGGTGAATTTACAAAAGGGAATATTTCCACTTGGGCAAATGATGCAAAACAGACCATTAAAAATATAGTTAAAAAAAATGATATAATTTTAATAGGTTCTAGTATGGGTGCTTGGATTTCTTTATTATTATTTAAATCAATTAAGAAACAGATTAAAGGCTTTATGGGAATTGGCTCTGCTCCAGAATTTTTAACAAGAATAATGTGGAAAAAATTTTCAAAAAAGACAAAGAGTGAAATTATCAAAAAAGGTATTAGCAAAATTAAAAACGGTGGGTATGAGTATCTCATAACTAATCAATTAATTAGAGATGGAAGAAAAAAACAAAATAAAGTTTTGAATGTTAAAATTCCAATAAAAATACCTGTTACTATGGTCCATGGTCAAAAAGATGAAGTTGTACCAATTAAATACTCAAGAGAAGTTTTAAAAATCTTCAGCAAAGCAAAAAAAAAATTAAATATAATTAAGAAGGGTGACCATAGTCTCTCGTCAAAAAAAAATTTAAATATTATTTGTAAAGAGTTAGATAGTATTATTAATAATACTAACTAGCTTGACCGACTAATTTTTTGTTTGATATAGGATTTTCTAACTTATCTAACATTTCTTTTGGACAAACTTGGACAAAATTATTTATTTCATTTTCAAAATTCTCAACAATTTTTTTCGAAATTGTTGAATTTGTTTCTATAGCATGCTCTTGAATTAATTTCCTTAGATGCTCAATCCAAAATTTAGTTTCTGGAGTTTGCCAAACTACACTTTCTGAATTTACTTTTTTATCAAATTGATTTTCAGGGTCATAAATAAATGCCATACCTCCTGTCATGCCAGCTCCAAAATTATCACCAATATCTCCTAATATAATAATGTTTCCGCCTGTCATGTATTCACAGCCATTTGAATCACAACCTTCTACTACTGCAGTTGCACCTGAATTTCTAACAGCAAATCTTTCTCCTGCTTGTCCTGCAGCTAATAATTTTCCTGAAGTAGCTCCATACAAAACAGTGTTTCCAATAATAGTATTTTCATTTGAAACAAGGTTGCTTTCATCTTGTAATTTAATCACAATAGTCCCACCTGACAATCCTTTTGCAACATAATCATTTGCATCCCCTTTTAAAATTAGTTTTAATCCTTTAATAGCAAAAGCACCAAAGGATTGGCCTGCCGAGCCTTTAAAATTTAATTCGATTGAATTTTCATCAAGTTTGTTATTTCCAAATTTTTTGTACAAATGATAAGAAATTCTAGTACCAACTGCTCTATCAGTATTTTGAATTTCAAATTCTTGGTTTATTTTTTCTTTTTTATCTATTTTGTCTTCTATTTCTGGCCATAATTTTTGATCTAAAGTATCTGGAACAGAATTAATTTCAGGTTTCTCACAATATCTTTTATTTTTTCCTGGATCTGCCTGAACAAAAAGAGGATTTAAGTCTAGATCATCCAAGTTTGGTGATCCTTTGCTTACTTGCCTTAATAAGTCAGTTCTTCCAATTACTTCATTTAAAGATTTGAAACCAAGATCAGCAAGTATTTCTCTTACTTCATCTGCTATAAATGTAAAAAGATTTACTACTTTTTCAGGAGTTCCTGTAAATTTCTCTCTTAATTTATCATCTTGTGTGCAAACACCCACTGGACATGTATTTGAATGACATTGTCTGACCATTATACATCCCATTGCGACTAAAGCAGTTGTTGCCACGCCAAATTCTTCTGCTCCCATCATGGCTGCAATTACAACATCTCTTCCTGTTTTTATTCCACCGTCAGTTCTAAGCGTCACTTGATGTCTCAAGTTATTTAAAGTCAATACCTGATTTGCTTCTGTTAATCCCATCTCCCAAGGAACTCCTACATATTTAACGCTTGTCTGCGGAGTAGCTCCTGTACCTCCTGAGTGCCCAGAGATTAAAATTATGTCTGCTTTAGCTTTTGCAACTCCAGCAGCTATCGTTCCAATTCCTGATGAAGCAACTAATTTAACTCCAACCCTAGCCTTAGGATTTATTTGTTTTAAATCATAAATTAATTGAGCTAGATCTTCTATTGAGTAAATATCATGATGTGGTGGAGGTGATATTAAAGTAACTCCTGGTGTTGAGTGTCTCAATCTCGCAATTTCATCCGTAACTTTAAAACCCGGTAATTGTCCACCTTCACCTGGTTTAGCACCCTGTGCAATTTTGATTTCAATCTCATTACAATTATTTAAGTAATTAATGGTTACTCCAAATCTAGCTGATGCAATTTGTTTAACCCTTGAATTTGCACTGTCTCCATTCTCCATTATTTTAAATCTTTTTTCATCTTCTCCACCTTCACCGCTACAAGATGCCCCTTTAATTCTGTTCATACCAACAGCAAGAGTTTCATGTGCTTCTTTAGATAAAGCTCCATGAGACATGCTTCCGCTTCCAAATCTTTTTAATATGTTAGATGCAGGCTCAACATTAGATATATCGATGGGATTTTTAGATTTAAAATCTACTAAATCTCTTAAACTTATTGGATTTAGATTATAAATACCTTTTGTGTATTTTTTATATATTTCATATGATCCTTGTCCAACCGCAGTTTGTAGTAAATGAATTAGTTTACCTTGATACTGATGTGTTTCACCATTTTTTCTATATCTGTAAATACCTCCAATAGGTAAAATATTTGAATTATTGAAAAATGCTTCTTTATGTATTGTTCTGATTTTCTTTTCTATTCCTTTTAAACCAATTCCAGAAATCTTTGATAACATCCCAGGAAAGTAATCTTTCACAATTGTTCTGCTTAGTCCCACAGTTTCAAAATTACATCCACCTCTATAAGAACTTAAAACAGAAATTCCCATTTTAGACATTATTTTAAGAAGACCGAGATTGACTGATTTAATGTATCTTGAAACACATTCATCAAAAGTGAAATTTCCAAATAATTTCTTAGAATGTCTTTGATATAAGCTATCAAAAGCTAAATAAGGGTTCACTGTAGTAGCACCAACACCAATTAATGTTGCAAAAGAGTGAGTATCTAAAGCATCTCCAGTTTGAACATTAATAGAAACATAACCTCTTAAACCTAATTTAACTAAATGTGTATTTATTGCCCCTATACATAAAAGCATCGGCATTGGCATTCTATTTTCTGAAATATTTTTATCTGATAATATTATTTGTTTAATTCCCTCTCTAACAGCTTGTTCAGATTTAACTTTGAGTAAATTTATTGATGTCTCTAAATCATCATCTTTGCTGAATGTACAATCTAAAACTTTATTATTATTTCCAAAGAATTTCAAAAATTTTTCAAATTGTGCATTTGATAATATCGGACTATTTAAGACATAAATATTGTCTTTAGTTAATTTACTAAAATCTAAAATATTACCAAGATTTCCAAATCTTGTCTTTAAACTCATAACTTTATTTTCTCTTAGAGAGTCAATTGGTGGATTTGTAACCTGACTAAAGTTTTGTCTAAAGTAGTGATATAGTGGTCTATATTTGTCAGATAAAACTGCTAAAGGCGTGTCATCACCCATTGAGCCTGTTGCTTCTTTAGCATCTTCAGCCATTGGATGAAGAATTAATTCTAAATCTTCTATGCTATATCCAAAACAATGTTGAAAATTCCTCAAACTTTGACCTTCTAGTTCTACTTTTTCAGTTTCTGCCTCTAATTTTTTATCAAGATCAATAATCTGATTGTTGTAATGTTTATATTCTTTTGAAAGGTAGTTTTTTATTTCATCGTTTGAATATACTTTGCCTTTTTCTATTCTTACTCCTAATATTTCTCCAGGTCCTAATCTTCCTTTAGATACAATTTTTTTTTCATTTAAATCTATCATTCCTGTTTCACTTCCTGCAAAAAGAAGTTTGTCTCTTGTCACTGTATATCTAAGTGGTCTTAATCCATTTCTGTCAGTTGCAACAATTACCCATTCATTATCTGTTGCAGCTATAGCAGCTGGCCCATCCCAGGGCTCCATGGTACTATTTAAAAAATTGAATAGTTGTTGATGATCTTTTTTTAATACCTTATTTTTTTTTGACCAAGCGTCTGGTATTAACATTAATTTTGCTAGAGGAGCAGGCTGTCCAGAAATATTTAATAACTCAAAAACATTATCTAATGATGCAGAATCAGAATTTCCAGCTGGTATTACAGGCTTAAGATTCTCTATATCTTCGAAAACTGGACTAAACATCTCTTCTTCGTGAACCTTCATCCAATTAACATTTCCTTTAAGGGTATTAATTTCACCATTATGCGCTATAGATCTAAACGGTTGAGCTAAGTCCCAACTAGGTGCAGTATTGGTTGAAAATCTTTGGTGAAATATTGCATACCTAGATATAAATCTTTCATCTTTTAAGTCAGTATAAAAATCTGACAAAGCTTCTGCTAAAAACATTCCTTTATAAATGATAGATTTAGAACTAAATGAACATATATAAAAATTATTTAATTGATTATTGAGAGCTTCTTTTTCAATCACTCTTCTAGTTTCATACAATTTTTGTTCCAGAGATTTATTGATAACTTTTTTGTCATTGTATGTGAACAATACTTGGGTAATTTCAGGTCTTGTTTGTTCAGCTTTTTCTCCTAAGACAGAGGGTTCAACAGGAACTTGTCTCCAGCCATAGATACTAAAATTTCTCTTTGTTAGTTCACTTTCAACAATAGTTCTACATTGCTCTTGAGCGCTATAATCATTTCTTGGTAAGAAAATCATACCCACACATAGTTCAGAATTATCATGTTTATGACCAGTGACTTCAATTTTTTCCTCAAAGAAATCTTTAGGAATTTCAATATGAATTCCAGCACCATCTCCTGTTTTTCCGTCTGCATCGATTGCACCTCTATGCCAAACAGCTTTTAAGGCATCGATTCCATATTCTACGACTTTTCTTGATTTTAGACCTTCGGTAGATGCTACTAAGCCTACACCACACGCATCATGTTCCATTTCTTCCGAGTAAACATGATTACTTTTTAAAATTTTTAAATTTTTATTTCTTAAATTCATTAAGCAACTCTAAGTTTTTGTTTACTTTGTAAATAATTATCAATTGATGTTGCGGCATCTCTTCCGTCTTTGATACCCCAAACCACTAAAGATGCTCCACGAACTATATCTCCAGCTGCAAAAACTCCCTCTATACTAGTTTCCATTGTATCAAAATCCGCTTTTATTGTTCCCCATCTTGATACTTGTAATTTTTCTTCATTAAATAATTTTGGAAGATCTTCTGGATCAAATCCAAGTGCTTTGATTACAAGATCAGCTTTAATTTCAAAATCTGAATTTTCTTCAATAACTGGTTTTCTTCTGCCACTATCATCTGGCTCACCCAATTTCATTTTATTAACAACTACACTTTCAATTTTATTTGTTCCCTTAAACTCTTTAGGGCTTGTTAACCATATGAATTCAACACCTTCTTCTTCTGCATTACCAACTTCTCTTGCTGATCCTGGCATATTTTCTCTATCTCTTCTATATAAACATTTTACAGATTTAGCATTCTGTCTCACAGAAGTCCTTAAGCAGTCCATTGCTGTATCTCCGCCTCCAATTACTACAACATCTTTGCCTTCAGCATTTAAAGTTCCGTTATCAAATAACTCAACTTTATCACCTAGTCCTTTTTTATTTGATGCTGTCAAAAATTCCATGGCAGGGAAAATATTACTCAAATCATTACCAGGTAAATTAACTTCTCTAGCTTTATAAACTCCTGTAGCTATTAAAATTGCATCATGTTTTTCTCTTAACTCCGTCAAGCTGGAATCTTTTCCAACTTCAAAGTTTAAAACAAATTTAATTCCGCTTTCTTCCAAAAGTTTTATTCTTCTTTGAACAACATGCTTTTCTAATTTAAATCCTGGGATACCATATATTAGTAGCCCTCCAGCTCTGTCATAACGATCATATATAGTTACCTTGTATCCTTTTTTTCTAAGTTGTTCTCCACAAGCAAGTCCGGCAGGACCAGAACCTATAATTCCTACACTCTCATTTTTTTCACTATTTATTTCTATTGGTTTAACCCAGCCATTTTCCCAAGCTTTCTCTGTGATATATTTTTCTATTGATCCAATGGTTACTGTTCCATGACCCGATTGCTCTATTACACAATTTCCTTCACACAGCCTATCCTGGGGGCAAATTCTTCCACAAACTTCTGGCATGTTGTTTGTGCTTTGTGACAATTGATAAGCTTCCTCATATCTTCCCTCAGCAGTTAGTTTAAGCCAATCTGGTATATTGTTACTTAATGGACAATGAACTTGGCAAAATGGTACTCCACATTGGGAACATCTGCTTGACTGCTGAACAGCTCTCTCTTTTAAAAATTCTTGATATATTTCATCAAAATCCTCTTTTCGGTCTGATATATCTCTTTTAGGTGGATTTTGTTGACCTATATCAACAAACTTAAGCATTTTTTCTGACATGGTGGACGCTGTATATACGATAAAAATTTAATAATAAACAATTACAAGGTCATAAATATTGACTAATATTCCACAAAAATTAAGTAAATCAGAGGTTTTTTCTTATTATGCATAGATGATATGCAAATATGTAATTGCTTTAATTTGGTTACAATTTCATTATGAAGTATTGGATCTAATGATTTCAAAATATGTAGAGACGCTAATTTTATCAATTATTCAAGGAATATCTGAGTTTATTCCAGTTAGCTCGTCTGCACATCTTTTAATTATATCAAGATTGAGTAACTTCAATGTTAGCAACCTACAATTAGATATTAGTCTGCATTTAGGTTCTTTGTTAGCAATTATTTTATTTTTTAGAAAAGAGTTAATAAATATCATTAATAATAAAAATATATTTCTACTAATAATTCTTGGGTCTATACCTTTAGTTATTGTTGGTTATATTTTTTACTCCACAAATTTAATTGATCAATTTAGAAACTTAAAAGTTGTCGCTTGGACAACTTTGATTTTTGGAATATTATTATACTTTTCAGATAAGTTTGAATTAAAAAATAAAATTTCTTCAGAATTAAATATTAAAAGTATTATTATAATAGGGTTATTTCAGATTTTAGCTATTATTCCAGGAGTCAGTAGATCAGGTATAGTAATTACAGCTTCAAGATTTTTAAAATTTGATAGAGTTGAATCATCAAAGATAGCTTTTTATTTGTCTATTCCAGCTTTAGCAGGTGCAAGTGTTTTGGGATTTAAAGATGTTATTGATGATCAAATAAATTTTGATGCTATATTTATTTTTTCTACTTCAGCTTCATTTTTATTTTCTTATTTTACAATTAAATATTTTCTTATTTATGTTAAAATGTTTAGTTTGAGTTTTTTTGTTATTTATAGAATAGTTTTAAGTATTATTCTTTTTTCAATTATTTACTTATGATTTTTTGGACGTTGGAGCAATTTGAGAAAATATTACAGCAATAAGAATTAATACACATCCTATAATATTATTTATGTTAAGAATTTGACTTAAAATAATCCATCCAGCAATTGTTGCAAAGACACCTTCGAGAGAATAAATTATTGCTGCTGGAGCTTCTTCAATATTTTTTTGTGCAAACATTTGTAAAGTAAAAGCAATTCCTCCAGATAAAACGCCTGCATATAATATTGAACTATACTCAGTTAAAATTTTTGTAATAACTACTTCCTCTAAAATAAAAGCAAATATAAGAGATAAACCAAAAACAAGCGCTGCTTGTAATGCTGCATAAAAAATTGGTATATTAAACTTCTCCATAAATTTTCCAGCGAAAATTATATGTAAAGCCCAAAATAGTGAGCATAGAATAACTAAAGCATCACCTATCATAATTTCTGAGTTTGAAAAATCACTTAATAGGTAAACACCTATTATACATAAACCTATTGAAGGCCAAAGACTCCAATGGACTTTAATAGAATAAATAAAAAATAACAAAATTGGAACTAACGGAACGTAAAAAACTGTAAAGAAAGCTGCATTAGCTATATTCGTGTATTGTAATGCGGCTTGCTGCAAGTAAGTGCCTAAAAATAATGATATACCCATTAAAAACAAATATTTTAAAAATAATTTTTTATTAGAATTGATTTCATAATTAATTTTTTTTCTTTCTAAAATTAAAGCAATGGGTAGGACTGTAAGAAAACCAACAAAAAATCTAGATGCATTGAATGTTAATGGACCAATATTGTCCATGCCTGTGTCTTGAGCAATGAAAGCAGTGCCCCAAATAAATGTTGTTATCAAAGCGCATATTAGCGATGTAGTTTTGGACATTAATTTAATTAAATTTAGATAATATTATTCATTCTACAACAGCTATCAAAATCTTCTTTATTGATATAGCAACCAGCCATTTTTCTTATACCTGAAAATGCGCCTCTACCATGCATTACTCTCCAATTATTAAAAATTAGTAATTCACCAGGTTTTAAAATATGCCTCCACTGATATTGCTTTTGGTTTGCCATCGTATCAAATATTTTAATTGCTTTATAAAAATTAATTGTTTTCTGATTATTTTCTCTAAAAGGTGCTCTATCGTAATTGTTAAAACTAATTTGATCAAAATTATTTTTTTCATTTAGTTTTATTATTGGTCTTTTTGCTTCAAGGCGAACACCATCACCAATATAAGAACCTTTAACTTTTGTATTTGTTAAAGTTTTAAAATGTTTTTTATATTTTTGTTTGATTTCATTTGCCAATTTAAATCCATCTACCATTATAGAATCTCCACCTTTAGCATCATACTTACAACAAAGCAGTAATTGTAAACCCGGAGCATCATTACTATATGTAGAGTCTGTATGTGGTCTCAGTTCTTGGTTTGAATATGCACTGTCTGCTTTTTTATTATTTGATTCAAAAGTCCACAATCCTCCAAAAATTGAATTTCTGACATAACCAATTTTTTTAGCTATATATTCAACAGAGTTTAAGTTCTTTGAACAATTTCTTACGACTGCAAAACCATATATGTGGATTTTTTTTAATAAATTTTTAAATCCAACTTTAGTTTGTAATTGCTTATAATTAATGAAAATTTGATTTTTTATGTCTTTATCTTTCCAAAATTGAGTATCACTTTTAGTTTCTTCTTTTTTTAAAGAATTTTTTTTTAAAAATTCATATGAATATTTGGTTGGTTTATTTTCATCAGACCATAATATTTCAATGAATTTCCCTTTTTTTAATAATTTTGCTTTTTTAACTTTGATATTAATGTCTAAATTAGCGGTATAAGTTATTCTTTGATTGGTTTTAAAATCCCAGTTTTCTTTATTTTTAATATGATCCCTTAACCAAATGTTAGGAAATGTTTCAAACTTATTGTCATTAAAGTAAAATACAGTTTTATTATTTAAAAGTTTAAAATTTTTAATCATTGCTTAGCTAATTTGTAGGCAAAGTTTTTACCAAGGTTATTTTTTAATTCATTATTAAATCTTGAACCCTCAGCACCGTCAATAATTCTATGATCGTAAGAGAGTGATAAAGGCAATATTGTTCTAGGTTTAAATTGTCCATCAATATAAACAGGTTTAATATAAGTCCTTCCAATTCCTAAAATAGCAACCTCAGGATAATTTATTATAGGAGTAAAATAAGTTCCTCCAATGCCACCTAGGCTTGTTATAGTTATGGATCCTCCATAAAACTCTTTTTTATCTATCTTCAAATTTCGACAATCATCACTTACTTTTTTTAGATCCTTGCTTATTTGTTCTATATTCTTTTGATTAGCATTTCTTATTTTTGGCACCATTAAACCATTGGGAGTATCAACTGCAATTCCTACATGGAAGTATTTTTTTAATGTTATTTTCCCATTTTCAATATTGTCAATAGAACTATTAAATCTTGGAAAAACTTTCAAAGCTTCCACAACTGCCTTTATAATAAATGCCAATGGAGTAATTTTCTTTTTTTCTCCAGTAAAAGTATCAGTCAAATTTTGTCTAAATTCTTCTAACTCAGTGATATCTGCTTCATCACAACTAGTAACATGCGGTATTGTTTGCCAAGAATTTGATAAATGTGGAGCAGCAATTCTTTTAATTCTTGGTATATCTTGAATTTCTACATCTCCAAAATCAGCGTGATCATATTCTGAGGGCTTTATAGATGGAGCCTTCTTTTCTTCTTGAGGTTTATTAAAATTAGAAGATACGAATTTTTTTATATCCTCCTCTATAATTCTTCCTGATCTTTGTGATCCAGTAATATTATTAATATCAACACCAAGTTCTCTTGCAAATTTTCTAGTTTTTGGGCTAGCAAGTGCTTTGCTTGATTTGAATACACTAACTCTATTATTTTTTATTGTTTCTTTTGGTTTTGAAATTACTTTTTCGGGTGGTTTTTGTATAATAGTTTCTTCTTTAATCTCTTTGACCTCTTCCTCAATTTGTTCATCTGGTTTTTCTTCTTCTGAACCAATTATTAGTATTGATGAACCCTCTGAAACCTTATCACCAACTTTTAAATTAACTTGTTTAACACTACCTGAATATGGGCTTGGGATCTCAACACTTGATTTATCGCTTTCTATTGTAATTATCGGGTCATCTTTATTAATATTTGATCCTGCCTCTATTAATACCTCAATTACTTCAACATCTTTAAAATCACCAATGTTTGGAACTAATACTTCTTTCTCGCTCATTATAATTTTGTGGGCATAGGCTTATCTTTATCAATTTTATATTTTTTAATTGCATCTACCGCATGTTTAGAAGCAATTAATTGTTCATTAGATAAAATACTTAAGCCATATGCAACTATATGCTCTTTATCGACTTCAAAAAATTTTCTTAGATTTTTTCTTGTATCACTTCTACCAAATCCATCTGTGCCCAATGAATAAAAACTTTTATTTATATAAGGTCTAATTTGATCAGAATTCATTCTCATGTAATCTGAAGCTGCTAAAATAGGACCTTCGGTTTTTCCAAGGCATTTTTCAACGTAAGAGATTTTTTTCTCTCCTCCTGGATTAAGCAAATTATACCTTTCTGTTTCAAGTCCATCTCTTCTTAATTCATTAAAACTGGTAACACTCCATACTTCACTATCAACTTGATATTCATTTTGTAAAATTTCTGCTGCTTCAATCATCTCTCTTAAAATTGTTCCTGAACCCAATAATTGAATCTTATTTTTTTTATTCTTGCTGAAATCTTTTATTTTATACATCCCTTTTAATATGCCTTCTTCACAATCTTTGGGCATTTCTGGATGAGAATAATTTTCATTCATTGTTGTAATGTAGTAAAAAATATTTTCATGTTTTTCATGCATTCTTCTTAAACCTTCTTTAAAAATTGTAGCTAATTCATAATGAAAGGTTGGATCATAAGAAACACAATTTGGAATTGTTGATGCTAATAAATGACTGTGACCATCTTGGTGTTGAAGACCTTCTCCAGCCAAAGTTGTTCTACCAGCTGTAGCTCCAATTAGAAATCCTCTTGTTTGACTATCTCCAGCCGCCCAAGCAAAATCGCCAGTTCTTTGAAAACCAAACATAGAATAAAAAAGATAAATTGGTATCATTTCTATATCATGATTTGAATACGATGTTCCTGCTGCTATCCATGATGCCATGGATCCAGCCTCATTTATTCCTTCCTCTAAAACTTGACCACTCTTCTCTTCCTTGTAAGAGCTTAATTGAGCGGAGTCCTCTGGCTCATATTTTTGACCTTCATGCGCATATATACCTATTTTTTGGAAAAAACCTTCCATACCAAATGTTCTTGCTTCATCAGGGATTATTGGAACAAGTCTTGGAGCAACATTTTTATCTCTTAGCAAATTCGTCAACATCCTAACAAGTGCCATAGTAGTTGACATTTCTTTTTCACCGGTTGATTTTTTCATAAAGTCAAAAATATCATTACTTGGTGTTTTGATTGGTTTCGAAAAAGACGATCTCTCAGGAATATATCCTCCTAAAGCCAATCTTCTTTTTTTTAAGTATTTTATTTCATCTGAATTTTCATCAGGTCTAAAGTATTCTATATTTTTGACTTGTTCATCTGTTAATGGAACATCAAATCTATCTCTATAATATAGCAAATCATCTACACCTAATTTTTTTTGCTGATGGGTTGTATTTATACTTTCACCAGATTTTCCCATACCGTATCCTTTAATTGTTTTGGCTAATATGACTGTTGGTCTGTCTTTTGTGTTAATAGCTCTATGATAAGCAGCATAAACTTTATGCGGGTCGTGACCGCCTCTATTTAATTTCCAAATATCGCTATCAGTATAACTTGCAACTAGATTTTTAAGTTCAGGGTATTTCCCAAAGAAGTTATCTCTAACATATAAACCGCCTTTTGCTTTAAAGGCTTGGTATTCTCCATCAACTGCTTCGTTCATTCTTTTTACAAGTAAACCTGATTTATCATTTGCGAGTAAAGGATCCCAATATGATCCCCAAATAACTTTTATTACATTCCATCCGGCTCCTCTAAAAATTCCTTCTAATTCTTGGATAATTTTACCATTGCCTCTTACTGGACCATCTAATCTTTGTAGGTTGCAGTTCACAACATAAATCAAGTTATCTAACTTTTCTCTTGCTGCTAAACCAATAGATCCTAGAGCTTCTGGCTCATCTATTTCACCATCTCCTAAGAAAGACCAAACTTTTCTATTCTCATCTTTTATTAATTTTCTATTAATAAGATATTTCATAAATCTTGCCTGATAGGTTGCCATCATTGGTCCAAGACCCATGGAAACAGTTGGAAACTGCCAAAACTTAGGCATCAGCCATGGATGAGGATAAGATGACAAACCTCCTGGGTAAACTTCCTGTCTGAATCTATCTAATTGCTTCTCGTCAAGTCTTCCTTCCAAAAAAGCTCTAGCGTAAATACCTGGCGCTGAATGTCCTTGGAAATAAATTAAATCTCCACCAAATTTATTGCTTTTAGCTCTCCAAAAATGATTCATTCCTATATCATAAAGAGTTGCTGCTGAAGCAAATGTCCCAATGTGACCTCCTAATGAAGGATCTCTCATGTTTGCTCTTACAACCATCACTGCTGAATTCCATCGAATTAGTGCTCTGATTTTTCTTTCGATATTTTGATCGCCTGGAGATTTTATCTCTTCATCTGCTGGTATAGTGTTTATGTATGGTGTATTTTGGGTGTAGGGTATATTTGATCCCTCTTTATATGCCTGATCAATTAATTGTTTAATTAAAAAATGAGCTCTCTCAGGTCCTTCGGAATGTACTACAGCAGACAAAGATTCTAACCATTCTTTTGTCTCTTGAGGATCAATATCATTATTATTTTTAACTATTTCTAATCTTTCATTATGTTCTTCTACTTGTGTATTTTCTACTTTGATCTCTTTATGTACACTCGTATCCAATTCAGAATTATTATATCCGTTAGAATTTTCCGCTTCGGCAATTATTTTTTCCGTTGCAGGTGGTATCTTTTCAATAATTTCTTGTTTTTGCTGAGTTCCATTCTCAGAAGATAATGTTAGTATCAAATCTCCTTTAGAAACTTTATCACCAATCTTTATGTTAATACTATCTACAACACCCTCAAAAGCAGATGGTACTTCAACGCTTGATTTATCACTTTCTAAAGTTATTACAGGGTCATTTTTAGAGATTTTATCTCCTTCTTTTACAAGAATTTCTATGATTTCTACTTCTTCAAAATCTCCAATATCTGGAACTAGTAATTTTTCACTCATTTCGCTATTTGTATATATATATATTATTAACTTTTAATAGATGTATATTTTTGACCATTATTAAAATTTAGTAAAATTAATAATAAATGTTAAAAGAATAGATTAAATTTAGCGCCTGTAGCTCAATTGGATAGAGCGCTTGGCTACGGACCAGGAGGTTCTGGGTTCGACTCCTAGCAGGCGCACCAAAAAGAAGGAAAAATGAAAATATCTTTACAAAAATCTGTAATTTATTTTTTTGTAATAGTGTTAATAATATTATTTTTAATAACTTTAATAATTTAATGAAAAAATTTAAACAAATTAGCGTTAAAAAAGGTTTCATGAGACACAATGGTGGTTTGCTACTAAGAGATATCTCAAAAACTAAATATGAATTTAAAACTAAAATAAAAAAAAACCATCTTAACAGAGCTGGCATAACTCATGGTGGGTATATAGCATCGATCATAGATACCGGGTGTGGATCTGGAGCCCATAGAATTTCGGGTAATCAGCCTTGTGTAACTATAACACTTAATATTAACTTTATCGGACCTTCAACTATTGGTGATGAAATTTTTGGATATGTAAAAATTAAAAAAAAAACAAAAAGCATGGTTTTTTTAGAGTGCTATTTAGAATGTAAAGGTAAAATAATTGCATCTGCTACAGGTATTTGGAAAATACTTCAACGTAAGTTACCCCATGCAGGTCTAAGCTAAATTCTTCTTCTTATATTTAAATAACCAAAGATTGATAAAAGAATAAGAGCGATAGGATAAATTATTTCTTTTTTTGGTCTATTCTGATTTTCAATTTTAAATTCATTAATAATATCTCCCATATCTAAACCAGATTTTTTTGCAATTCCATTCCATTTTAAAGTATCAATTATGGTTTTATTGTCTTCTACAACTAAGCTCATTCCATAATCATCTAAACTGAAATTTTCATCAAAACTATTTTTTTCAATTACAAATAATTTATATCTTTCGCCGTACTCTGTAAGTCTAGTAATTTTAATTCTTATCTCTTTATTATAATCAAACTGTTTTTTGTTTATTTCTTCAATACTTAAATAGTTATATTTTGGGTAAAATTTATTTAGAATAAATTCTGGAGATAATAATGATATTGAAATTATTAAAAAAATAACAATCTCATACCATCTCAATTTATTTATAAACCATCCTTGAGTAGCAGAAGTAAATACTAAAATCCCAATCAATGAGGTTGCTATGACCATTAAGCCATGCCATATGCTTTCAATACCAATTAATAATAACTCACTGTTAAATAAGAATACAATAGGAAGTATTCCAGTTCTCAGACTATACCAAAATGCCTGGGCCCCTGTTCTTAATGGGTCTCCACCAGAAATAGCAGCAGCTGCGTAAGATGCTAAGCCAACTGGAGGTGTTACGTCTGCCATTAGGCCAAAATAGAACACGAATAAATGAACCGCAATTAAAGGAAAAATAAATCCTGATGCATTTCCAACATCCACAAGAACAGTTGCCATTAGAGATGCTACAACAACGTAGTTTGCCGTAGTTGGTAAACCCATACCCAATAGTAAACACAAAATAATAGTTAAAAATAAGAGAATAATAACATTATCTTTTGCAATCGACTCGATTACAATTATTAAATTAGTACTCAAACCTGTAGATCCAACTGCACCAACTATAATACCTGCTGTTGCAATTGCTATTCCGACACTAACCATATTCAAAGCACCCTTTTCAAAACCAACAACAGTTTGGTTGTACCAATAAATTAAAGCATTCTTAAAGTTCTTTTCTTTAAAAATTTTATTTAAAAGATTGACTATAATTAAAGTTATTGTTGCAAAGAAAATAGAGTAAGATGCTGTTAGCCTCATGTAAACTAATAGATATATAAGAACAAATATTGGGACTAAAAAATGTATTCCTTCAAAAAATGTTTTTTTCAATTTTGGAATGTCGTTTTCATCCATACCTTTTAAATTTAATTTAAGTGCTTCAAGGTGAGATATATAAAATAGTGCAATGTAAGAAATTATAGCTGGTAAAAAAGCATGTTTGACAACTTCAAAATATGTAACACCAATAAAACTTGCCATTACAAAGGCTGCTGCTCCCATAACAGGAGGCATTATTTGACCATTAACTGATGAAGACACTTCAATTGCACCCGCTTTTTCTTTTGAAAAACCTGTCTTTTTCATAATTGGAATTGTAAATGTTCCAGTCGTAACCGTATTAGCAATTGATGATCCAGAGATTAATCCTGTCATACCGGATCCAAGAATGGCTGCCTTAGCAGGACCACCCCGCATTTTTCCAACCATTGCAAAAGCTAAATCTAAAAAATATTTACCTCCCCCAGCAGTTTCTAAAAGTGCTCCAAAAAGTACAAAGAGAAATATGAAATCTACAGAAACACCTATCGGAATTCCAAAAATTGCTTCTTGATCAAACCATTGAAAACCAACTAACCTTTTTAATGATAATCCACCATGAGAGATTATGTCTGGCGCATATTGACCAAAATAAGAAAATAACAAAAAACAAACTGCTATAACAACTAATGGAATACCTATTACTCTACGAGTGGCTTCAAGAAGAATTAATATTCCAATTATTCCAAGTATAAGTTCTACTGGAATAGTAAAATCATTGGAAAAAGTTATTTTAAGTAGTATTCCACCCCTATCTACTAATTGATCATAAAAAATATAAATATATAAACAACAAACTGCACCTATTATTGCAATAAATATATCTATAAAATTTACTTTTTTACCCCTGGCATATGGAAATATTAAAAAAGCTAGTAAAAGTGCAAAACCAAGATGAATTGCTCTAGCAGGTAGACCTTTAAACATTCCGAAGTTTAACCAAAATGGAAATGGAGAAGCATACCAAAGCTGGAATAGAGACCAGGTTATTGCAATAACTGCAACTAACTTTAAATGAAAACCTGTTAAATTTCTTGTAGGAGAAAGATCTTCTTTAATCTTATTTTCAATTTTTTTATCTATGTCTGCTGACATTCAGCTTAATATATAAAAAAAAAGGCCCAATAGATATATTGGGCCTAAATTTTTTATATAGATTTAATTACATTAAACCAGCTTCTTTATAATATTTAACAGCTCCAGGATGAAGTGGTGCTGATAAACCATCAGCTATCATATTTTTTTTCTCTAAAGGAGCGAAAGCTGGATGTTGTTTTCTAAAATCGTCAAAATTTTCAAAAACAGCTTTTGTAACCTGATAAACTAAATCTTCAGAAACATCCACACTTGTGACTACAGTAGCTTTAACACCAAATGTAGTTACATCTTTTTTCTGTTTAGTATAAGTTCCTTTTGGAATTGTTGCTGATGCATAATAATCAGCTCCACTAATAATTCCATTAATTACATCTCCTGTTAAATTGATTGGCATAGCTTTAGCTGCACATGTTGCTGCTTGTT
Source organism: uncultured Pelagibacteraceae bacterium (assembly GCA_902580505.1). Lineage (GTDB taxonomy): Bacteria > Pseudomonadota > Alphaproteobacteria > Pelagibacterales > Pelagibacteraceae > Pelagibacter. The sequence goes on from CACHLB010000003.1 coordinate 47,486, forward strand.
CCATCGCTCCATTTGGAAAACCTACAGAATATCCAAACGCATCAATTTTACCATCACATAAAGCTTTTACTTGTTCCGAAGATGTTAGCTCAGTAACTGATTTAAAGAAACTGTTATCAACGCCCATAGCTTTCATTAATTCTTCCATTGTTCCTCTTTGACCAGAACCTGGATTTCCAATGTTTACAACTTTTCCTTTAAGACCCATAAAATCTTTAACTTTTGCTTTTTTTCTAGCCCAGATTTGAAATGGCTCGTTATGTACTGAAAAAACAGCTCTTAAGTTTTTGAATTGTTTCCCTTCCCATTTGCTTGATCCATTGTAAGCATGATATTGCCAGTCAGATTGTGCTACACCAAATTGAAACTCACCATCTTTTATTTGGCCGATGTTATAATTTGATCCTCCAGTCGAAGGAGCGGTACATCTGTAAGCTTTATCTTTCATACCTTTTTTTCTACCGTGTTCAGCACTAATTGCTGATTTATGTAACATTTTACAAATAGCGTTTCCTGTCTGAAAATAAACTCCAGTTGGTCCTCCTGTGCCTATTGTAAAAAACTCTGCTGATTTTGCTATTGATCCAAATGAAAATATAGCAGCAAAAATAATCAGAGAGCTTGATAATGTTGATAATATTTTTTTCATATACCCTCTCTTAAGTTTTAAAATTAAATCTAACTATTTATTGCATCGAGTGTCTAGTAAATTCATTAAATATAAGTGTTGCTAATTAAGGAATTTTTTAAGCGATTATTATTTTTCAACCCAAGATTTTAATTTATTTACTCCTTCTACAACCTTTGGGGCGTACAATTTTATTAACTCATCATTAATTTCGGTTTTTTCATTAATATTTTTCATGAATGTATCTCCATCAAAGTCTGTAAAACTTAAACGAACTATCATCCTTTTATGATCAAATCCAAAATCACTTCCTGGAAGTAAAGCAATATTTAAATTAGTTAAAATTTCATCACACATAATTGAAGAATTATTAAATTTCTTGTTCAAAAATTCAGGCAACAAATAAAAGCCACCCATGGGTTTGTTCATAATAATATTATTAGATTTTAAATTTCTATATACGTACTCTCCAACAGCTTTAAGAATTTTTTTTGATTTTAAAATATATTCATCATGATTAGAATTAAATGCAGATATTGCAGCAAACTGTATTGGTGAACTTACTGCGGAAAATGTTTCACTTGCTAAAACTTTCATAGATTTAAGTAATTCAATTTTTTTCTTTGGAATTATAAAGTATCCAAGTCTCCATCCCCCGGCGCCACACCATTTACTAAGTCCGTTACTTATTACGACATTATCTGTGCAGTGTTCGAAAATAGAAATATAATTTTCATCAAATGTTAATTCAGAATAAATTTCATCTGATAAAACTAAAATATTATACTTTTTTACTATAAAAGAAATTTCTTTTAAATTTTCGCATACTTGTCCTGATGGATTATTTGGAGAATTAAGAAATAAAAGATATTTTTTATCTGGTTTTTTCAAAATAATTTTTTCTATTTCTTGAGCTTTAGGAAACCAATTATTTTCAGCAGATGTTTGTATCCAATTATAGTTATTTTTAGCTATTATTGATTGAGGCTTGTAAGATACCCAACTTGGAGCTGGCAATAAAACTTCACCTTTAAATGCTAAATGCATCAAGAACATAAGCTCTTTTGTACCAGGACCTATTATGACTTGATCTGAGTCAAAATTATAATTTTTCTTTTTTGACTCATATTTTGCGATTGACTCTCTTAGTTTATCTAATCCTTGGATAGGTAAATAACTTTTCTGATGTGCATTTTTTTTTAATTCTTCAACAATAGTAATTGGAACTGGGAATGGTGATTGTCCAAATCCAAACTTAATAATATTTTTTCCTTCATTTTCAATAACTTTTGATTTTTCATTTATTTTTAGCGTAGCTGATAAACTTAATTTTTTGATTGTATCTTTGATCATTACGATTTTAATTCAATTAGATTTTTATATTCATCTAAAGCAGATGGATTGGATAATGCTTCAAAATTATTTATTTTGTTGCCGTCTATTATATTTTTAACAGCTACCTCTACAATTTTACCATTCTTAGTTCTAGGAATATCATTTACTGCAATTATTTTAGCAGGTACATGCCTGGGAGAAGCCTCATATCTAATTGTTGTTTTTAGTTTAGAAATTAATTTTTCATCTAATTTATTGTTTTTTGATAAGACTGTGAAAAGTATAATTCTTACATCATTATCCCAAGATTGACCTACTACTATAGACTCTTTTACTTCTTTAAATTTTTCTACAACAGAATAAATTTCAGCTGTACCAAGTCGAACACCACCTGGGTTTAATGTTGCATCTGATCTCCCATAGATAATATAGGACCCATTATTCTTTCGCTCAGCATAATCTCCATGATGCCAAATATTTTTAAATTTTGAAAAATAAGCTTTTTTATATTTAACTTTTCCAGGATCATTCCAAAATTTTAAAGGCATAGATGGAAAAGGGTTTCTGCAGACTAATTCTCCTTTTTTATTTAAAATTGATTTTCCTTTTTCAGAAAATACTGCTGTGTTCATGCCAAGACCATTGTTTTGTATTTCACCGCTATTTACAGTTGAATAAATGTTTCCATTTACAAAACATGAAACAATATCTGTTCCTCCAGAAATGGATGCTAAATGAACATTTTTTTTTATATTTCTATAAACAAATTCAAAACCATCTTTTGATAGTGGAGATCCTGTAGAGCAAATTGTTTTTAAAGACTTAAGTTTAATTTTTTCTTTTACCTTAACGTTGTGCTTTATAAGTTGATCAATATACTTTGCACTTATGCCAAATAGAGTAACTTTCTCTTTATTTGCAATTTTTAACAATAGCTCTGGAGATTTATACATAGGAAAGCCATCAAATAGCAATATTGATGCTTTAGATGCTAAGGCTGTAACAAGCCAATTCCACATCATCCATCCGCAAGTTGTAAAGTAAAATACATTATCATTTGGTTTTATATTGCAATGTAATTGATGTTCTTTTAAATGTTGCAATAAAACTCCGCCAGATCTATGGCAAATACATTTTGGCTTACCTGTTGTGCCACTTGAGTATAAAATTGCTAATTCATGGTCAAAATCAAATTTTTTTAATTTATTTCTGCTTATTTCATATTTTTTAATCTCATTAAAATAATAAATTTTTATATTTTTAATTTTTTTTAATTTTCTTAATTTTTTTCCAGGATAATTTAAAATTAATACTGATTTTATGCTTTTTATGTTTTTTAAAATTATAGGCAATCTTTCAATAATATTTATTTCTTTTCCGTTATAATAGTATTTGTCAGTAATAATTAATAATTTAGGTTTAATTTGGGAAAAACGTTCTATAACTCCAGGTACGCCAAAATCGGGTGAGCACGAGCTCCAGATTGATCCTATAGCGCTCGCACTTAAAAAACACTCAACTGTTTCTATCTGATTTGGAGTATATGCCGCTATCCTATCTTTTTCAGAAATATTTATTTTTTTATAAAATGTAATTATTTTTTTTACGTCAATATTAAGTTCTTTCCAGGACTTTTGTTCTCTGTAACCATTTTCACTAACAAATGTTATAGCTTTTTGATTAGAATTTTTAACTAAAAGATTTTCTGTAAAACTTAATTTTGAATTTACAAAAAACTTACTATTAATAAGATCCTTGGTTAGTTTAAATTTGTTAGTTTTAATTCCTATTACTTCAAAATATTTCCAGATGGAGTTCCAAAAATCTTTAGGATTTTTTACACTCCATTTTAATAACTTTGTATAATTTCTTGAAAAATTATATTTATAATATTTTGAAATAAATTTCTCATATGCAAATAAATTCGAATTTTTTATAAGTCCTTTAGACGGTTCCCAAAGTTTTTTAGGCATTAAATATTTATATTTATATTGTAAAATTTATGCTAACCTTAGATGATATAAATTGAAAATGAGAACTTTTTCCTATCTGATTCGGACTAGTTTTAGTCTATTTTTGTTCTTTTTGAGTAACAAAATATAGTAGGCTTAAAAAAGATCATACTAAAAGTAGATATGTCAAAAAATAAGATCACAGCAGTTCTTGGACCTACAAATACTGGTAAAACTTTTTTAGCTATAGAAACAATGCTTTCTTTCGATTCGGGAATGATAGGGTTTCCTCTTAGACTTTTAGCTAGAGAAGTATATGACAAGATTATACAAAAAGTAGATGTATCTCAAGTTGCTCTTATTACTGGGGAAGAAAAAATTATACCAATTAATGCAAAGTATTTTTTGTGCACTGTAGAGTCAATGCCTGTAGACAAAGTTTTAGATTTTGTAGGGATAGATGAGATTCAAATGTGTTCAGATCATGAACGAGGTCATATTTTTACTGACAGATTATTAAATCTAAGAGGTGAGAAATTAACAATGCTGATGGGTTCCAATACTATAAAAAGTATTATTCAAAAACTTGATGAAGATATTGAGTTTATAAATAAACAAAGATTATCAAAACTCTCATTTGGCGGACACAAAAAAATTTCAAGAATTGAGAGAAAAAGTGCTGTAATTGCTTTTTCTACAGAAGAGGTTTATGCAATTGCAGAACTCATAAGAAGACAGAAAGGTGGTGCAGCAATAGTTATGGGATCACTTAGTCCTAAAACAAGAAATGCTCAAGTGAGTTTATATCAATCTGGCGATGTTGATTATCTTGTTGCTACTGATGCTATTGGAATGGGAATAAATATGGATCTAGATAATGTTTATTTCTCAAACATAAAAAAATTTGATGGAAAAAAAATTAGAAGGTTAAAAATCTCAGAAATTGGGCAAATTTCAGGTAGAGCTGGTCGATATTTAAATGATGGAAGTTTTGGTATTACTGGGGATTGTGATGAAATTAATCCAGAAGAAATAGAGTTTTTAGAAAATCATAATTTTCCAGAGATACAAAATATATTCTGGAGAAATTCTAATCTAGATTTTAAAAATAAAGAAACTCTTATAAAATCTTTAGATGAAAAACCCAATAAAGATTGGTTGAGAAGAGTAGGAGAATGTGAAGATGAAAAAGTTTTAAAATATTTTTTAAAAGAAAATAACAACAGTATAGAAAATAATCCAAACATTTTGAAAATACTCTGGGAATGTTGTCAAATACCTGATTTTGTCAAAAAAACTTACGGTCACCACTTAAAAGTTGTAGATAAAGTATTCAATTTTTTGACAGGTGAAGAAAGCAAAATACCTAACTATTATATGAAAAAACAACTTTCTATGCTTGATAAGCTGGACGGAAATGTAGACTCAATTTCAAATAGAATATCGAATGTAAGAACTTGGTCATATGTTGCAAACAAATCTAATTGGGTTGAAAATCAAGATTATTGGGTCGAACGAACTAAAAACTTAGAGGATAAATTATCGGATAGACTTCATGATGAATTAACCAAAACGTTTATAGATAAAAGAGCTAGCGTCTTAGCCAAAGGATTAAAACAAGATATTGAGCTAAAAACTGAAATTATTGAGGAAGAAAAAGTATTGATTAATGATCAATATATTGGAATTTTAAAAGGTCTAAAACTTCAATTAGATTTAAAGGTGGATGCTCTAGATGCAGATATTAAATCATTAAAAAAAGCTGCAAGGCAAAATGTAGGTCCAGAAATAATCAATAGAATACAACAAATAATGGATACTGGACTTATAGAATTGAAAGATGACTTTAAGATATATTGGAGAAATGAACCAATAGCAAAATTGACAGCTGGATCTGATTATCTTAATCCAAAAATTGATTTGATCATAGATGAAATGATTGAGAATAATGAAAGAAATAATTTAAACGACTACCTAAATAAATGGATAATAAAAAAAATTGAGACTGAACTTAATAGTTTAATTGAGTTGAAAAACATTAAAGAAAATAACCCAGAACTTAGAGCTTTAGCTTACAGACTTTATGAAAATAACGGTGTTATAAAAAGATCAAGTATCTCTGAATACCTAAAAAAGATAAATCAAGATGATAGGAAAAAATTAAGAAAACTAGGTGTTAAGTTTGGAAGATATCATGTCTTTTTATTTAAATTATTCAAACCAAGTTCAGTTTCTTTAAGAATATTATTATGGAAAAGTTATAATAATGAGTTTTTAAATTTATCTCCTCCAACATTCGGACTAAATTTTTTAAATAATATGAAAACTGCAAATAGAGACTTTATGTTACTTTGTGGTTTTGAAAAATTTGATGATATTTATGTAAGAATTGATATTCTCGAAAGATTGTTCTTATTAATATTTAATTCAAAAAAAGATGAAAAAGAAGAAGTAAAGGTTGTACCTGAAATGCTAAACTTACTTGGTTGTTCAAAAGAAAATTTTAAAAAGCTTTTAAAAAAGATGGATTATAAAATTTTCGAGAAAGAAAAAGAATTTTTTATAAAATATGTTCCAACAAAAAATAAAATTTTTAAAAAATACGACAAAAAGGACTATTCTAATAATCCATTCGGTGTATTAAACCAATTAAACTTAAAATAATGTTTAATTTATTTAAAAAAGAAAAAGAGAATAAGAATGATGAAAATCATTTATCTTTAATAAGTGTCGCAGCTCTTCTAATCCATTCTGCAAAGATAGACGAAAATTTCACAGAAAAAGAGAAAAGTATAATTAAAAATGCTTTGATTGAAATGGGTGCCGATGAGAATAATTTAGATGAAATATTAATTGATGCTGAAACTAAAGAAAAAGATTCAAATCAGATTTTAGAATTTACTAAAGAAGTAAAAAATAAAAGTTTAGATGAAAAAAAAATAGTTATTGAAGCATTATGGACAATTATTTATTCAGATGAGCAAGCAGACATGTATGAAAGTAACCTAATGAGAAGGTTATCTGGTTTGTTATATCTTGATGCAAAAGTTGTAGGTGACATAAAAGAAAAAGTTAAATCAAATCAATGACATATTTGGTCAATGATAAATGCATAAAATGTAAACACACAACTTGCGTTGATGTTTGTCCTGTTGATTGTTTTTATGAGGGCAAAAATATGCTTGTAATTAAACCTGATGAGTGTATAGATTGTGGCGTTTGTGAACCTGAGTGTCCAATTGATGCTATAGTTTCAGATACAGAACCTGGTAGTGAAAAATGGTTAGAATTAAACAAAAAATATTCAGAAATATGGCCAAATATATCGGAAGCAAAGCAACCGATGCCAGACCACGAGAAATTTAAAGATGAAGAAAATAAGTTTGATAAATACTTTGAAGAAAACGTTTAAAAATAAGAAAGCTGCTAATAAAAAAAAAACCATTAAACAAAAAAAAACTAAAACAGTTAGCAAAGTAAAAAAAACTAAACTAGTTTCGAAAATTAAAAAAACTAAAGTTGTAGCTAAAGAAAAAAAAACAAAGGTTCAAAAGAAAATAGTTAAAACTATTTCTGAAAAAAAAGAGAAAAAAAATACTTCAGAGAATAGCTCAAATCTTTTGCGTATACCCAAAAGTAATGAACAAAAACCAGAAATTAAAAAAGTTAAAAAACAAGATACTGAAAAAAAAGAATATAAGATAAAAGATTACGTTGTATATCCTAAACATGGAGTTGGTCAGATCACCGAATTTAAAAAAATGAATATTGGTGGTATCGATATTGAAACTTACATACTCAAATTCGAGAAAGATAAGGCTAATGGAATGGTTCCAGTCAACAAGCAATCACACCTAAGACCATTAGCAACAATTAATCAAGTCAATAAATGTATAAGTATTTTAAAAAGTAAACCTAAAATTAAAAGGAGTATGTGGAGCAGAAGAGCACAAGAGTATGAGGCAAAAATCTCATCTGGCAAAATTTACGAGCTAGCAGAAGTAGTTAGAGATCTCAATAAGGGGGATGATCTTATGGTAGATCAATCATATAGTGAAAGGCAACTTTTTGAAAAAGCTTATGATAGAATACTTACAGAATTTCAAATTGTTTTAAATATAAACTTAGAAGACACACAAAAAAAACTTGATAAAGCTTTGAAAAGAAACTTAGAGAAACAAGTCCAGAAGATAGAAAATAAATCTATAGAGGAAGAAGTATCAGAAGAGGTAGCTAAATAAAAAAAACGCTTCCCACGCAAGCGCCATGAGAAGCGTTTGTTAAAAAGAATACTAGACTATTTTCTTCTTTTCTTTTTAGCTTTTTTCTTAGCTTTTTTCTTAGTTTTCTTTTTAGCAGCTTTTTTTCTTCTTTTAGCCATCTTTAGCTCCCTTTTTTTATTACGAATCTTTTTGATTCGTTTAATTACCTTTTTGTATTTTTTTTGAATAGTTATGTCAATTACATAATTTTTTGTAATTTTTTAATTTTTTTTTTAAAAAAATAAAAAAAATTAGTAATTAAAAAAGTTAAGTAAAATAGCCATAATTAAACAAATTTTTTCAGTTAATTATAAAGATTTTCAAAATTATTTTTATATTTATTTATTATTTTATATCTTTTTAACTTTAATGTTGGAGTTAACATTCCATTTTCAATTGAAAATTTTTCATTTATTATAAAAAACTTTTTAATATTTTCTATTTTTGAAAGATTGTTATTTAAATTATTTATTACATTATGAATTTCTTCATTTGTAATATTAATATATTCGTCATTTAAAACTATTAGAGCTACTAAATATGGTTTATTATCTCCATAAACCACTGCTTGATCGATGAATTCTAAATTTACTAATTCATTTTCAATTTTTAATGGAGAAATATTATCTCCTCCAGGAGTAATGAGAATATCTTTTTTTCTATCAGTAATTTTTAAAAAATTATTTTCAAATACACCAATATCTCCCGTGTGGAGCCATCCATCTATCAGAACTTTATCAGTTTCTTCTTTATTATTCCAATAGCCCAACATAACATTTTCACCTTTAACTAGTATTTCACCATCTTCTGCTATTTTAACCTCATTTCCCTTAAACGGTGGGCCAACAGTATCTATTCTAATATCATCTATTGGATTACAGCTTACAACTGGAGATGTCTCAGTTAGCCCGTAACCTTGAAGAGTTGGTAAACCAATCGCATTTAAAAAATATCCAACCTCTTTATCTAAAGCACCTCCACCAGAAACAAATGTTTTAAGAGATCCACCAAATTGTGATTTTATTTTTTTTCTTACTAATTTCTCAAGAATATTATCTTGTAGTTTCTCAAAAAAAGTTAAATCTTCTTTTCTTATTTTTTTTAAACCTAATTCTAACATTTTAAAAATTAAGTTTTTTTTCAATCCTTTAGCTTTTTTAAAACTTGTATTAATTTTTTGATAAAGGTTTTGGTAAAATCTCGGTACAGCAGTCATAATTTCTGGTGAACAATCACCCATATTCTTAACTAATTTATCGATGCTCTCAGCATAAAAAATTCTAGCAGCTACAGTAATTTGTACAAATTGAACAGTATGCTCATAAGAATGTGAAAGTGGAAGCCAAGTAAGAAACCTAGGTTGTTCTTTAGTTAATAATGGTTTTAGGATATCTATTGCACCCTCGCAATTATTTAAGATACCTCCATGACTTAAAATCACTCCCTTAGGATTTCCTTGCGTACCTGAAGTATAAATTATGCAAGATGGATCATTTCTTAAGGCTAAAGATTTGTGAATTGGTAAATTTTTTTTATTATTTTTTTTTATTAAGTCTTCTAAATTAATATATTCAAATTCTACATTTATTAGTTTTTCAAAGGAAAATATTTTTTTTATAAATTTTTTGTCCTTAATAATTTTTTTTAATTTATTGAATTGTGTAATGTTTGAAACAAAAATTATACTGGGAGTACAATCATTAATAATATAATTATAGTCATTTTCTGCATAAGTTGTGTAAGCTGGAACAGTTATCCCATCTGATAACATAATAGATAAGTCTGCAATAAACCATTCTGGTCTATTTTCAGAAATTAATAAACATCTATCACCTTTTGATATTACTTTTCTTAATTCATTGGAAACTAAATTAATAAAATCGTGGGTTTCTTGCCAAGAATAATTTTTTCTTTTATCACCTAAAGTTGATAATAAAATTTTATTTTTATCAATTTGTTTATTAAATTGATCAAAAAATAATTCAGTTAAATTATTAATTTGCTTTAAGTTCATATATTTTTTGGTGGGCAAAGAGAGAATCGAACTCTCACAGTATTGCTACTATTGGATTTTGAGTCCAACGCGTCTACCAGTTCCGCCATTCGCCCATATATTTTTAGTTTCATAGAATATAAATAATAGTATTAAAACACTATTTATATTAAAAGAAAATATGTTTAAGGAACTATTTAATAAAACAATTAATCTTGCAGGACATAAAAATTCAAAAAAAATTTTGGGTTTTATATCTTTTATTGAGAGTTTCATATTTCCTATTCCACCAGATGTTCTTATTATTCCAATGACTATTGCCGACAGACAAAGATGGATGAAGATAGCAATTATTGCTACGACAGGATCGGTCTTAGGTGCATGTTTGGGATATTTCATAGGATATGTTTTTTTCAATGAAATTGGAATTAAGATTTTTGAGCTTTACGGTGTAGATAATACTTCATTTTTAAAAGATAAAATTTCATCAGATGGAGGGGTTTTTACATGGGCAACGTTGCTGGCCATAGCAGGTTTTACACCCATCCCATTTAAATTACTCACAATAACTAGTGGGTTTGTTCAATTTAATATCGTTTATTTTATTATTGTCTCCTTACTAACAAGAGGATCTAGATTTTTTATTATAGCTTTTTTGGTTGGAAATTTTGGTCCAGCTATGAAGACAATAATTGAAAAAAAACTGCTTAAAGTTTCAGTTATAATCTCAATTGTATTAATAGTTTTTGCTTTTTTAATTTATAAATTTTTACAAAACTTTATGAACTAAAATGAATTTTATTTTAAAAAGAAAAAATATTTATTTATTAATTTTTATATACTCAATTATTGCTATATTATCTGCGATCTATATTGAAAGAGTTCTTGGGTATTTGCCATGTAAATTATGTATTTATCAAAGGATTCCTTTTTTAGTAGCGATCTTCATTTGTTTTTTAGGATATAACTATATTAAATCCGATAGAATATTAATCGCTTTAATCATTACATTTACACTGAGCACTGCTCTTGCAGGGTATCATTTTGGTATAGAAAATGGCATTTTTGAAGAATATGCTGGTTGCACAAACATAAATATAGATATCACAAATAAAGAAAAAATAATCGAAAGTCTTGGAATGGTTAAAAATTGTAAAGATGTAGAGTTTACTATTTTAGGCATATCTTTATCTGGATTGAATTTTTTAACATCTTTACTAATTGTATTATTTTCGCTAAGAGCTCTTATTTATGAAAAAGACTAACAAGAAAAAAATAGAAGAATTTATTAGAGTTGATCACGCAGGTGAAAGAGGTGCAATCAAGATATATGAAGGTCAACTTTTAGCACTGAAAACATTCAAAAAGGATCCTGAACTATTAAAATTAGTAGAAGAAATGAGAGAACATGAAAAAGAACATAGTGATTTTTTTGAAAATGAAATCAGGGAAAGAAATATAAAACCAACTAAATTTTTACCACTATGGGATTTATTAGGAGTAGGTTTAGGTTTCGGCTCAACAATATTAGGAAAAAAGGCAGCAATGCTTTGCACAGCCTCTGTTGAGGAAGTAATTGATAAACATTACCAAAGTCAAATAGATCAATTACAAGATGATGAGAAAAAACTTAGAGAAAAAATTAAAAAATTTAGAGCTGATGAATTAGAGCATAAAGATATTGCATATGAACATGGTGCAACAAAAAAAGGATTATATTCAGTAATGGATAAAATTATTAAAACTGGCTCAAAAATTGCTATAAATATTTCTGAAAAAATTTAACTAGGATCTAGTTCCACATCCCAATATAAATAATCCATCCAACTGCTGTGTAGGAAATTAGGAGGAAAATTCTTCCCATTTCTATGAAGATCTTCTGTTGTTGGTTGAAAAGGCCATTGATTTAACTTCATTCCAGAATTTTTTAGCAATCTTCCACCTTTTTTTACATTGCATGCAGAGCAAGCAGTAACAACGTTTTCCCAATCAGTTTTCCCACCTTTTGATCTTGGAAGAAGATGGTCAAAAGTTAGTTCATCATTACTTCCGCAATATTGACAACTAAACTTATCCCTTAAGAAAACATTAAATCTTGTGAAATTTGGATTTGAACGAGGCTTTATAAAAGATTTTAATGCAATAACACTCGGTAACTGCATAGAAAAAGATGGGCTTCTTATCATTCTGTCATAATGACTTACAATTGAGACTCTATCTAAAAATACAGATTTAATAGCGTCTTGCCATGACCATAACGATAAAGGATAATAACTTAGTGGTCTATAATCTGCGTTAAGAACTAGAGCCGGACATTTTTCGAGTGATAGGTTTTCATTGATCATCAGAGTCATATTTATTTAATATATTATATATTATTTTTAATCAATGTAACAAAAAAGTTAATTCTCTTTAAATATCAAAATTATCTTTGATAAATTTTAATGCGTTACTTGAAGCTTCAACTGGTATATGATGGTCGCAGTCTTTGATCATTAAAGTTTCTATAATAATATTATTGCGTGTAAAAAAATCTTTTGCTTCCAATAAATTGTAGGGTGGAACTATTTCATCTTTTTCACCATGAATTAATAAAGTTTTTGTTTTAGAAATTAATCTTAAACTAAGATCCTCTTTATCTATAATCTTTCCAGAAAATCCAACAATACAATTAAAAGGATCTTTAGAAGTTAAGCCCAAGTTTATTGACATCATGCAACCCTGACTAAATCCAGATAAACATATCTTTGAATTTTCCAAATTATATTCTGCTTTAACTTCTTCAATGTATTTTATTAATTTATTTTCGGCTTTTTTTACTTCATTTAAAATATAATTTTTATCATTTGTTTCTAAATCAAACCATTGATAACCAATTGGATTAATTTTACATGGTTCATGTCCATTCGGACATAAGAATACTGTATTGGTTAAAAACCTTTTCCAATTCAGAGTTAACATGCTTATATCTTTTCCATCTCCACCATATCCGTGAAGTAAAATTACTGCATTTTTGATGTCAGACCCATTTTCAGGTTTTATAATTGTTGATTCAAGGCAAAATGTCATAGATAAGTAATTATGTTTTTTTATTTTAAAAAGAAACTAAAATCAAAGTATGATTTCTGAAATATTTGTTAAAATTGCAGCAATTGTTTTACTTGCAGCTGTGGCTGTAGTCTTAATTCTTGGAATTAGAACTCTTTTTAAGGGAGACGGAGATAAAAAAACTTCAAACAAATTAATGCAGCTAAGAGTTTTACTGCAATTTGTTGCTATAATTGTGCTTGTAGCATTAGCTTACTTTTATAAGAATTAATTTAATTCATTTAACCAATTTAAAAATTCATCACTATTAAAATCTATTGAACCAACTATTCTTGCAAACTCATAACCATCTTTATCAATAAATAGTGTTGTAGGCAGTCCTCGTAATTTTAAATTTTTTGCAATTGCAGCGCCATCACCAACAAAAACTTGTAATTCTTCTATAAGGAGGTCTTCAAAAAATTTCTTAGATGTATTTATATTTTCTCCACCTATATTTATTGGGATAATCTTTATTTTTTTTTCATCCTTAAGTATTTGAAGATTGTTTAAAGATGGCATTTCCTCTCTACAAGGAGCACACCATGTTGCCCAAAAATTCAAAATAATTAATTCAGATTTAAAATTTTTCAAATTAACTTTATTTCCAGCCTCATTTAAAAAGTCAAAGAACTTAATTTTTTGTTTTTCCTCATAAATTATTAGATTTTTTATATTTGGCGCTTCTATTGAATATGAAGAGCTAAGTGATATGAAGTAAAAAAATATTATTTTAATGGATATAAATATAAATTTCATAGATTTGTAATTGAATAACATGAGTAAAAATAAAAACAATAAACCAATTTGGGGTACAAGAATTAAGAAAAATGCCTCAACTTTATTTAAAAAAGTTGGAGGTTCATTACCAGTAGATAAGAGACTATTTAAAGAAGATATCGAAGGATCAATTGCCCATGTCGAAATGCTTCACAAACAGAAAATTATAAATTTTAGAATAAAGAATAAGATAATCTGGGGATTAAAAAGAATAAAAAATGAAATTGTAAAAAAGAAATTCAATTTTAATTATGATTTAGAAGATATTCATATGAATATAGAAAATAGATTATTTGAACTGATTGGTGATGATGCCGGATATGTTCATACTGCTAGATCTAGAAATGATCAGGTAATTACCGACCTTAAATTATGGTTAAAAGAAGCAACAAAAAAAATAATAATTTTATTAGATAATACAAATTCAAATATTCTAAATCTTGCACAAAAAAATATCAGAACAATTATGCCAGGATTTACACATTTAAAAAATGCACAACCACTATCTTTGGCACATTATCTACTAGCATATGTTGAAATGTTTAAGAGAGATAAGAAAAAATTTAAGAATAATTTAGAATTTTTAGATGAAAATCCTTTAGGTGTAGGGGCTTTATCTGGTACTTCATTTAATATCGATAGAAATTACACCACAAAAAAACTTAAATTTAAAAAACCAACAAACAATTCTGTAGATACTGTATCTGATAGAGATTTTGTTTTAGATTTTTTATATTCTTCTCTGGCTTGCTCTTTACACATTTCTAGAATTGCTGAAGAACTCATAATTTGGAATTCTGATGCATTTAACTTGATAACTTTAAATGATAAATTAGTAACTGGTTCTTCGATTATGCCACAAAAAAAGAATCCTGATCCATTGGAATATTTGAGAGGTAAAACTGGAATATTTATTGGAAATATCAATTCTATGATTTCAATATTAAAGGGTTTACCCTTATCATATTTTAAAGATTTACAGGATGACAAAGAAATTGTTTTTAAAACAAATGATCAATTAAAAATATCGCTATCATTATTGAATGATGTATTAAAAAATTTAATAATAAATAAAAAAAGTATGCTATCCCTTGCGGAAAAAGGTTTTACTACAGCTACAGATTTATCTGATTACATTGTAAGAGAACTTGGATATCCATTTAGAAAAGCATACATACAAACAGCGAAAATAATTAATCTAGCTGAAAAAAAAAACAAAAAACTTCACGAACTAGAATTGAAAGAAATAAATCAAATTGAGCCAAAACTTACATTAAATGTTTATAAAATACTAAATCTAGAAAATTCAATTATTTCAAAAAAATCTTATGGCGGAACTTCTTTTGAGAACGTTAAGAAAATGATAAAAAAAGCAAAAAATGAGTAAAAAAATTTTAATTATTATACTTTGTTTATATTTTGTAGTTGCTTGTGGGCGTAAAGGCGATCCAGAGTATAAATCTGAATTAAGTAAGAATATTCAAAAAGTATTATGAGATATTTAAACAATAAATTTTTTATTGAAGGAAAAAACGTTGAGAGTCTGACAAAAAAATTTAATACACCTCTATACTGCTACTCTTACAAAAATTTAAGAGAAAATGTAGAGAATTTTAAAAAAGCTTTTAAGGAAATAAGACCTTTAATTTGTTTTTCTGTAAAATCTAATTCTAATATTTCACTATTAAAAGAAATAAAAAAACTTGGCCTCGGGGCAGATGTGGTTTCAAAAGGTGAATTATATGCATCACTTAAGGCTGGTATTAACAAAAACAAAATAGTTTTCTCTGGAGTTGGTAAAACAAAAGATGAAATTGAGTACGCCATTAAGCAAAAAATATTATTAATAAATTCTGAGTCATTGAGTGAAGTTTTGGCGATTGAAGCGGCTGCAAAAAAACTAAATAAAGTTGTTGATATAGGACTAAGATTAAATCCAGATACAGATGCTGAAACATTGAAACAAATTTCAACTGGTAAAAGTGAAAATAAATTTGGTGTAGATAAAAAGACTTTTGTAAAAATTATTAATTTGATGAAACAATCAAAATTTATAAATATTAAATGCTTAAGTGTTCATATCGGTAGTCAAATCTTAAACCACAAACCCTACGAAAAAATGCTAAATGTTCTTGATAAACTTTTAAGAAGTTTAGATTATAAATTTGAGTTTATTGATTTAGGTGGGGGGATGGGGATTAATTATGACAATAAAACGAAAAAACTTAATTATACAAAATATAAAAAATCAATAATTAAATTTAAAAAAAAATACAATTGTAAAATAATTTTTGAACCTGGTAGATCTATAATTGGAAATGTTGGTATACTTGCAACTAAAGTAATTTATTTAAAACATAATAAGACAAAAACATTTGTGATATTGGATGCAGCAATGAATGATTTGATAAGACCAGCTTTATATAATGCAAAACATAGAATAGTTCCATCCCAAAGAAATAAGTCGCAATCAAAGAAAATATTAGAATTTGTAGGCCCTGTATGTGAAACAACTGATAAATTTTTAACAGAAAGGAATTTTCAGAATATAAAAGAAAATGATATTATGATTATTTGCGATACAGGTGCCTATGGTTATTCATTATCATCTAATTATAATCTTAGATTAAGGCCTGCTGAAATTTTGATTAAAGGAAATAAAGTAAAGATTATAAGAAAAAGACAAAAAATAACAGATATTATCTAACTTAAAACTTATAATGAGAAATATCCTCTTTAAAAGTATATTTTTTTCTGGATTAATTTTAATATGTATTATTTTTCTTCCATCTTTATTACTACCAAAGAAAATCACTCTTTTTGGAGGTAAACTTTTTGGATACTGGTCCTCATTCTGTTTAAAAATTTTTTACTCAACCAGCATAGTAATAAAAGGTCAAGAAAACATAATTAATAACGAAAATTTCTTCATCGCATGCTCTCATCAATCGATGTTTGAAACTTTTTTTTTACAAACAATATTTAATTCACCAATTTTTATTCTTAAAAAAGAACTATTAAATATTCCGATATTTGGTTGGTATTTAAGAAAGATAGATTCTATTTCTGTGAATAGAAATAAAGTTTCTAAAGAAAACCTTAATTTTACTGAAAAAATTAAAGAAGTTATGGAAAAAACAAAAAGACCTGTAATAATTTTTCCACAAGCTACTCGAGTTCTACCAGATGAAATTATTCCTTTTAAAAAGGGAGTTGGAAGAATTTACAGAGAATTAAATGTAAAATGTCAACCCGTCGCTATTGACTCTGGAAGAGTATGGCCAAAATCTGGAAAGATGATACCCAATAAAACGATTACTATTTCTATTTTAAAACCAATTAATACAGGTATCGAAGAAACAGAATTTGTAAAATTATTGCAAAAAGAAATTTATTCCGAGCTTGGTCTTGCTAACTAACCTTTCATAGGCATTACAACATAAATACTGTCAAAATCTGCAGGATCTTTTATTAAAGCTGGAGATCCAGTATCCTTCAAATATATTTCAATGTTATCACCATTTAGTTGGGATGCTATATCTAGCAAATATCTAGAATTAAAACTTATATCTAAATCTGACTCAAATTTTACAGATAGGCTTTCTTTACCATCACCACTATTAGTATTATTGACAGATAAATCTAAATTATCTTTAGTCAAATTAAATTTTACACCATCTTTTTTATCTAGAGAAACTGATGCTACTCTATCAACGGAATTTAGAAAAGATTTTAGATCTATTTCAAGTTTTTTTTGATTCTCTCTAGGGATAACTTGAATATAATTAGGGAATTTTCCATCGATTAATTTTGATATCAAAATACTATTATTAAGTTCAAATTTAATTTTGGATTTAATATTTGAGACTTTAACCTCGCCATCATAATCTTCTAAAAGAGAACATAATTGAAATATAGTTTTTTTTGGAAGTATTATTGGTTCAAATTCAATTTTGTTTTTTAATCTTATTTTTGAGATAGACATTCTATGGCTATCTGTTGCGGCTGCTGTTAAAAAATTCTTATCATCTGTTTGGGTCTGATGGAAAAAAATACCACTAAGATAATGCCTTGTTTCATCGTTTGAAATCGAAAATTTACATTTGTTTAAAAGTTTTAATAAATCTTTTGAATTTATAGTAAATTCATTTTCATTGAAATTTTCATCTGTAATTGGAAATTCAGAAGCATTAATTGAATTTAAATTGAATAGAGATTTATTTGATTCTAGTTGTAATTTACTTTCTCCAGTATTTTCAAAATTTATCTGGCTACCAGAGGGTATTTTTCTTACAATATCAAACATAATTGATGAAGAAGTAGTTGTTTTGCCTTCATCAAAAATTTTAATATTTGAAATTTCATTTACAAATATTAAGTCTAAATCTGTTGCTGTAATTTTTAACTTTGAATTTGCTGCCTCTATCAAAATATTTGAAAGTATAGGTAAAGTGCTTCTTTTTTCTATTACACCCTGACAATAACCTAAAGATTTTTGCAAATCTTGTTGATTAACACTAAATTTCATTTTCTTGTTTGTATAATATTTTATTCTTTAGGCTATCAATGCTTAAATTTAATTCATTATCGTCTTTTCTTAATTTCTCTATTGTTTTAACTGAATGAATAACAGTTGTGTGATCTCTATTAGCAAATGATCGACCTATCTCTGGTAAAGATTTAGATGTCAGCATTTTTGCTAAATAAATAGCAGTTTGTCTTGGTCTTACAAGGTATCTTGATCTTCTTGGTGACAACATTTCGTTTTTACTTATTTTAAAATATTTACAGACTATTGTTTGAATATTGTCTATATCAACTTTATTTTCTGTTAAATTTAAGAGATCTTTTAATATTACTTTTACCTCTGACATTGAAGGTGTTTTTCCATAAATTCTTGAGAAAGATACTATTCTATTAAATGCACCTACAAGTTCTCTGATACTAGTGTTAACTTCTGTACTGATAAATTTTATGATCTCATCACTGATTTTAATATTATTTGGATCATGAATTTTGAGATCATCATTTTTGGATTTTATTATATTGTATCTTAATTCAAAATCAGCATTTTGAATATCAACTACTAGTCCTCCTGAAAATCTAGATTTAATTCTCTCTTGTATTCTAGTTAATTTGTTTGGTGGTCTATCTGCTGATACTATAATTTGTGATCCTTTCTCTAACAAAACATTAAATGTGTGGAAAAACTCTTCTTGCATAGCTTCTTTTCCATTCATAAATTGAATATCATCAATCAAAAATATGTCAGTATTTCTAAAATACTCTTTAAACTTTACCATATCATTAGATTTTATCGATTTTACAAATTGATACATAAATCTTTCAGCTGAAATAAACATTACTTTATTTTTTTCTTTCAAACTTAATCCAATTGCATTTAACAAATGTGTCTTACCCATTCCAACTCCACCATAAATATATAGAGGATTATAATGAGCTATTTGTTCTGAGACTTTTTTTGCAGCTTCAAAAGCTAGTTTATTACTTTTCCCTAGCAAGAAATTCTCAAAGTTTTTATTTGGATCAATTCGATTATATTGAAGATATGAATCTTTAATGAATGAAACCTTTTCATTATCAGATGAATGATCTGGTTTTATTTCATCAGTATTTTTGTTCTTTATATTCTCGTGAATCACAAATTCTATTCTGGAAATATCTTTTTTATATAATTTAATTATTTGTAATATTTGATCTAAATATCTTGAAGTTATCCAGTCTCTGATAAATCTTGTCGAAACGGATAATAAAACATAATTTTTAAACTCATCAACCAAATCAATTTTTTTTAACCAACTATCATAAATCTCAGAACCAAACTTATTTTTCATTTCATTTTGTAATAATTTCCAATCAATCTTATTAATATTGTCTGATTTAATGTTTGTGAGATTATTTTTCATGAGAGTCTGTTAAACTCCTATTCATAATTCAATGCAATAAATTTATTTTTATTCTCAAAAAAAAATAAAATTTACAATTGTATAAATTAATAATTGAATCTATTTTTAGGGACTTAAAATTAGTAATCTTAAATTTACTTTTTTTATCTTTTTTTTTATCTTGGGACTAAAAGATTAAAAGATTCTTTTTTTAATTGAAAAAATAATCTCTAGGGTTGTAATTTCTTTAAGTAAACTAAAAGTTGTTATAAGGAATTTATTTTTTTTGTTATTCTAGAAATATTTCTTGACGCGTTTTGCTTTTTTATCACCCCTGTTTTTGCTATTTTCATCAATTCAGAGTTTAATTTTGGCAAGAATGCTAAAGCTTCTTTTTTGTCCTTTTTATCAAGAATTAAATTCATTTTTTTTATTGCAGATCTAAACCTGCTTTTTCTAGACTTATTTACCATTGTTTGACGTGAAATACGTCTTATTCGTTTAATAGCTGATTTAGTGTTTGCCATAAGCGCGATTGTATATAACGAGAAATTTATACGGTCAATATAATAATTTTTTATTTTTGACAAATATTACAAAAAAATGTTGATCTATTAGTGATAAATTTTTTTTTTATTGTCCCTTTGCATCCTGGTGAAAGACAACTCTTATTTTCTCTATTGTATACTTTAAAGTTATCTTGAAAAGATCCATTTTTACCAACTATATTTTTAAAATCTCTAATACTAGACCCACCTTTTTTTATCGCTAAATTTAAAATTTTTCTTGAATATTTAATAATATTAATACAATCGTTATCACTTAAAGATTTTGCTTTTTTTTTTGGATTTATTTTAGAGCTGAATAAAATTTCACTTGCATAAATATTCCCCAAACCTGAAACAAACTTTTGATCTAAGAGAAAATTTTTTATATTCTTTTTCTTTTTATAAAAATATTTTTTTAAGTAGTTGAGATTAAATTTTGAAGAAAAAGGCTCAGGACCATAGTTATTTATAAAATTTTCTAAATTATTCTTATTTTCAAATAATTTGAAATAACCAAATCTTCTGGGATCATTATATATAATTTTTATGTTATCAAATTCTAAAAACACATGGTTATGTTTTTTTGGTAAATAAGGACTATGATAAAAACTTGCATTTGTTTTTTGATTTAAAATATTTTTTCTTAAGAGATGTATAGTGCCAGACATTCCAAGATGAATTAAGCAAAATTTTTCATCATTTAAAACTAGTATGATATATTTTGAAAACCGCTCAATTTTTTTTATTAATTTTGATTGAAGTCTTGTTTCAAAACCTTTTTTTATTTTGTACCTTAAATTCCTATTTTTTATACTTACTTTTTTTATTTTTTTTCCTGTTATTGTTCTACTTAGTGACTCTTTAACAACTTCTACTTCTGGCAATTCTGGCATTTATTATTATATTAATTAATATTATTTATTTTATGCAACAATATCTTCAAAATAAAAAAGGTCTAGTCCAAGGTGTCTTTGATAAAGTTTATGATAAATACGACATCATGAATGATTTGATGTCACTCGGAGTTCATAGAATCTGGAAAAGAAATTTAATAAATTGGATGAACCCAGGTAAAAATAAAATTCTAGCAGATGTTGCATGTGGCACAGGTGATATAGCAAAACTTTTTATCGATAATAGTTCAAATAAAAATATAGAATTATTTTGTATTGACCCCAATGAAGGAATGATGAAAAGGGGAAAAAATAGACTATCAAATTACAAAAATATCAAGTGGATTAAGGGGTCGGCAGAGAAATTGCCTTTAAAATCTAATTCATGTGATTATTACACAATCAGTTTTGGTTTAAGAAATACAAAAAATATTAATAAATCCTTAAGTGAAGCGTACAGAGTTTTAAAGTCAGGAGGTAGATTTTTTTGTTTAGAATTTTCAAAAATTCAAAATTTAAACTTAGATTTAGTCTATAAAAGATACTCTAAATTAATTCCAGAAATAGGAAAATTTGTGGTTGGTGAAAAAGAGCCTTATGAATATCTAATAAAAAGTATCCAAGAATTTGTTAATCAAGAGGAATTAAAGGGTTTAATGGAGAAAAATAATTTTATTAAATGTGATTATAGAAACTTTTCTGGTGGAATAGTAGCTATTCATTCAGGTTGGAAAGTATGATTAAAAAATTATACATACTTTTTAAGCTTGGAAGGAAATTAGCAAAATCTGACGCTTTAAGTATATTCACAAAGTTTCATAATCCACCGATTGGAATAAAAATTTTATTCTATTTGTTGTCTTTATCATTTTCAAAAAAAGATAATTCTTTTGTAAATGAAACCGAAGGTGAAAGATTATCAAACTCCTTGCAATCTATGGGTACAACATTCATTAAATTAGGTCAATTTCTAGCAACTAGACCAGATATAATTGGAGAAAAGTTATCAAAGCAACTAGAAAGTTTACAAGATCGTTTGCCTCCCTTTGAATTATCAAAAGCTAAAGAAATAATCAAAAAGGATCTAGGGGAAGATAATTTTAATTCAATTATAAATCTATCTGAACCAGTGGCAGCAGCATCTATAGCTCAAGTTCATAAAGCGCAAATAAATGATAATGGCACAATTAAAGATGTGGCTATAAAAATTTTACGCCCAAATATAAAAAAAATATTCAACGAAGAAATTGATGCTTTGATGCTTTTTGCTTTTTTAACTGAGTCAATTATCAAAAAGACAAAAAGACTTAAATTAGTTGAGGTTGTTTATTTGCTAAAAGAAATAACCAATTTAGAAATGGATTTAAGATTTGAAGCCGCTGCAGCTAATGAGTATTCTGAAAACACAAAGAATGACAGTGGATTTGAAGTTCCTAGAATTTATTGGAATTTCACAAGTGAAAATGTAATGACTTTAGACTGGGTTGAAGGTATCTCTATAAGAGAAACAGAAGAGTTAGAAAAAAGAAATATAGATACCAAAAAAATTGCATCAGATATTATTCAACATTTTCTAAGACATGCTGTTAGAGATGGTTTTTTTCATGCAGATATGCATCAAGGTAACATTTTTATAAACAATAGTGGTCAAATAGTTCCTATCGATTTTGGTATAATGGGAAGGCTCGATGATTTGAGTAAAAAATTTCTTGCTGAGATTTTATATGGATTTATTAAACGAGATTATAAAAAAGTGGCTGAAGTTCATTTGGCTGCAGGGTTAGTTCCAAAAGAAGTGCCTGTTGATGATCTCGCCCAAGCACTAAGATCAATAGGAGAGCCAATATTTGGTCAGTCAATTAAAGATATATCTGGCGGTAAACTACTCAAACAACTTTTTGATGTGACAGAAAAATTTAATATGCAGACTCAACCACAGTTACTAATGCTACAGAAAACCATGGTAGTAGTTGAAGGTGTTGCAAGAAGATTAAATCCAGAGACAAACATTTGGGAAACGTCAAGACCTGTTCTTGAAAAATGGCTTAAAGAAACAAAAGATCCTATAACAACATTAAATGAAACTCTAAAAAATTCTGCAGAAGTTATAAAAAGATTACCAGAAATGCCGCAAATAATGGATAAAGCAAACCAAGCATTAACATTTCTTGCAAGTGGACAAATTCCACAAAATACTAATACGTATAATGATCTAAATACAAAAAAAAATGAAATGGTAGCTTTCAGAAATCAATCAATCATTGGTTTATTATTACTTGTAATTTTAGGATTAGTAGTATTTTAATCTCGACGATGAATTATTTTGAGAATAAAAAAATACTGTTAATTATATGTGGTGGAATTTCTGCTTACAAAAGTCTTGAGTTAATAAGATTATTTAAGAAAAATGGTGCTCGTGTAAAAACCATATTAACAAAAAATGCAAAAGAATTTGTAACTCCACTGTCTGTTTCGTCTCTTTCTCAAGAAAAAGTTTATGACGATATATTTAGTGCAGAGAACGAAGCTGAGATGGACCATATATCTTTATCAAGATGGGCTGATGCAGTATTAGTTGCACCAATTACAGCTAATACTATATCTAAAGTAGCCTCAGGAAATGCAGAAGATTTGGCGTCTACTGTTTTATTAGCCTCTAACAAACAAATATTTTTAGCACCAGCAATGAATGTAAGAATGTGGGAGCATCCTTCTACTAAAGAAAACATAATAAAATTAAAAAGCTTTGGATACAAAATTATTGGACCAGAGATAGGAGATATGGCATGTGGTGAATATGGAGAAGGAAAAATGACAGAACCAAATGAAATAGTCAATACGCTTAAAAATTATTTTTCTAATTTAGATAAAAATAAAAAATTAAAAGCTTTAGTTACTGCAGGACCAACTAATGAATATATTGATCCTGTAAGATTTATTACAAATAAATCCAGTGGCAAACAAGGATATGAAATAGCCAAATGTCTTAGAGACAATGGATTTGATACGACACTTATTTCTGGAAAGACAAGCATTAAACCTTTGGACGGCGTTAATTTTGTAAGTGTTGAAACTGCTGAAGAGATGTTCAAAGAAAGTTTAAATAATCTACCAACAGATGTAGCTATTTTTTCTGCAGCTGTTTCTGATTTTAAAGTGAAAAATTATAAAAGTACAAAGATTAAAAAGAATGAAGAATTTAACTTAGAGCTAGAAAAAAATATCGATATTTTAAATCATATATCTAATCACAATTCATTAAGACCAAAAATAACAATTGGTTTTGCAGCAGAAACAAACAATCTCTCGACAAATGCAAAAGAGAAGTTGAATGAAAAAAATTGTGACTGGGTAATTGCAAATGATGTCTCAGATCAAACTATAGGATTTGGATCAGATTTTAATAAAATTTCTATATTTTACAAAGATAAACCTGAAGAAAATTTTGAAAAGATGAGCAAATCATTGGTCGCTGAGGAAATAGTCAAAAGAATAATTCAACAGATTAATTAACTTAATGGTTAAAGTCTTAATTAAAAAATTAGACAAGAAAGTTAAACTGCCAGAATATAAAACAACAGGATCATCTGGACTAGATTTGACTGCATTCATTGAAAAGAAAATAGTAATTAAACCGGGCGAAAACGCTTTAGTGCCAACAGGTATATCCATTGCAATACCTGAGGATACCGAAGTTCAGATCAGGCCGCGTTCAGGTTTAGCGGCTAAAAATAATATAAGTGTATTAAATACTCCTGGAACAATTGATAGTGACTATAGAGGAGAAATAAAAGTAATTTTATTTAACCATGGAGATAAAGACTTTATAGTAAATAACGATGATAGAATTGCTCAAATGATACTAATGCCAATTCTAAAAGTAGATTTTGAAACTGTAGAAACTTTGCCTGAGACAATTAGAGGTTCGGGTGGATTTGGATCAACGGGTTAGTGAAAAATTCATTATCTAAACGAAAGCTTGAGAGATACTCTAGACAAATAATACTTAAGGATATTGGTATATTAGGACAAAAGAAAATAATTAATTCAAAAGTTTTAATTGTAGGAATTGGTGGATTAGGTAGTCCAGTTGCAGATTTGTTGGCTAGATGCGGTGTAGGGTATATAGGTGCTATTGATCACGATAAAGTAGATATTTCAAATCTTCAAAGACAAATTTTGTATACTTCAAAAGATGTTGGAAAATTTAAGGTTGATATCTTTAAAAGAAGAATAAAATTAATTAACAGAGATGTAAAAGTCAAAATTTTAAAAGAAAAAGCATCAGAAAAAAATTTAAATAAAATTGTAAAAGATTTCGATATAATTGTAGATGGAACAGATAATTTTAAAACTAAATTTTTAATAAATAAATTTTCATTAAAATATAAAAGAAAATTAATAGTTGGTGCTATTAGCAAATTTGATGGACATATTTTTTCATTCGATTTTAATAATAAATCAAGCCCATGCTTAAAATGTTTTTACCAGTCAGAACCTTCTGATGAAGTTTTAAATTGTGAAAGTGAAGGAATATTAGGAACTACATCAAATATAATTGGGAGTATGCAAGCAAATGAAGTTTTAAAAAACATAATTTCTTCTGATAAAAGTCTTCACTCATCAATTCTGGTGGTTAATCTAAAAAAACTAGAATTTAGAAAAATAAAATTTACTAAAAAAAAGGGTTGCTTGTGCAATTAATCTTCAAGATTTTAATCATAATATTTTTTACCTCGAATGCCATTTCGGAGGATAATGAAAAATTTTTAATGCTTAAAAATGATAAGGTAAACGTAAGATATGGCCCAAGTTTTGATTATCCAATAAAGTATATTTACAAGAAAATAAACTTGCCGGTAAAAGTGATTGATAAAAAAGAAAATTTTAGAAGAATAATTGACAATAAAAAGAATGGTGGGTGGATACACATTTCTCAATTGAAGCAATCAAAATCCTTTATAACTGTATCAAATAAAATTCTATTCAAAAAACCAACTAAATTTTCTAAACCCTTGGCTAAAATAGAAACAGGAAGATTATTGATAGTGAAAAAATGCGAGAGAAATTGGTGCTTAGTAGAAACTAAAAGTTTTAAAGGGTGGGTTGACGAAGAAAATCTTTGGGGAAAAATTAACTAACCCTGTAAGTTATATATATTAACTAATTATTTTTGTTGGACACAAACGTCTTTGATCACTGGAGCATTTGCACAATCAACACATTTAGTCTTTTGAACTATGCATCCATCATCAAGGACTTCAACATCAACTATTTTATCACACTTGGAACAAGTTGAAGAAATTGTTAATCCACATTTTTTACAATTATAATTTTCTATTTGCATATATTAAAAATTAAATATGAAAAAATTATTTTCAACAAATATCCTTGCGAATAATTATTATTTACGCATTTTTTTTGCGAATAATTATTATTACTACTAATTATCCTTATTAAATTTTTCTTAAATACTTATTGATAATGATTATTATTTACTTTTTGATCTACTTGCCCACCACTTATCTAAAATGAAATACCATATAGAATTGGCAATTGGTTCTACAATTGCATCAGTCAAAGCTATCATAAAAGATACATCAGCAACTATCATCAAAACAGTTATAGCAATTGCAAAATGACCAACTGTATAAACAATTGTTCTTAAAATAGAGCCTCTGTTATTGGAATAAATCTGACCGGCAGCTTTAAAAATACCGTTGGTAACTTCCATTATTCTTTAAACGGGCTTTCAAGAACACAAGCAACTAAGTGAACTCTAGCCTGTTCTCCTCCATTAAAAAAGTTATGATACTTTGTATTGTTAGTAATCCATACATGTCCATCTGCAGGCAAATGTTTTGCAACATTTTCAATGACCATTGAACAACCTGCATTGGTTACTATCGGAATATGTAATCTACACTCTGGATCTTTGTGCCAGCTTAGCGTTGATCTTGGCTCTTTTAATAAAAGCCTTACTCTTCCTAGTTTAAATTTTTTACTAAGAATTTCATAAACTTCTTTAAAATAAGTTTTCTCGAACTCTGGTAGCAACTGAGTATATTTCGATTCATCAATATCAATATCTCTTGAGACTTCTTTTCCTGTCTCATCAGCAATAGTCCAATATCTACCTCTGATATTGTTCCCTTCTATAGAGTCTTTGTTATTTGGAATTTGATTTAGAGGAATTGCACCAAAGTGAGTAACACCTGGCGAATTAAATTTCTTTTTCTCTAAAATTAGATTTAAGTCATTTCGCAATCTATTTATATCAAACTTAATTTCAGGAACTTTATAAAAGTCTTCGAACGATAGTGATGTCATTTTTCCGCTTTCCTTAATACTAGTTTAATCTTAAATCAAATCTATCTGCATTCATCACTTTGACCCATGCAGATACAAAGTCTTTAACAAATTTGTCAGATGAGTCTTTGCAGGCATAGACTTCGGCTAATGCTCTTAATTGAGAATTTGAACCAAAAATAAGGTCAACTCTTGAACCTTTCCACTTAGTTTTTTTAGACTTTCTATCTTTACCAACAAAATATTGTTCAGATTTGTCAGTTTCTTTCCAAGTGGTACTCATATCAAGAAGATTTACAAAATAATCTGTTGATAGAGTTCCAGGTTTTTTTGTGAAAACTCCATTTTTAGAACTATCATAGTTTGTATCTAAAACTCTCATTCCTCCTACAAGAACTGTCATCTCTGGTGCCGTTAATCCCATTAATTGTGCCTTATCAATTAATTTTTCCTCAGCTGAAACATTAGATTTACCTTTTTTCATGTAGTTTCTAAAACCATCCGCTTGCGGCTCAAGTAATCCAAATGAATTTACATCTGTTTGGTCTTGTCTTGCATCTCCTCTTCCAGGTGTGAATGGAACCTGAATTTTATGTCCAGCTTTTTTTGCTGCCATCTCTATTCCTACATTTCCACCTAATACTATAAGGTCCGCCATTGAGACTGATTTTTTATTTGTATCAAATTTTTTCTTAATTTTTTGTAAAGCTTTAATAACCTTTGAAAGTTTTTTAGGGTTATTGACTTTCCAACTTCTTTGAGGCTCAAGCATAATTCTTGCTCCGTTTGCTCCACCTCTTTTGTCAGAACCTCTGTATGTAGAAGCAGAAGCCCAAGCCGTAGAAACTAAATCAGAAACAGAG
Organism: uncultured Pelagibacteraceae bacterium; assembly: GCA_902580505.1. Taxonomy (GTDB): domain Bacteria; phylum Pseudomonadota; class Alphaproteobacteria; order Pelagibacterales; family Pelagibacteraceae; genus Pelagibacter. The sequence continues at coordinate 76,042 of CACHLB010000003.1, forward strand.
ATTTTTGATTTTGAAAGCTTTGATTTTAAATCTCTTATATCTTTTGATTTAAGTTTATATTTTGGTTTATCTATAGGATCTTGCCAAATTAATTGTTCTTTTGGTACTTCGCTACCCAAATAACATGCTCTTGGTCCCATGTCTCTATGAGTAAGCTTAAACCAAGCTCTTGCAAATGCATCAGCAAATTCATCTGGATTTTGATAAAAATGTTTTGAAATTGGTCCATAACTTTTATCCATTCTCAAAGATAAATCAGTTGTTTGCATCATTGGAGGATGCATTTTACTTTTATCATGAGCATCAGGAACCATTTTAATTCTCTGACCATTCTTTTTTGGAGTCCATTGAAATGCTCCAGCAGGTCCTTTTGTCAATTCCCATTCATGGTTAAATAAACAATCAAAGTAACCCATATCCCATTGTGTTGGTGTTTGTGTCCATGCCCCCTCAATACCACTACTTATTGCGTGTACACCTTTTCCTGATTTGTAATTACTATTCCAACCAGTTGCTTGATCTTGAATTCTTGATGCCTCTGGATCAGGTCCTTTATGTGATTCAGGTGCAGCACCATGAGATTTTCCAAAAGTATGGCCACCAGCAACTAGTGCAACTGTTTCATAATCATTCATTGCCATTCGTCCAAATGTTTCTCTAATATCATGAGCTGCTTTCAATGGGTCTGGATTAAAATCTGGACCTTGTGGATTTACATAAATTAATCCCATGTGAGAAGCCCCCAATGGTTGTTCAAGATCTCTTTTTCCGCTGTATCTCTTAACACCTAACATTTCTTTTTCTGAACCCCAGTAAATATCATCTTCTGGTTCCCAGATATCAGTTCTTCCCGCTCCAAATCCGAACGTTTTAAAGCCCATAGACTCTAATGCTACATTTCCAACTAGTATAAATAAATCTGCCCAAGAAATTCTTTTTCCATATTTCTGTTTTATTGGCCACAAAAGTAATCTAGCTTTATCTAGATTAACATTATCAGGCCAAGCATTTAACGGTGCAAACCTTTGATTACCTGTTCCAGCTCCCCCTCTACCATCACCTGTTCTGTATGTACCTGCTGCGTGCCATGCTAATCTAATAAATAAAGGACCATAATGTCCGTAATCTGCTGGCCACCATTCTTGTGAGTCTGTCATTAATTTGTTTAAATCTTTTTTGAGTGCTTTGTAGTTAAGTTTTTTAAATTCTTTAGAATAATTAAATTTTTTCTCCATTGGATTTGATAAATTTGAGTGCTGACTTAAAATTTTCAAATTCAAACTGTTTGGCCAAAAATCTCTATTTGTTTGTCCTCTTCCAGCGCTAAATTTTGCTGGTGTTCCTGCACCCGTAAAAGGGCACTTACTTAATTCTGCTGATTTAAATGTTTTACTTTTATGAAATTCCGCACTCATTATTATATATCTCCTTTAATATTATAATTATTCTAATTTCTTGTTTATAATTATTCTAAAGAAGATTGTCAATAAGTCAGAATATTTATGATGTAATTTTGAAAACCTAGTCCTCTAATTTTACTAAAACTTCGACTGATTTAATTTTTTTTCCAGGAATGGATTTCTGAATCTCTATTGGTCCTACATCCTCATTTTTAATGTCAATAAGCTTTTCTTCTTTAACATCAAAGAAATGGTGGTGATCTGTGACATTTGTATCAAAATAAGTTTGATTAGAATTAATTGGTATCTCTTTAAGATATCCTTTTTTAAGGAATGCATGGACTGTATTGTAAACAGTTGCTAAAGAAACTTTCTCTCCAGTTTTATCTTTTATCAAATTGAATAAGTCGTTTATTGTGAAATGGAAAGTTTTATCTCTATTAAACAAAACCTCGCATATATTTATTCTTTGTTTAGTTGGTCTCAAGCTAGAGTTTCTTAGTTTTTCAATAAATTCTTGTTTACTAGTCATTAGCAATTTAAAACTATTCTAAACTATTTGTATATTATAATGTACCTAAATCAAGTAATAAGATTACAAAATTATGAAAAAAAGTTCCTTTAATTACAACGAACTAATTGATTGCGCTAATGGTAAGTTATTTGGTCCAGGCAATGCAAAATTGCCTTCTCCACCAATGCTAATGTTTGATAGAATTACAGAAATAACTGAGAGTGAGGGTTTTTATAAAAAAGGATCTATGAAAGCCGAACTTGATATTAAGGATAATTTGTGGTTCTTTGATTGTCATTTTAGAGAAGATCCAGTTATGCCAGGTTGTCTTGGTTTAGATGCTATGTGGCAGCTAGTTGGCTTTTTTCTTGGTTGGCTTGGAAATCCAGGAAGAGGTAGAGCATTAGGTGTAAGCACTGTAAAATTCACTGGGGAAGTTCTTAAAAATGTCAAAATGGCAACATATGAAATAGATATTAAAAGAATTCTTGTTAAAGGAGAGACAACTGTGGGACTTGCAAATGGAATACTGCTTGCTGACGGAAAAAAGATTTATAGTGCAGAAAATCTTAAGGTAGGATTATTTAAATAATGAAAAGAGTAGTTGTAACAGGACTTGGTGTAGTTTCATGTTTAGGAAACAATCAAGATGAAGTTTATCTATCTTTAGTTAATACAAAATCAGGAATAACATTTTCTGAGGAATATAAAGAACATAATTTAAAGAGCCATGTTCATGGTAAACCTAATATCAAATTAGAAGATTACATTGATAGAAAAGTTATTAGGTTTATGGGAGCTGGCTCAGCATATAATTATGTTGCTATGAGTGAAGCAGTTAAAGATTCTGGATTAGAAGAAAATGAGGTTAGTAATATTTCAACTGGGATGGTAATGGGATCAGGAGGACCATCAATTGAAAATGTGATATTAGCATCAGATAAAACTAGAGAAAAAAATCCAAAAAAAATGGGTCCATTTATAGTTCCAAGAACTATGGCAAGTACTGCTTCTGCCACTCTAGCAGTTCCATTTAAAATAAAAGGCACTAATTATACAATAAGTTCTGCGTGTGCAACGAGTGGTCATTGTATTGGTAACGCAATGGAACTTATTCAATTAGGAAAACAAAATATTATTTTTGCAGGTGGAAGTGATGAGGTTCACTTTGCTATGACTGCAATGTTTGATGCGATGACTGCGCTATCATCAAAATATAACGATACCCCTGAAAAAGCTTCAAGACCATATGATAAAACAAGAGATGGTTTTGTGATTGCTGGTGGAGGTGGAGTTCTTGTTTTAGAAGAATACGAACATGCCAAAGCAAGAGGTGCTAAAATATACGCAGAATTAACTGGATATGGAGCAACATCAGATGGCTATGATATGGTTGCACCATCTGGCGAGGGTGCGGTGAGATGTATGAAAATGGCTCTAGCAACTTCGAAAAATAAAATTGACTATATTAATACTCACGGGACATCAACACCTGTAGGAGATATTACAGAATTAAAAGCAGTGGGTGAGGCTTTCCCAGACTATAAACCTAAAATAAGTTCAACAAAATCTTTGTCAGGTCATTCATTAGGTGCAACTTCAGTTCACGAAGCAATTTACAGTTTGATAATGATGAAAAACAATTTTATTTCAGCGTCAGCAAATATTTCAGAAATGGATGATGAAGCAAAAAACTTTCCGATTGTTACACAAGTTGAAAAAGAAGTAAATTTAAATGCAATTATGTCTAACAGCTTTGGTTTTGGTGGAACTAATGCAACATTAGTGTTTGAGAAAGTTTAAGTCTATGAGTTTAATGAAGGGAAAAAAAGGTCTTATCATGGGAGTTGCCAATGAAAGATCAATTGCATGGGGTATATCTCAAAAACTTGCTGAAGCTGGAGCAGAGTTAGCTTTTACATATTTAGGTGATGCTTTAAAAAAAAGAGTTATTCCACTTGCAGAAAAACTAAATTCAAATGTAACTTTTAGCTGTGATGTAGAAAAAAAAGAAGAAGTTGTAAAACTTTTTGAAGATGTAAAAAGTCAATGGGGAGAAATTGATTTTGTTGTACATGCAATCGCATTTTCAGATAAATCCGAGTTATCAGGAGAATATTTAAATACAACTAGAGAGAACTTTTTAAGAAGTATGTTAATATCTTGTTTTTCATTTACTGAAGTTGCTAGAGAAGCATCTAAAATAATGAAGCAAGGTGGTAGTATGATTACTTTGAGTTATGAAGCAAATAAAGCCATACCTAATTATAATGTAATGGGCGTATGTAAAGCTGCACTAGAGTCTAGTGTTAAATATCTTGCAAGAGACTTGGGAGCAAAGAATATTAGAGTTAATGCAATAAGTGCGGGACCAATTAAAACTCTGGCAGCTTCTGCTATTGGTGATGCTAAATTTCTTTACAAGTGGAATGCCGATCATTCATTTTTGAAAAGAAATGTAGATAATCTTGATGTCGGAAATTCAGCCTTATATCTTTTAAGTGATATGGCTGGTGGTGTTACTGGTGAAATTCATTATGTAGATGCTGGTTACAATAAAGTTGGAATGCCAGATCCTAAGAATATCACCTGAAATTTAGTTAAATTTAGTTAAATTATGATGCAACAAATTAGTATTTATCTAACCAGTATAATATTTGGAATTATGCTTTTCTTTTCTTTTGTTGTGGCACCTGTAACTTTCACTGCATTAAATGAGGAAAATGCTAGAAAATTTATAAGAAAAATATTTCCTTATTACTATACTGTTAATTTAGCTATTAGTATTTTAATTTTAATTTTATTTATAATTCTAAAAATTTTTTCCTTAGATTTTTACTTAATTTTGAGTGTTGCGGTATTATTTGCGGTATCAAATTTTGTACTAATGCCACTGATAAATAAGTTCAGAGATGAGAAGCAGGATAAAAAATTTAAACAATCACACTTTGTTTCTGTGGTGATAAATTTTGTTCAAATGATTTTGTTGGTAATTGTCTTAATTTAAAAAGAATTAGTAATACCTAAGCCAACAGCAATAAAAATACATAACCAAATTAAACCTTTAACAAAAAAAAATGCAAAACTACCAAGTAATAAATACCTTCCGTATTTATTTTTCAGTAGTTCTAACTTAAAGTTTTTTAAAAGCTTCATTCTATTATAATTTATTACAATTATTTTTTACTTGATCTTTTCCCACTCTTTCATACCACCAGTGATATTTTTGACATTTTTAACACCCATATCCTTCATAGTTTTTGTTGCTAATGTTCCTTGTCCACCAACACCACAAAAAACAACATATTCTTTATCAGGATTATTTTTAAACATATCATTTTCAAGAGGACTTCCTTCTGCTAAATAAAATTCTAATAAACCTCTGTCTAAGTGAATTGCATTACCGATCGTACCTTTTGAAAAGCTCTCTTTATCCCTAACATCGATAAATTGAACATTTGGGTCATTTAGCTTTTCTTTTGCATCACTAGCGCTGATATTTTCAATCTCATTGCTTACGCTCATTAAATCATCAAATTTTTTCATATTTCTCCTATAAATTTATATTGCTGCTTGTTTAATTGATAACTTAACTTTTCCTCTATCAAAGCCAATTACTTTAACTTTAACTTCATCACCTTCTTTTACTACATCAGTTACTTTGCCGACTCTTTTATCAGCAAGCTCTGATATATGAACAAGGCCATCTTGTTTTCCTAGGAAATTAACAAATGCACCAAACTCCATAATTTTCATTACTTTTCCATTGTAAATTTTATTGAGTTCAGCTTTAGCAGTTAAATCTTTAATCATTTGCATAGCTTTGTTTCTTGATTCCTCATCTGGAGCAGCTACTGTAACTTCACCTTCATCATTGATGTCAACTTTGGCACCAGATACTTCAACTATTTCTCTTATAGTTGCACCGCCTTTTCCAATGACTGTAGCAATATCTTTCTTATCTACAGTAATTTTCTCCATCTTAGGAGTATGTTTTCCAACATCTTCCCTTGATTTAGATAAAGCTTTATTCATTTCACCTAGAATGTGAATTCTTCCATCTTTTGCTTGTTTTAAGGCTTGCTCCATAATTTCAAATGTTATACCTGTAATTTTAATGTCCATTTGAAGAGATGTTATTCCGTCTTTAGTTCCAGCAACTTTAAAGTCCATATCACCTAGGTGATCTTCATCTCCAAGAATATCTGAAAGTACGCTGAAGTCATCTCCTTCTTTAATTAATCCCATTGCAATACCAGCAACCGGTTCTTTTATTGGCACGCCTGCGTCCATCAAAGCTAAAGATGAACCACAAACAGTCGCCATAGAAGAAGAACCATTTGACTCAGTTATCTCTGATACAATTCTAAATGTGTAGGGAAAACTCTCTTTAGAAGGCAAAGAAGAATTTATTGCTCTCCAAGCTAATTTTCCATGACCTATTTCTCTTCTTCCGGTGCCTATTCTACCAGTTTCTCCAACAGAGAAAGGTGGAAAATTATAATGAAGCATAAACCTTTCTTTTTGTAATCCTTCAAGACTTTCTATTTTTTGCTCATCATCAGATGTACCAAGTGTAGTTGTAACTATTGCTTGAGTTTCTCCTCGAGTAAACAAAGCAGAACCATGAACTCTTGGAAGAATTCCAACTTCACACATAATTGGCCTAACATCTGCAAGACCTCTACCATCAATTCTATTTTTATTTTTTAGAATATCTGTTCTGACAATCCTTTTTTCTAAATTTTTAAGCTCAGAATTTACGTCAAGATCGGTATAATTCTCATCTTCTTCATAAAGCTTTTTTGCTTTATCAGTTATTTCTGAGATTAAATTCGATCTTTCTTGTTTATCTTTTATTGAAAATGCTTTTTTAAGTTCCTCAGTAAATTCGCTTTCCAATTTATTTTTTACTTCTGAAAGATCTTTTTTCTCAACTATCCAATCAGGTTTTTTGCATTCTTTGGCTAGTTCCTCTATCATTTCAATTACTGGAACAAATCCTTCATGGCCGAACTTAACAGCATTTAACATTTCTTCCTCAGTTAAACCACTTGCCTCGGACTCAACCATTAAAACTGCATCTTTTGTTCCTGCTACTACAAGATCAAGTTTTGAGTCTTTAAGTTCTGCTTTAGTAGGATTAAGAATGTATTCCCCTTTAATAAAGCCAACTCTAGACGCACCGACAGGGCCTAAAAATGGCATTCCTGAAATTGCTAACGCAGCTGATGAGGCAATAATTGATAAAATATCTGCTTCATTCTCTTTATCGTAAGATATTACTGTTGGTAGTACCTGAACTTCGTTTTTAAATTCATCTGGGAAAAGTGGTCTGATAGGTCTGTCAATTAATCTTGAAATTAAAGTCTCACTATCCGTTGGTCTTGCTTCTCTCTTAAAATATCCACCTGGAATTTTACCAGCTGCGTAATATTTTTCTTGATAATTTACTGACAACGGAAAGTAATCCATATCTGGATTAACTTTTTTAGCTCCGACTGCTGTTGCCAAAACAACTGTTTCTCCACATTGTGCTATGATAGCGCCATCTGCTTGTCTTGCTATTTTACCTGTTTCTAAACTAATCTTTTTCCCTGCTACTTCTATTTCTTTCTTTACAACTTTAAACATTTACTTCCTTAAATTTAATTTTGATATTACTTCTTTATAAGACTCCATTTTATTTTTCTTTAAATAGTCTAATAATTTTTTTCTTCTATTTACCGCTCTTAAAAGTCCAACAGATGAATGTTTATCTTTTTTGAACTGTTTAATATGTTTCGACAAGTTCTCAATTTTTTCTGTTAGTTGAGCAACTTGAACTTCTGAAGAACCAGTGTCCTTGTCATGGATTGCTAGTTCTTTTGCTTTATTTGCCATTTTTTTCCTTACTTATTTGTTTGTTTGATTAAATTTTCAATTTTTTCTGCATAATCAAAAGAGTCATCTTTTACAAAAAATAGTTTTGGTAAAAACTTCATTACTATTTTTTTTGATAAAACTTTTCTGATTACAAATGAAAATTCTTTTAATTTAGTAACGACTTCTTCAGTATCTTTTCCACCTAAAGGCATTACAAAAATTTTTGCTGTTTTTAAATCTGGAGACATTCTAACTTCAGTAACTGTTATTTCTTTTGTAGATAAATTTGGTAATTTTGCTTCATCTCTTATAAATAACATTCCTAATGCTTGTTTTATCATTTCACCAACTCTCAATTGTCTTTGGGTAACTGGTTTTCCTAAGTTAGTCATTATATCGTTCTCTCTGTTATTGTAGAATTATATACTTCAATTACGTCATTTTTCTGAAAATCAACAAAATCCTTAAGTGTTATTCCACACTCTAAACCAGCAGACACCTGCTTAGTTTGATTTTTTTCTCTAAATATTGATCCAATTTTTCCATTGAAAATTATAGCTCCATCTCTAATAACCCTTGCACTAGAGTCTTGAGTAATTTCTCCATCTGTTACTTTGGAACCTGCAACTTTGCCTACTTTTGAAACTTTAAATATTTCCAATATCTCCGCTGTTCCAATTATTTTTTCGTCTACTTCTGGAGTTAATAGACCAGACATTTTACTTTTTATGAAATCTAAAACCTCATAAATAATATTAAAGTTGGATATTGAAATCTTTTCTTGTTCAGCTCTTTTTTTTGCTTCTTTACTAGGTTTTACATTGAAGGCGATAATTACAGCATTAGATGCTTTAGCTAATGTAACATCAGTTTCTGTAACCATACCAATGTCCGATAAGAGTATTTTTGGCTTTACCTCATCATGTTTAATTTGATTTATTGCATTTTTTATTGCTTCCGAAGAACCATGGACATCTGATTTTATAATAATATTTAGTTCCTCAGATGATGTATCATTAAATGCTGAGTCTTGTGTTACAAATGACAATGGGTTTTTACTATCCTTTGCTTCCTGAATTCTTCCATCACACAAAGATTTTGCCTCTTTTTCACTTTTCAATACAATAAAATCATCTCCCGATTTTGATGCCCCATTAATACCTAATATTTCAATTGGTGTTGCGGGTTCAGCTTTTTCAATTTGTTTACCTTGATCATTTATTATAGCTCTTACCTTTCCCCATTTTAAACCACTTACAAAATAATCACCTTTTTTTAAAGTTCCTGCAGTGATAATTACGTTTGCAATTGGTCCTCTTCCAATATCGATTTTAGATTCTAAAACTATGCCTTTTGCATCAGTATCAAAATCAGTTTTCAAGTCGAGTATTTCAGCTTGTAAAATAATGCTCTCAACTAATTTATCTAAATTTTTTTTTGTTTTTGTTGAAATCTCCACCATCAAAGTATCTCCAGATAAATCTTCGGCAATCAACTCGTATTCTAAAAGTTGATTTTTAATTTTTTTTGGATCTGCTTCAGGAAGATCACATTTATTTATTGCTACAACAATTGGTACTTTTGCAGCTTTTGCATGTTTTATTGACTCGATTGTTTGTGGTTTTACACCATCATCAGCTGCAACGACAAGAATAACTATATCTGTTAATTTTGAACCTCTTGCTCTCATTTCAGTGAATGCTGCATGGCCTGGAGTATCGATAAATGTTATTTTATTTTTTCCTTGTATGATCTGATATGCACCAATATGTTGTGTAATACCTCCAAATTCACCAGAAACAACATTTGCTTCTCTCAATACATCTAAAACTGATGTCTTACCATGATCGACATGACCCATAACTGTTACTATAGGAGCTCTACTCTTTAAATTTTGGGTTTTTATTTCTTTAATTTTTTCTAAAATTTCTTCTGCTCTTTCTTCTTTAACCGGATTATGTCCAAATTCTTTTACTAAGTACTCTGCAGTATCTGCATCTATTGTATGATTAATCGTAACTGTAACTCCCATTCCCATCAAATGTTTGATTATGCTACTAGATTGTTCAGCCATTCTATTTGCTAATTCCCTTATAGTTATTACCTCTGGTATATTAATATCTCGCTTAACTGGCTTAAAACTTTCCCTAGTCTCTTCTTTATTTAATAATCTGTTTTCCTTTTGCTTCGCTCTTTTTAAGGAAGCTAAGCTTCTTGATCTTATTCCAATATCATCTTCGTTCAAAGCGCGTGAAACTGTTAGTTTTAATTCTCTTCTCTTGCCACCTTGTTTACTAATTTTGTTTTCCTTTTGAAAATTTTCTCCTTTTAATCTTCTCGTTGCTCTTTGTTCTGCTAGCTTTCTTTTTTCAAAATCAGATGTGATTGGTGATGAAGGTTTAGAAAAGTTTGTTTTTTTTGGAATAAACGTGCTTTGTGATTTATTGTCTACTGGTCTTGCTCCTCTAGAAAAATTTGTTTTACCTCCAAATCTCGGAGATCTTTTCTCTATTACAACTGTATTCTTTGATTGAGATCTAGCTTGTTCAATACTGTTAATTGTCTTTTTGGAAGCTCCAGAAATTGATAACTTTAATTTTTTCTTTTCCATTTTTCATCTCTCAGTCTTTATAAACAATGTCTCTTGCAGACATAATTAAATCGTCTGCTTCTTTTTTTGAAAGAGCAAAATCCTCTAAATATCCCTTTATTCGTAATCTTTCACCCTTAACAATATCGTAACCACCAGTCAATTCATCAGAAGCTAAATCCGCAAAATCGTTTAATGTTAATATCTTTTGTTCTCCAAGCGTAACAAGCATTCCTGGTGTTAGACCCTTGTGGTTAATTAAATCATTTTCTAAGCCCAAATTTTTAATTCTATTTGCTATTTCTTCTTGGTCTTTTTGATAAAATTCTTTAGCTCTTTCTATTAACTCTTTTGCTGTTTCCTCTTCTATTCCCTCAATTTTCATTAAGGCCTCGGGATTACTATCTTTAATATCATCAATAGATGAAAACCCTTCTGCAACAAGTAACTGCCCTAATGTTTCATCTAACTCCAAATTTTTTACAAAATTATCTGTCTTCTCTTTAAACTCTATTTGTCTTCTTTCAGAATCCTCTTGATCGGTCATAATATTAATTTCATAATTCATCAATTTTGTTGCCAGTCTAACATTTTGACCTCTTCTACCAATTGCTTTACTAAGATTTTCCTCTGTTAAAATAACATCAAGTTTTCTTCCTTCCTCATCTACATTCACTCTCTGTACTTCTGCAGGTGATAAAGCATTTGCAACAATTACCGCTGGATCTTCAGACCAATTTACAATATCAATTTTTTCTCCTTGAAGTTCATTTACAACAGCTTGAACTCTACTTCCTCGCATACCTACACATGCACCGACAGGATCTAAGGAAGTATCAATTGCTTTGACACAAATTTTAGCTCTACTACCTGGATCTCTTGAAGATGATTTAATCTCGATAAGTCCATCATAAATTTCTGGAACCTCTTGTATAAATAATTTTTCCATAAATTTCGGATGTGCTCTTGACAAGAATATTTGTTGACCTCTTGGCTCTCTCCTTACATCTAAGCAATAAGCTTTTACTCTGTCGCCTGCTTTAATATTTTCTCTCGGTATCATTTCATTTTTTTGTATTATTGCTTCAGTTCTTCCAAGATCAACAATTACATTTCCAAACTCTAATCTTTTAACTATACCGCTCAAGATAGTATCAATTTTATCTTTGAAATCGTTGTATTGTCTCTCTCTTTCAGCTTCTCTTACATTGAAACTAATTACTTGTTTCGCTGTTTGAGCAGCTATTCTTCCAAAATCAAATGATGGTAATGGTTGTAAAACCTCATCTCCAATTTGTTTTCCATGGTTATTTTCATTAAGCTTAATTGCTTCATCTAGGGTTATTTCTAAATTAGAGTTTTCTGGATTTTCTACTATTAACAACTTTCTAAATATTCCAATATCACCACTTTCTCTATCTATTTCAACTTTAATTTCGTTTTCAGATCCAAATTTAGATTTAGCTGCTTTAGCAATACCATTTTCCATCGATCCAATTATTAATTCTTTATCAATCGATTTTTCTAAAGCTACTGCTTCTGCTATTCTTATTAATTCTAGTTTATCTGCTCTTCTATTTAACATTTTATTAATCCTAAAAAAAAATGGGCCGAGGCCCATTTTGAATTTCAATAATGTGAATGAAATATATTTATTTTTTTTTAATATTCAACTTTATTTACCTATTAAATAGGTCTGATTTATCTGTCTTTTCCCATGAAAATGAACCTTGCTCATCTGGAATTCTTCCGAAGTGTCCATATGCTGCTGTTTTTTCATAAATAGGTTTATTTAGGCCTAGCATCTCTCTTATGCCTCTAGGGCTTAAATCAAAATTTTCATGTATAAGTTTTTCTACATGTTTATTTTTTTCGTCATCATTATCAAATAAATCAACATAAATTGATAAAGGTTTTGATACACCTATAGCATATGCAAGTTGAATCAAACATTTGTTAGCAATTTTAGATGCAACAACATTCTTTGCTAAATATCTGGATGCATAAGCAGCTGATCTATCAACTTTGGTTGGATCTTTTCCAGAGAATGCACCTCCTCCATGTGGTGCTGCTCCACCATATGTGTCAACAATAATCTTCCTACCAGTCAAACCACTATCACCGTCAGGGCCTCCAATTACGAAATTTCCCGTTGGGTTCACATATATTTCCTTTTCATCTAATGAGCTCAACAATTCTTTTGGTATTGATCTTTCAATATAAGGTTTTACCAATTCTCTAACTTGAGCTTGATTGACATCTGGAGAGTGTTGTGTCGATATAACTACAGATTTTACTGATGATGGTTTTCCATCTTTATATTCAATTGTAATTTGGCTTTTTGAGTCTGGTTCTATATTTTTTAATTTGCCGGATTTTCTATCTTGAGCCATAAGTCTTAATATTTTATGAGAGTAGTGTATTGGAGCGGGCATCAGCACATCGGTTTCATTACACGCGTAACCGAACATAATTCCTTGATCGCCTGCACCTTCATCTTTATTTCCAGAGGAATCTACACCCATAGCAATATCAGCTGATTGAGAGTGTAAATGACTTTCTACTGATGTTGCTTCTTTCCAAGTAAATCCTTCTTGATCATAACCAATATCTTTGATGCAGTGCCTTACTTTTTCTATTAAATCTTTTTTTTTTATTTCTGGACCTCTTACTTCACCAGCTAAGACAACTTTGTTTGTTGTTGTTAAAGTTTCACAAGCAACTCTCGATTGAGGTTCAGCAGCCAAATATGTATCTACAACCATATCTGAAATTCTATCACAAACTTTATCTGGATGACCTTCGGATACTGACTCGCTAGTAAATAAGTAATCTTTTTTCATTTATTCTCCCTAATTTTTAAAAACACAATGAAAGTAGTATAAATTATGACAAAATAAAAGAAGATCTTGTTACCGTGTTCAGCAAAATAAGTTTTATCAACACGTTTTATTTTATTAACATCAAAATATCCCTTTTCACTAATTTGTTTAATAATTTGACCTTTGGGATTAACAAAAGCAGAAACCCCATTATTTGTAGATCTAATAACATTTTTACCTTCTTCAATTGATCTAAATATCGAATGAGATAAGTGTTGAGCGGGTCCAATAGATTTGCCAAACCAACCATCCTCAGAAATATTTAATATAAAATCGTAATATTTTTTATTTGGATTAATTTTTCCTGAATAAATAATTTCATAACAAATAAGTGGGATAAATTTTATTTTATCAATATTAAGAATTTCTCTTTTATTATCAGCTGAAAATGATTGGTACCCTTGGGTTATTTTTTTTAAACCTACTCTTTTGAAGAAATTTTCAAATGGTAAAAATTCTCCGAATGGAACTAGTTTATTCTTGTTGTATTTATACAATAATTCTGTGTCAGAATTTAATACTACTAAAGAATTATAAATTTTATTTTCTTTAATACTGTTAATTCCTAAAATGACTTTATGGTTAGTATTAAATTTTTTTTTGAAGATATTTTTAAAAAATTTGAGATCTCTAAAATAAATACTAGTAATTATACCCTCGGGAAAAATAAATATTTTTTTTTGAGATTTATTTGGATCACTTAAAGTAAGTAATTCATCGATATTTTTGTCAGGACTCTGATTTATTAAGAATCTTTCAATTGGTACTTTTGGAGAAACAACTCGAATAACAGAGTCTAACTTGTCGTATTTTTTTTTTTCAAAATTTTTAATATTAAAGTATCCATACAAATAATTTATTACTACTAGAATTAATCCAAAACAAAAAAAGATAACTGCTGCTGAACTTTTATACTTATGAAAAAATATTATTGGTAATAAGAAAATTGTGATTGATAATAAATTTAACGAGTAGGTACCTACATAGGATAAAATTTGTAAAGAAGGTAAGTTATTTGAAACACTAAAGACTAATAGGTTCCAAGGAAAACCACCTAAAATAAAACTTCTTAGAAATTCAATCCCGCCAAATAAAATCGAAAAAATCAAAACTGATGAGAATTTATTTTTTAAATTAAAAAGGCTACTTAGAAAAGTTACTAAACCATAAAATATTCCCAAAAATAAAGGTATTATTATTAATGCAAATGGAATAATTAATTTAAAATTTACATCAAATGTCAAAGAATTTGTAATCCAATAAAGGTTAGAGATAAAATAACCAAATCCAAAGACCCAACCAACAAAAAATGATATGATTTTTTTATGGGCATAATTTATTAATATATAAAGTAATATTGGAAGTGATAAAAAATTAAGAAATACAAAATTATATGGCGGTAAGCTAAATGATGTTATTATACCTAAAAATAAACATGTTAAATATAGATAAGCTTTATTTTGTAGAATAGATTTCAATTTATTTTATTCAATTTTTTAAATATTAAATTTTCTCTTTTGTTCATTAAATAATAATCTTTATTTTTTTTATGATCATGTCCTAAGAGATGTAAATAACCGTGTATCCACATTTTATCTAATTCATGATCAAAACTCGTTGATTTTGCTCTTTTGTTAATTATTTCAAAAGAAATTGCTATATCTCCTAAATATAATTTATTTTTTAATTTAACTTTTAAAGGAAAAGAAAGTACGTCCGTTGAAACATTTTTATTTCTAAATTTTAAATTTAAATCTTTCATTTTTTTATTATTAGTAAGCATCACAGTAAATTCTTGGTTTTTATTTTTAAAGATGCTTAATTTAGATAATTTGTTTAATTTCTTTTTGAAGTATATCTCTGGTTTTTTTAATTTCTTTTCCCAAATTTTTTTATCTAAAACTATGTTAGCTTTAATCATTAATCTGAATTTTTATCAGAATAAGCCTTGACTATCTTGGAAACTAGTGGGTGTCTTACAACATCAGTATGATCAAAATCTACTACGGATATCTCTTTTAAATGACCAAGTAATTTTTTTGACCTATTTAAACCTGACATTGTTTTATTAGGTAAGTCTATTTGGGAAGGATCACCGTTAATTACTATTTTGGAATTTTCACCAATTCTTGTTAAAAACATTTTTATTTGAGTATCTGTTGCATTTTGTGCTTCATCGAGTATTGCAAATGAATTTTTTAAAGTTCTTCCCCTCATGAATGCAAGTGGTGCAATCTCAATATCTCCAACTTCTATTTTTTTTTGAATTTTTTCAAAATCTAATAAGTCATATAATGAATCGTAAAGAGGTCTTAAATAAGGATCAACTTTTTCTCTCATATCTCCTGGTAAAAAACCTAATCTCTCTCCTGCTTCTACCGCTGGTCTAGATAAAATGATTCTCTCTATTTTTTTTTCAAGCAACATTGTTAAAGCAACAGCGACAGCTAAAAAAGTTTTACCGGTTCCAGCTGGTCCTGCAGAAATAACAATATCAGATTCTTTTAAAGCCCTTATATAATTTTTTTGTTTCTCTGATCTTGGTATTACAGATTTTTTTGGAGTTTTTATTATATATTCAACATTTCCACTTTTATTTGTAACTTTTTCATCAATCATAAATTTGTTTACTGATGACTCTATATCCTTTTTTTCTAATGTTCCATTATTTAAAAATTGATCTACAAGGAATTGAATTGCATTCTTTATTATTTCATTTTTTTCAGGAGTATTTTTTAATAAAATTGAGTTTCCTCTAGAGTAAATGCTAGAATTTGTAATTTTTTCTAATTCTTTTAAGTTATTATTAAATTCTCCTAAAACACCTAAAAGTAATTCGTTGCTTTGAAATACAATACTTAAGGCATTGTTTTCTGAATATACATATTTTAAATCAGGATTAATTTTTGATTTTGCAAAATTTTTCAAATTATGCTGCTTTCATTTCATCTGTTACTTTACCAAATAAAGAATTTTGATTACTTTTTTCTATATTCACTTTAATTAATTTGCCAATATGATTTTCATTACCATCAAAAATAACTGAACTTAAAAATTTATTTCTTCCAAAATATTTGTTTTGATTTTTAAGTTTGTTTTCAACAAGCACCTCTAAAGTTTTTCCTTCTAAAGATTTATTTAATTCTATTTGATTGCTAAATAATTTTTCTTGAATAGTTATCAGTCTATTTTTAAGTTTATCTTTATCAGTAATCTCTAATTCTGCAGCCTTTGTCCCTGGTCTTGGGCTAAAAATAAATGAGAATGAATTTATAAATTTAATTTTATTAACTAAATTTATGGTTTCTTTGAAATCTTTCTCTGTTTCTCCGGGGTATCCAATAATAAAGTCACTAGAAAATTTTATTTCAGGATTAATTTTGATTAATTTTTCATAAATGTTTAAATAATAACTTACAGTGTGCTTTCTGTTCATCATTTTTAATATTCTATCAGAACCACTTTGAATTGGTAAATGAACAAAAGGCATTAATTTTTTTGAATTTTTGTAACATTCAATAAGATCATCTGTCATATCTCTTGGATGAGATGTGGTATACCTAATTCTACTTATTTCTGTATATTTGCTGAGTGTATTTATAAGATCTGACAGTCGGTACTCCCTAGATCCGTCTTTATAAGAATATGCATTTACGTTTTGACCAAGAAAAGTTATTTCTCTAGATCCATTCTTTATCAATCTCTCAGCTTCATCAATAATGCTTTTGAATGATCTAGAATATTCTGGCCCTCTAGTATAAGGAACAACACAAAAGTGACAGAACTTATCACAACCCTCTTGAATCGTTAAAAATGATGAAACATTGGTATTGTTATTTTTAATATTATCGAAGTAGCTAAACTTTGAAACTGAGTCGAATTCAGTTTCTTCAACTTTATTTTCTTCTTCAAAGTTTTTCAAAAGATTATTTATTTTTTGATAAGATTGAGGACCTATAACTAAATCTATATATTTCTCTCTATTGAGCATCTCAGTATTTTCAGCTTGTGCAACGCAACCTGCAACAACCATAATTGGTTTTTTTTTGTCTTTATATAATTTTTTTACTCTCCCAATCTCATGATAAACTTTATCTTTAGCTTTATCTCTAATATGACAAGTATTTAAAATATAACAATCAGCCTCTTCTTGATTTTCAGTTTTATTATAACCTATCGACCTAACAGCATCGTATATTCTGTTAGAGTCATACTCATTCATTTGACAACCAAATGTCTTTATAAAAACCTTCTTATGCATGAATTATTTTTTTTTGATACCGTATAGTTCTAATTTATGATCAACAAGCTTATAACCGTATTTATCAGCAATTTTTTTTTGTAATTCTTCGATTTCTTCATCAACAAATTCTATTATCTCTCCAGTTTTAATATCAATCAAATGATTATGATCATCATTTAATTCATATCTTGCCTTTCCAGATTTAAAATCATGTTTTGTTAATATACCTGCTTCCTCAAAAAGCTTAACTGTCCTGTAAACAGTAGCAATACTAATTTTAGAATCTATTTGTGAAACTCTATTATATAATTCATCAACATCTGGGTGGTCAGATTCTCCATATGTTTTTTTAGATTCGGATATTACTCTTGCGATTATCCTTCTTTGATCTGTAAGTTTTACACCATTTTTTTGGCATTTTTCTTCAATAGTTTCTAGCATAATATATTTTAACTCGAGTAAAGGGGTTTAATCAAATTAATATTTGTAAAATTTTTTTTATCAGTTTTTACTAACTGATTTACATCTTTATCAGTTAAATGTTCACTCAAAAATCCATATAAATCAATATTTTTTGCAAAAGCAATGCCTTTAGCAATTGCTATCGAATTTCTAATGCTTGAGATTTTCCCAGGGCCTTGATTTACAAATATTTCACTTATTTTATCTAAATTTGAATCATGCTCTTTAAGAAAATTCAAAATTAATATCATTATTTTATCAAAATTTTCTCTACTGTTTGTATGAGCGGTAGTATAAGATTCTAAGTTCGTTATGAGAGAAAATAAAATTTTATCATCTGCAGCATTTATAACCAAAGTATTCATTTTTTTTATTATTTTTTTAAACGTTAAAGCTGAAGTAGTAAATAAAAAATATTTTAAGAATGAACAAGGAGTTTTGGCAATTATGTATCATAGATTTGAAGAAAATAAGTATCCATCAACAAATATAAGATTAGATATATTTAAAAAACATATTAGTTTAATAAAAGAAAATAATTTACATTTTTATAATCCCGGTGAATTTTCAATAAATTTTGAAAAGGTTAAAAAAGAAAAAAAAATTTTATTAACTATTGATGATGCATTTACATCTTTCTATGAAAATGCATGGCCAATCTTAAAACAGGAAAAAATTCCTTTTATTTTATTTGTGTCAACAGAGGCGGTTGGGAATAAAGGGTATATGAGTTGGGACCAAATAAAAGAAGTAGAAAAAGAGAACTTTGCATACATTGGTAATCATTCACATTCTCACGATTATTTGACTAAATTTACTTTTCAAAAGTTTGTAGAAGATATTAAGGAATCAATTAAAATTTTTAAAAATAAATTGGGATATAATCCAATTTATTTTTCTTATCCCTTCGGTGAATATAATTTAGAGCAGAAAAATTATATTGCAAACAATTTTGTATTTGCATTTGGCCAACATTCAGGTGTTATTGATTTAAATAAAGATAGATATGAGCTACCAAGATTCCCAATAAACGAAAAATATGGAGAAATAAAAAGATTTAAAGAAGTGATATCTTATTTGCCACTTCAGTATAAAATTATTAAACCTGAAAACAAATTTATGAATGACGGAGAAAACCCACCTAAAATGACAATAGAATTTTTCGAAGATCAAAAAAATTTAGAAAATATTAATTGCTTTTCAAATGAAGGTTCAAAATGGAGAAAAACTAAAATTGTTTTAATTGACAATATATTAAATATTAATTTTTCAGAAAAATTTATTGAAAGAAGAGGTAGAATTAACTGTTCTTTAAAAGATCAAAATGGGTGGAGATTTTCAGGTTTCCAATTTGTTCAAAATTAAATTAATTTTTTAGTCTTGTTACTTGTAGGCATTACATTTACATCATCAAAATCCGTAAGAGAATTTTGCTTTATAATTTGTTTTAACACGTCAATGTATTGTTGCCCTGTCTCTGCGTATTTATCTAAATAATTTACCAGCTTTAAACTGTCTAATTTTTCATCATTGTCTCTTTGAATTGCTCTTTCTTTTCTAAATTCGATATAACTGCTATGAGTATTTAAATTTCGTTGATATGCTCTAACTGATGCTTTAAGAACTGCAAACTTCGCAACTTTGTGTTTTGCATCTTTATCCACACCTGCTGGTCTAATTCCTTCACCATTCCATGTCCATTGTCCAAATAATGCATTACCCTCTTGTGCAAATCTCGATGTACCCCATCCAGTTTCTTTAGCAGCTTGAGCTAGTGCTAAAGAGATAGGTATTTCATCCATTCGAACTTTCAGGGAATAGAAATCTCCATCTCTTAAACCATATTGTTTAAATTTTTCTTTTAACCAATTCTTTTCTTTTTGTGTGTTTATATTTTTACTTAATATTCTAAATAATTCTTTTCTATCAAGTCGAATTTTAGCGTTCTCCTCTACAATCAATGGTAAAACTATTTGAATAAATAGTCTCTTTCTCTTTTTTGAACTCTCAATACTTTTAATCTCTTTTGGAAGATGGTCAATTTTATTACCTATATTTACTAACTTAGTCTCTCTAACTATTTCAAGATTATAATTTGTATCTTTGAACAATTGCTCAATTGTTCTTGCATCAAATCTTATTGAATTCTGTCCTTCATCATCTGTACTGAAAAAATCGATATCAGCAAATATGTTTTTTAAACTTAGATTGTTTGTTTTAGTTTCTGTCTGCTCATCAAGAAATTTTTTTCTTTTTTCTAACTCATGATCGAAGTTTACACCCGCATTTGAAATGACAGATTTATTAAAATTCAGATTTTTATCTAAAAAAAGTTTTATAGTTGGTAAAGTAAAAAACGAAAAGATTACTAGAAGACTTATTCCAGAAAATCTTAATATATTATTTTTTTTTTTATTCTGTTTAATGATTTTATTTTTTTTACGTTTAACCATTGTTTTCAATATAATAATTATTAATTATTTATACAGCTAAAACTTCTTTAACTTCTGGAATATAATGACAAAGTAAGTTTTCTACACCCTTTTTTAAAGTGAGGGTTGAAGATGGACAACCAGAACAACTGCCTTTTAATAAAACCTTGACTTTTCCATCCTTAAATTCTTGGAACTTTATATCTCCTCCATCTCTTGCAACAGCAGGTCTTATTTTGGAGTCAAGAATACTTATTATTTTTTTTTCAATCTCTGAGTAATTTTTGTTTTGCTCCTCTTCAATTATTTTATCAATAATGCAAGTATTACCATTCGCATAGTGCTCGTTTACATAAGATATAACAATATGCTGAATATCTTCCCATTTTTTATTCTTTTCTTTGTTTATCGAAAAAAAATCTTCCCCTAAAAATACTCCAGTTACACCATTTATTTGTAATAAGTTCTTTATCAATAAATTATTTGTATCTTCTTGATTTAGAACTTCTAAAGGGCCGTTATTAGATACCTTCCTACCAGGTAGAAATTTTAATGAATTTGGGTTTGGTGTATTTTCAGTTTGTATAAACATATGTTTTATATAATGTTTATTTCAAAATATTAAATGATTAAAAACCAACTATTTCTTTTATTTTTTTAACTTTTTTAGATGAGATATCATGCGCTTTTACTGCACCATCCTCTAAAATTTGATCTATATAATTTTTATCTGACAACAATTTTTGTATTTCTGTTGATATAGGAGAAAGTTTATTTACAATTATTTCAGATAGTTTATTTTTTAAATCAGAAAAATTTTTTCCCTCAAATTCGTTTAATGTATCTGTAATATTTTGATTACATAAACTAGAGTAAATACCCATCAAATTTTCTGCTTCTGGTCTTCCTTTAAATCCATTTTCATTACCAGGTAAAGTATCATTATCTGTTTTTGCTTTTTTTATTTTGTTAATAATTTGATCCTTAGTGTCTGTTAAATTGATCCTGCTTCCTTCAGCAATATCTGACTTACTCATTTTTTTTGTACCATCTTTCAAACTCATTATTCTTGAAAAATTTTTTTGTATGAGAGGCTCAGGAGGTCTTAAAAAATCTGGACATTTATATTCGTTATTAAATTTTTGAGCTATATCTCTACAAAGTTCTAAATGCTGTTTTTGATCATCTCCAACTGGTACATGAGTAGCATCATATAAAAGAATATCAGAAGCCATAAGAACAGGATAAATATATAAACCAACACTGGCTTTTTCCTTGTCTTTTCCAGCTTTCTCTTTAAATTGTGTCATTCTATTTAGCCAACCCATTCTAGCAACGCATCCTAATATCCACGAACCCTCAGAATGTGCAGGAACTAAAGATTGATTGAATATTATGCTATTTTTTGGATCAATACCGCTTGCAATAAACGCTGCTGCTGTCTCTCTAATATTACTTTTTAATTCTGTCGGATCTTGTATTACTGTGATGGCATGAAGATCAACGACACAAAAAATGCATTTGTTATCTTTATTATTTTGTAAATCAACAAAATTTTTTATTGCACCTATATAATTTCCAAGATGCAAATTTCCTGTTGGTTGCACTCCTGAAAAAATTTTTTTAGACATAATTTAATACTTTAATTTAATATCAGATATTTTAAAGGCCTTAATGAGTATTGAAATCAACAAATAAAAAGTAAATGTTAAAAGAACTAATAATATAATCACTAAAAATTTATAACTATTTGAAAATATAAAATAATTACTCAAATAATTTAATAAAATCTTAAATGAACCCAGACAAATTAAATTTGCAATAAATATTTTAAATAGCTGAGTAAAAAAAGAATTATTAAAATTAAAGAAATTTTTATATAGAACAAATATCAACAATAAAAGCCCATTTAACCATGAAGAAATCGTTGTTGCTATTGGAATTATAATAAAACCTAATTTATTAAATAAAGATACACTAATAACTATATTCAAAATTACAGAAATTAGTGAAAAATAAAAAGGTGTTTTGGTATCGTTTCTAGCAAATATAAAACTTGAAAATATTTTAATCATCGAGAATGCAGGTAGACCCAATGCGAAATAAAACAATGCAAGAGCTGAATTTTTAACACTTTCTTCGTTAAAAGATCCATAACCAAAGAGCGCAGAAACAATTTCTTCAGAAGCAAAAATTAATGCAAGTGTAGCAGGGAGACTTAAAAATAAACTCAACTCTAAAGACTTATTTTGTAGAATTTCCAATTTTGATTTATTTTTGCTCTTAATATATCTACTTAAGTTTGGTAAAATAATTATACCAATTGCAATTCCTGCTATAGCTAAGTTTATTTGATATATTCTGTCTGCATAATACAAGTATGAAACTGCACTTGCTTGAAAAGAAGCAATTATTGTTCCAACTAATATATTAATTTGAGTAACCCCAGATGAAAATATACTTGGCAAAAGCCTCTTAAAAAAGAATTTTATTTTATTATCTATGTGTAATTTAAATTTAAAGCTTGGATAAAAATATTTTCTAGTAAAAATAATTAAAAATATAAATTGTATAATTCCAGCTACTGTTATTGCATAACTTAAATAGTAAACTAAATCGATATCATTTTTTATAATAAGAAAGCATATTATTAATATTATATTTAAAATAAGTGGTGCAGCAGCTGAGGCAGCAAATTTATTATGAGAATTTAAAATTGCTGAAAGAAAAGATGCTATACTTACAAAAATTAAAAATGGAAAAGTAATTCTTGTTAAATCAACTGCTAATTTGAACTTTCCATCTATATCTGAGAAACCAGGTGCAATTAATTTTACAAAGCTAGGCATAAAAATCTCAACTAATATTGTTAAACTTAAGAGGGCTAACACTAATAAATTAAATACTGAATTTGCAAATTTTTGCGCCTTTTTTTTACTAGATAAAAGTTCTGATGTGTAAGATGGAACAAACGCTGCGTTAAACGTACCTTCTGCAAATAATCTTCTAAAAGTGTTTGGTATTCTAAATGCCACAAAGAATGCATCAGCAATTGGTCCTGAACCAAGATAAATTGCTATGAAAAAGTCTCTAATGTATCCTAAAATTCTACTTAGTATAACAAACAGACTGAATGTGCCTGTTGACTTAATTAAATTCATAAATCATATTAGTAACTTAATCCTTTTGTATATCTAAACAAAATATGAAAAAAAACAAAATTGAACATTATTCTGATAAAGAAGCTTTAGATTTTCACACAAATGACAAATCTGGCAAAATAGAGATCGTTTCATCTAAACCTGTCACAACAAAAAGAGATCTTGCTTTAGCTTATTCTCCTGGTGTGGCAGCTCCAGTAAAGGCAATAGCTGATAATCCAGAGTTAGCTTATGAATACACCACTAAAGGAAACTTAGTTGCAGTTATTAGTAATGGATCAGCAATATTGGGGCTTGGAAACTTGGGTGCTATGGCATCAAAACCAGTAATGGAAGGAAAAGCTGTTCTATTTAAAAGATTTGCGGATATCGACTCGATAGATTTAGAAATAGACACCGAGGATACAAAAGAGATAATTAATTCGATTAAACATATAGCAAAAAGTTTTGGTGGAATAAATCTTGAAGACATTGCAGCTCCAAACTGTTTTATAATTGAAGAGGAATTAAAAAAAATTTTAGATATTCCTGTATTTCATGACGATCAACATGGAACAGCAATCATAACAACAGCTGCATTAATTAATGCCGTAGATATTGCAAAAAAAAGCTTAAAAAAAATTAAAATAGTAATTAATGGAGCTGGTGCTGCAGCCATGGCATGTGCAAA
This sequence comes from uncultured Pelagibacteraceae bacterium, assembly GCA_902580505.1. GTDB lineage: Bacteria > Pseudomonadota > Alphaproteobacteria > Pelagibacterales > Pelagibacteraceae > Pelagibacter. Next base: position 100,261 of record CACHLB010000003.1, read on the forward strand.
ATTATTTAGAAACACAGGTATTCCAAAAAATAATATCAAAATGTTGGATACAAAAGGTGTCATAAATAAAAAGAGAAAAGATATTAACTCTTGGAAAAAAGAGTTTGCAGTAGAGACAAAAGATATAAGTTTGGATGATGCAATGAAAAATGCTGATGTATTTTTAGGATTGTCTGCAGCTGGTGTTGTAAAAAAAAGTATGATTAAAAGAATGGCAAAGAACCCAATTATATTTGCCTGTGCAAATCCAGATCCTGAAATAAAACCAGAAGATATAGAAGAAGTAAGAAATGATGCAATTATAGCAACAGGGAGATCTGATTACCCAAACCAAGTAAATAATTTAATTGGATTTCCATACATATTTAGAGGAGCATTAGACGTTAGAGCAAAAACTATTAATGAAGAAATGAAAGTTGCAGCAGCTAATGCTATTGCTTCACTTGCAAGAGAATTTGTACCTGATGAAGTTGCAGCTGCAATGGGTGGTGAAAGGCCTAATTATGGAAAAGAATATATTATTCCTTCTACTTTTGATCCAAGGCTTATAAGTGTAATACCAGTTGCTGTTGCTAAAGCTGCTATAAAATCTGGTGTAGCAAGAAAAAAAATAGAAAATTTTGAACAATATTCCGAGCAGTTAAAACAAAGACTTGATCCGTCAGTAACGATTATGCAAGGAATAAATAATCAAATAAAAAAAACAAATAAAAAAGTTGTATTTGCAGACGGTGAAGATGAAAATACACTTAAAGCAGCAATAGCTTTTAAAAATAGCGGGCTAGGTACACCTATTTTGGTAGCTAAAGAAAAAGTAGTTAAGGAAAAACTTAAAGAGATTGGTTACGGAGAAAACTTTGATATTGAAATTGTAAACTCTACTTTCAGCGACAAAAGAAAAAAATACGTTAATTACTTGTTTAAAAAGCTTCAGAGAAAAGAAGGTCTCCTAGAAAGAGATTGTGATAAAATGGTAAGAAATGATAGAGTTATTTGGGGATCATGTATGGTAGCTTGTGGAGATGCTGATGCAATGGTTACGGGAAACTCAAGAAGGTATGGACAATCACTTGATAAAGTTAAAAAGGTCATAGATGCTAGACCTGGAGAAATTATGTTTGGATTGAACATGATTGTTAATAAGGGGAAAACAGTATTTATCGCAGATACAAGTGTTCATGAATATCCAACATCCGAACAATTATCTGAAATAGCTATTTCTGCATCGAGAGTAGCAAAATTATTTGGTTTTGAACCAAAAGTTGCTTTTCTTTCACACTCAACATTCGGCCAACCAATTACTGCTAGAACTAAACATATAAGAGATGCAGTAGAAATTTTAAAAAATAAAAAGGTTAACTTTAAGTTTGATGGAGACATGCAGCCCGATGTAGCTTTAAGTGATGAATATAAAGACCTTTATCCATTCTCTGAGATTGTTGGTAATGCAAATATATTAATTATGCCTGGACAACATAGTGCCGCTATAACTTATAAAATAATGAAAACCTTAGGCGGTGCTAAAGTTATTGGGCCACTATTAATTGGTTTAGGTCAAGCGATTGAAATTGCCCCGTTAAGATCGTCAACATCTGATATATTAAATTTAGCATCTGTTGCAGCATATTCGGCGGGTGTAATTAATTACAAAAAACCAAATTAGTTTTTTACTACTCTAAGGTCCTCTACTAAAAAAATGCTTGTAACAACATCTTCTACATCAAGAACTTGCTTGGCTTCATTTATAACCTCAGCTCTTTCTTCTTCATTTCTTGAAATTCCATAAATATAAATTATTTTCTTATATGTATCTATATCATAGTTTGCAGACTTAATTTTTTTATTTGTTATAAGAGCAGCTCTTAATTGAGAAGTTATCAGTACATCTTTTGCGGTTTGTTTAAAATTGAACTCTTCCTTAATTTTCAAATCGTTTTTAACAGATCTTGCCCCTTTTATTTCCCAACCTAATTTTGTGATTTTTAATTTTTCTTCAACAGTATTAACCTTACCAGTAATAAAAATTCTCCCATCTAAAACTTTTGTTTTAACATTAAGCAAATATCCTTTGTCCATCACTATCAGTTTAGCTCTTAAATTTTTTTGCATCAATGAATCATCTATTTGTGTTCCTATTGTTCTTGGGTCCATTGCTACAGAAACACCAGTACCTAAAACTCCAGTAGATGAATAGCCTACACATCCTGAAATTGTTATAAATACTAAAATCAATATTAGGTTTCTAAATTTCATTTTTTTTCCTTAAGCAATAATCATAAACAATTTTTTTTGATATATTATTTTCCTTGCTAATTTTTGAAGTTATATCTTTAATTGACATATTTTTTAAAAGTTTATCAATTTTTTTTTTAACTGATTCTTCGATTACTTGTAACTTATTTTGTAAGTTTAAATTTTGAGATATGACTATAGTCATTTCACCTTTTTTGGATATATCAATGTTATTGAGGTTTTTAACCTTATCTCTTATATATTCTTCATGTAATTTTGTCATTTCTCTAGTTATTAGAATGTCTCTATCATTGAAATATTTTTGAATTTGATCGGTAATTTTTTTAATTTTTTTTGGCGATATAAAAAAAATAATTGAACAGTTTAACCTTGAAACTTGTTGGAAAAGCTTTTCTATGTGCAACTTTTTTTCAGGTAGAAAACCACAAAAAAAGAAATTATTAGAAAACCCGCTTGCAGAAATAGCAGCTGTTGCTGCAGATGGTCCCGGTACTGGAAATATTTCTATCTTATTTTTAATACATTCATTTATTAAAATCCCACCTGGATCTGAAATTGTAGGTGTGCCTGCATCAGAAATAATTGAAATTATTTTATTTTCTTTCAATAAATTTAAAACATTTTTAACATTTTTTTTTTCATTAAATTTATGATTTGGTAATAATTTTGTTTTAATATTAAACTTAGATAATAGTTTACTTGAAACTCTTGTATCTTCTGACAAAATAAGGTCTGATTTATTTAATATATATATAGCTCTAAAAGTAATGTCTCCTAGATTTCCTATCGGTGTTGAAACACAATATAGCCCAGGTTTCAAACTATCATTTAATTCTAAATTATACATTTAAAGATAATGAAAAAATTATATATCATAGTTTTAAAAGTTTTTCTCATAGTCGTTTTCAGTATTCTCAAAGCAAATTCGGAAGAGAAAATTAAAATAGGATTAATTGTACCTTTATCAGGTGAATATTCGTATATCGGCAAATCGATTGTTAAATCAACAAGAATGGCATTGAGTAAAATTAATGACGATAGGATCACGATAATACCAAAGGACACCAAGGCAAATCCAATAGATGCACTTAGAGTATCTAAAAAACTCTACACAAATGGTGTAAAAATAATTATTGGACCAGTCTTCAATGAAAGTAATAAATATTTAGATGAATTAAGTGAAGTAACATTTTTGTCTTTTACAAACAAAATTAGAAATAATCCAAAAAATGTAATTTCTAGTGGAGTAAATGCAATTTCACAAATTAATACTATTAAAAGATATTTAAGTGAAAATAATTTAAAAAATACAATATTTTTAATCCCGGAAACGGAATATAAAAGAGAAATAGAAGATGCTATTGAAAAAACCAATTTAATATTAAAAGAAAAATTTATCTATAGTAAAGATCCAACATTACTTACAAAACAAATAGAGGACTTAACACGGTATCAACAAAGGAAACAAAATTTAGAAGATGAAATTAAAAGGATTGAAGATTCAAATACCTTAAACAAAAAAAGAAAAATTGAAAAACTAAAAAAAAAAGATACTTTAGGTTTTATTAACTTTGACTCAGTTATAATTGCTGATTTTAGTGAAAGCCTTAAAAGTGTTGCTACATCTTTACTATATACCGATGTATCCTCTAAAAGAATTAAATATATTACACTAAACCAATGGTTTGATGAAAGTTTGTTGAAAGAAGCCTCATTACATCCAATGTATTTTCCATCGATTAACAGAAATAATTTTGAAACATTTAAAAAAGATTACTTTCAAAATTTTAATACTTTTCCAAATCAAATTTCTTTTTTAAGTTATGATCTTGTTGGTTTAGTATATTACTTATTAATAAATAATAATTTTGAAACTGATGGAAATTTATTTTTTAAGAAAAACAAATTCAAAGGGAAAATTGGTATTTTTGAGATAAACCAAAAGACGATTACACATCAATTAAATTTTTATGGAATAGAAGAAAAAACTTTTAAAGAAATTTTTTAATCTTTCTGAAAGCTTTTGATCGATGGTCATTCATAAACTTCAATTTTTGATTCATTTGACCAAATGTTAATTTTTTATTTTCAGGGATAAAAATTGGGTCATACCCAAAGCCTTTGTTTCCAATCTTTTTTTTTGAAATTCTGCCAACAACGACTCCTAAAGATTGAATAGGTTTTTTCTTTATTCCACAAATAGTCAAAGCACAAATAAATCTAGCTTTAATTTTCTTTGATTTCCAGTTTATGTCTAGTCTCGAGAGCTTTTTGTAAACTTTGGAAATTGCCAAATTAAAATCTCCTTTTTTTCCGCCCCATCTTGCTGAATAAATGCCTGGCTGATTATTGAGCAGTTCAACTTCAAGCCCAGAATCATCTGCTATACAGATTTTTTTTGTTTTTTTAGAAAAATATTCAGCTTTTATTAAAGAATTTTCCAAAAAAGTATCACCATTTTCCTTTGGGCTTTTGAGACCATAGTCTTTGGGTGATGTGATATTATAGTATTTGGGTAGTAAATCTTTAATTTCTTTTATTTTTCCTTCATTATTAGACCCTATTACTATTTCTTTAATTTTTTTTTTTAACATCTAGAATTTTATAAATTTCTTACCATATAGACTGTAATGGAAAAAGAAGAATTACAAAATAAAGAAAATGAAAATTCGGAGCTAAGTACAGATAAACAGTCCATAGAAGAAACTGAAAAAAAAGAAGAAGAGGAAAAGCTTTCACCCGAAGATGAAATTGCAAATCTTAAAGATAAAGTTACTAGAACATTTGCTGAAATGGAAAATCAAAGAAGAAGATATGAAAAAGAAAAAGACGAAGCTTTTGAATATGGTGGATTTTCATTTGCAAGAGAAACACTTAACCTTTTAGATAATTTAGAGAGGTCAAAACAAACACTGGAAAGTGATGAAACTATAAAAGATAAAGACACACTAAAAAAATTGATAGAGCATATTGACATTATTAATAAAGATATGATTTCAATTTTTAAGAAAAATAATATTGAGCCAATTAAATCGCTTAACGCAAAACTAGATCCTAATTTACATCAGGCTATGATGGAGGTTGAAGATGATACCAAAGATCAGGGTACAATAGTTCAAGAAATTCAAAAAGGTTTTATGATGAAGGACAGGTTGCTAAGACCTTCTTTAGTAGCTGTATCTAAAAAAAAAGTTGAGAAGAAACATGAAGAAAAGCTAAGTAACCAAAAAAACCAAGAAAATGATGAAAAAGAGGCTAAAAATTAATTATTTATTATGGTTGTAGTTGTAAAATTAGCACTTATATGAGCATCAAACAGGATAATATATGAGTAAAGTTATTGGAATAGACTTAGGAACAACAAATTCTTGTGTGGCCGTTATGGAGGGAACACAAGCCAAAGTTTTAGAGAACGCCGAAGGTGCAAGAACAACACCTTCAGTTGTAGCATTTACTGATGAAGGTGAAAAATTAATAGGACAACCTGCAAAAAGGCAAGCTGTCACAAATCCTGAGAATACAATATTTGCAGTTAAAAGATTAATTGGAAGGAATTTTGATGATCCAACAGTAAAAAAAGATGTTGAGACCGCCCCTTTTAAAATAGTCAATTCCGATAAAGGTGACGCTTGGATTGAAGCAAAAGGCCAAAAATATTCACCGTCTCAGATTTCTGCTTTCACACTTCAAAAAATGAAAGAGACTGCTGAAAAATATTTAGGTTCAGAAGTTAAACAAGCAGTTATAACTGTTCCAGCATATTTTAACGATGCTCAAAGGCAAGCAACAAAAGATGCA
>CACHLB010000004.1 GCA_902580505.1 uncultured Pelagibacteraceae bacterium
TTGAACTTGCAACAAAAATTTCAAAACATACACCAGGGAATTTAAATAGAATTTTTTATACAATTTGTGGATCTACTGCTGTTGAGACTGCAATAAAAATTGCAGTTGCATATCATAAAGCAAGAGGTGAAGGACATAGATTTAGGTTTGTTGGAAGAGAAAGAGGCTATCACGGCATGAATATCGGAGCTACTTCTGTTGGTGGAATGATTAACAATGTGAAAACATTTGCCAATGTTTTAATGCCGGGTGTTCTTCATATGAGACATACACATTTACCAGAACATAGATTTGTTTCAGGTCAACCTGAAACAGGCGCAGAGATGGCAGAAGACCTTGAAAGAATTTGTACAAATTTTGGATCAGAGAATATAGCAGCTTGCATTGTTGAACCAATTGCTGGATCAACAGGAACTTTAGTTCCACCAAAAGGATATTTACAAAGACTAAGAGAAATTTGCGATAAGCATGGTATTTTATTAGTTTTTGACGAAGTTATTACAGGTTGGGGAAGAACAGGTTCGCCTTTTGCATCGCAAGAATACGGAGTTACCCCAGATATTATTACAATGGCAAAAGCTACAACAAATGGAATAAGTCCTTTAGGTGCAGTGGCGTGTAAAGAAGAAATTTACGATACGGTTATGGATGGATCTCCAAAAGGAACAATAGAATTATTTCATGGTTACACTTACTCTGGAATTCCTGTCTCAGTAGCTGCAGGCTTAGCGGTTCAAGATATTTTTGAAAAAGATGATATCTTTAATAGAGCAAAAAATTTATCTCCATATTTCCAAGAAGGTTTAATGTCTTTAAAAGATATTGATGTTGTTGATAATATAAGAGGTTATGGAATGATGGGTGGTATTGATATTAAAATGCATAAAAAACCTGGAGCAGCAGGATTTACATGTTTCAAACACTGTTATGATGCAGGAGTTAACTTTAAAGCGACTGGAGATTGTTTAATTATTGCTCCAATGTTTATCTGTGAAAAAAAACATATTGATGAAATAATCGAGAAACTAAGAACTGGTATAACCAACTATTCTAAAAGCAAAAAAAATTAATTTAATTCTATGAAAATCGGGGTTCCAAAAGAAATAAAGCCTCAAGAAAATAGAATTGGACTCACGCCTGAAAGTGTAAAGACATTAACTTCTAATGGCCACGAAGTTTTAATTGAAAATAATGGAGGTTTTGAAGCAGGATTTGAAAACGATCATTACATATCAAGTGGAGCAAAAATAGTTAATACAGCTGAAGATATATTTAACGACTCTGACATCATCGTTAAAGTTAAAGAGCCACAATCTAGTGAAGTAAAAATGATAAGAGAAAATCAAATTGTTTTTACATATCTTCATCTTGCTGCAGCCAAGGAACTGACACAAGGCTTAATAGACAGCAAATCAATATGCATCGCTTATGAAACAGTTACAGATAATAATGGAAGACTTCCTTTGCTAGCACCAATGAGTGCAGTAGCCGGAAGAATGTCAGTTCAAGCAGGTGCACATTGTTTAGAAAAAAATCAAAAAGGTCGTGGTCTTTTGTTAGGAGGAGCACCTGGCGTAGAGCCTGGAAATGTTGTTATACTTGGAGGTGGAGTAGTAGGAGAAAATGCTGCGATAATTGCAACAGGCATGAAAGCCAAGGTTAATATTGTAGATAAATCTGAAAAAAGATTAAACGAACTTTCCCAAATATTTGGAGACAAAATAATTCCCAACTTGAGTGATAAAACTGATTTAGAAAAATTAATTTCTGAATGTGATTTGTTAGTAGGAGGAGTTTTGATACCTGGTGCTGAGGCGCCAAAATTAGTTACAAAGAATATGTTAAAAAAAATGAAAAGAGGATCAGTAATTGTAGATGTTGCAATTGATCAAGGAGGATGTGTTGAAACTAGTAAACCGACTACTTTTGCAGAACCAACTTTTATAATAGATGATATAATTCATTATTGCGTTGCAAATATGCCCGGTGGCGTTCCAAGAACATCAACAATTGCATTGAATAAAGTAACACTTCCTTTTTTATCTAAATTAGCAAAAGATGGGTACTTAAAAGCTTTAAATGATGATCAAAATTTTCAAGCAGGATTAAATATATTTAAAGGAGGTGTTACTCATAAAGCTGTAGCTGATGTATTTGGTCATGATTATTTGCCAGCTCAAAAAGCATTGCTTAATTAAAATCCCTAATTTTTCTTGCTTTTTCATAAATTGACAAAAAAAAAATTAATTCTATATAGCAGTCATAATTTAAAAAATTATTCCTGAATTTAACATTCATTTATTTCTCTCTTTTTTGTTGAATTCACCTCCTCGAAAGGGGAGGTAAAAAGGAATTATATCCCTTTGCTTATTAAATTATATATTTGGTCTTTATCAGTTAAACCAATTTCTCTTGCTACTTCACTTTCACCTTTAAAAACTACTATTGTAGTCCAATAATTTACACCTAAAGCTTTAGCAATATCTTCATGTTCTGTTTGCTCATAGAATAAAAATTCTACATCCTTAAAGTCTTTCATTGCTTGATCGAAAACCTTTGTTTGTGCTGCGCAAGTTGAACAATATTCATTCCAAGAATTAATAACAATTGTTTTACCAGATTTTTGAATTTCAAATAATTTTTTCAGATCAAAGTTTGTGGTTTTTTCAAAACCAAATGAGATATTTGGTATCAAGAATAAAATAAAAAAGACAAAATATTTTTTCATGAGCTCTATTTAATTATCTGGTCATTCTTTTCAAGATGTTTTCTTTCAAAAATATTTGATGAAACAAAACTGCAAAAATATGCAATGAGATTAAAACTATTAATGTATAATTTGAAATAACGTGAACATTGTAAAATTGATCTGCTAAATCAAAGTTATCTTCAATCCTTAATTTAAAAATAAAAAAATTTAGTTTTTCACCATTAAATAGCTTTTTTAAAATTCCTGATGTTGTTATTGTTAAAAGTGCGACATAAAGAGCGAAATGATTCAATTTCGCAATCAAGTTTTGTCCAAAGAATGCCTCAGGCATTAGTTTTGGGGACTTGCTAAAAAATTTATAAATTAACCTAAATAAGGTTATGTAAAATATAGATATTCCAACAATTACGTGCACATTTTCTATAGTTATTCTTAAATCTGAAAAATCCAATCTGACTAAAATAAACCCCATTGGTATCTGAGCAATTAGAAGGAGCAAAGTGAACCAATGGAAAAATTTAGCTAACCAACTATATTGTAATGCTATACTATTCGCCATGAGCTATTTTATAAAAATAAATAATATTTTCAAAATAATGTTTATTGTAGCACTTTCTTTTTCATTTAACTCTAATGTTTTATCAGAAGAAAGCGCAAAAGACATAATAAAGAAAAGAAAATCTTTATTCAGTCAAAATTATAAACTAGCAAAAAGAATTAGTATTTTGCTTAACGAAGTTGAAATTGAGGACTCAAAAAAACTAATGATTAGAATGAGTGATAATTATTTGGAATTATTAACTTTGTTTCCTGAAAATACAAAAGAGGGACATGGAACAGAGGCTTTACCAATTATTTGGGAAGAAAAAGATGAATTTAATGCTCTAATGAAAAAATCATCTGATCAAATGATAAAACTAGCCTCAATTATTGAAGACCAAGATGATTTTAGAGCAGCTTTGAAACAATATATGTGGTCGAGCTGTAAAGCTTGTCATAGCAGATATAGGGCTCCACACTAATGAAAAAGTATTTTTTTATTTTTATTGTTTTATTTTATGCAGATACTGCTTTCTCTCATTCGCACTACCCCATAACTAGAGATTCATTAGAAGCAATTAAAAGTGGCAAGATATTATACAATCAATATTGTGTTTCTTGTCACCAAGCAAATTTAGCTGGAGCTACAAATTGGCAAGGTTTAGATGAAGATGGGCATAGAAAAGCACCGCCTTTAAATGGAACTGGTCATACTTGGCATCATACAGATGAGTTACTGCATAGAATGATAAAGTATGGATTTGCTAAATTGATAAAAAATTATGAAGGCAAGATGATGGGTTTTGGCGACAAAATAAGTGATGAAGGTATTGATAATATTCTTTCATATATTAAATCTTATTGGAAAGATGATATTTATGAATATCATTTAGAAATGAGTAAACAATGAGTTCAGAAACAATTAATTTTAATTGGTCGTGCAAACATACTTGGAAAAGAAGCGCAAAAAATACTGCTTGGTGTTTACTAGGCTGTGCAATTGGTGACTTTGGAACTATATTGTATTTTCAGATAACAGGAATTCCCTGGCCTGTTTTAGCCATCATGACTTTAGCGATTATCAATGGTTTGATTACAAGTATTGTTTTAGAAACTATAATTTTACTAAGACAAAAACTTGATTTTTCCAAAGCATTAAAGACTGCACTTGGTATGAGCTTTATATCAATGGTCAGTATGGAAATAGCCATGAACCTCACAGATGTAATTTTAACAGGTGGAGCTATTTTAAATTGGTGGGTAGTACCAATAATGCTTTTAGTTGGATTTTTAACTCCATGGCCATACAATTATTGGAGATTAAAAAAATATAATATTGCTTGTCACTAAAAACATCTCTATATCAAATTAAGGCCTCAGATAATGACTAAAGATTTAATAACAATTGATAGCCTTTCAAAGGTATACGACAATGGATTTAACGCTTTAAAAACTGTTAATTTAAATATAAAGCAAGGTGAAATTATTGCTATGCTTGGACCAAATGGAGCTGGCAAAACTACACTGATAAGTATTGTATGTGGTATAGTTAAACCAACTTCTGGAGTAATTACAGTAGATGGTTTTGATATTATAAAAGATTATAGAGAAACAAGATCAAGAATAGGACTGGTCCCCCAAGAAATTTCACTAGAACAATTTGAAACAGTGTTTAACAATGTTTCATATTCAAGAGGCTTATACGGAAAAAAGCCAAACCCACAACATATAGAAAAAGTTCTAAAAGATTTTAGTTTATGGGATAAAAAAGATTTAAGGTTAAATCAGCTTTCAGGAGGAATGAAAAGACGTGTAATGATAGCAAAAGCATTATCTCATGAACCTTCGATATTATTTCTTGATGAACCAACGGCAGGCGTAGATGTAGAATTGAGAAAGGATATGTGGAAAGTTGTAGAGGGATTAAGGAAAACTGGAGTAACTATAATTTTAACAACACACTATATTGAAGAAGCAGAGGCAATCGCAGACCGAGTTGCTGTAATTAATCAAGGAGAAATAATTGTTGTTGATAATAAAATAGATTTATTAAAAAAAATGGGTCATAAAAAATTAACCATTGAATTACAAGATAAAGTCGAAAAAATTCCATCAGAACTTGATGAATATAATCTATCAATCTCTAATGATAATTATTCGTTAATTTACAACTACAACTTACACGCTGAAAGAACAGGTATCACAAAGATGCTTCAAGATTTAAAAAATGCAGGTTTGAGGATGAGAGATTTAAAAACAGAGCAAAATAATCTTGAAAAGATTTTTGTGACATTGGTAAAGGAAAATAATGAGGATTAATTTTTACGCATTAAGAGCAATTTATTTTCATGAAATGGATAGATTTAGAAGAACATTAATACAATCTCTTCTTTCTCCAGTTTTATCTACTTCATTATACTTTATAGTATTCGGCTCGGTAATCGGGGATTATGTACAAAAAATTGATGGCATTAGTTATGGCTCTTATATAGTTCCAGGATTATTGATGTTAACATTATTAACGCAATCTATCAGTAACACTTCTTTTGGAATTTTTTTTCCTAAATTTAATGGAACAATTTATGAAATTTTAGCAGCTCCAATTTCTACTGTAGAAATTGTAATTGCTTATGTTGGTGCAGGTGCAACTAAAACCTTAATTGTTGCTGCAGTAATTTTCTGCACTTCACTTTTCTTTGCAGAAGTAAATGTAAAGTTTCCTTTACTAATGATTTTCTTATTAATTCTAGTTGCTTTTACTTTTGCTTTGTTTGGGTTTTTAATTGGACTTCTTAGTAAAAATTTCGAGCAAATGTCTATAATACCAACAATTGTCATAACACCAATGGTATTCTTAGGTGGAAGTTTGTATTCGCTAGATATGCTCCCAAGTTTCTGGCAAACAGTCACTTATTTTAATCCTGTTGTATATTTAATTAATGGGCTGAGGTTTGCATTTTATGGAGTTTCTGATTTTGATATTTGGATAAGTATTTCAACAATGTTTATATTTTTAATTGCATGTGTAACTCTTGTCTCAATTATACTTAAAAAAGGTTATAATATAAAAAATTAATTTGACTGTTGACCAGATAATTCCTGCAATATTTTTAATATTAGTCTTAATATTAGTTCTACCTAATTTTCTCAGATCAAACTCAAATATTAAACAATTGATATCTAATTTTTCAATTTGGATAATAATTATACTTGTTATATTTGGATTGATGTATTTTTTGATGTAAATAGATTTATGATTAAATTTATTCTTCCAGCAGTACTATTAATTTTAATTATTATTTTCTGGGAAAAAATTAATGAATTTTTATTAAGCAAATTTAAAATTAAACTCAATTACATAGCTGTCATCATATTAGTTTTAATATTAGTGGTTTTATCTTTATTACTATATTTCTAATTTATAATGGAGATAAATTTATTATTCTTTATTAGCGTTGTTCCAGCTATCGTATTATATGGAATTGCTAAGTCAGGTTTAGGTGGATCAATATCATTAATTTCAGTTCCATTAATGACAGTAGTAATGCCATTAAATCAAGCACTTGCAATTATTTTACCAATATTAATTTTTTCAGACATTATTGCAGTTTATAGATTTAGAAGAGAGTTTGATTTTGGAACACTTAAATTAATAGTTCCATTTGCAGCTATTGGAATAATAATTGGCTCATTTACATTTACTTATTTTTCTGAGGATTTGCTTAAGTTAATAGTTGGAATAATGGGTTTTTTATTTTCTGGTCATTATTTTTTATTTAAAAAAGAAAAAACTATACCGGCAAAAAAAAACTTTTTTAAAGGGGCTATTTGTTCATCCATTGCTGGTTTTTCAAGTTTTTGTGTTCACGCGGGAGGAACTCCAACAAGTCTTTATTTGCTTCCACTAAGAATGAAAAAAGAAATTTATGTTGGTACAAGAATTATTTTTTTTAGTTGTGTAAATCTAATTAAGCTTCCTCTGTATGTTTATTTATCTATGATGAATTTTGATACTTTATATCAATCAGTTACTCTCTTTCCCTTAGCGCTTATTGGAATATTTATAGGTTATAAATTACTTAAAATAATTGAGGAAAATTTATTTTATAATATCATTTACGCTTTAATTCTTGTTAGTAGTGCTAAGTTAATAATTGATTTCATTTAATCTTTGAATTAAATTGCAAATGGGGTGCCAGAAGGCTGAGAAATACCCTTAGAACCTGTCCGGTAATTCAGAAAGGGAAAATGAATAATTTAAATATAATCAATCAATCATCAGCAATAATATTAATTATTTCAATTTCTTTAATATTTGTTTTTATTGGAATTTATTTTTCAAAAAAATTTAAAGGACTTAATAATTATTTAGTTGCAAACCGTTCGATTGGAACTTTATCCTTAACAACAAGTCTTGTTGCTTCAGCACTTGGTGCTTGGATTTTATTTGGACCCGCATCAGCAGCAACATGGGGAGGAATTGGTGCAGTGATTGGTTATTCACTAGGAACTGCATTTCCACTCTTTATTTTAATTTATCTTGGTAAAAAATTTAGAACTAGTTATCCGCAAGGCAAAAGTATTATTGAAATAATAAGATTAAGATTTGGACCAAATCTTTATAAACTAATTTTAGTTTTTTCCATTTTTTATATGACAATCTTTTTAATCGCTGAAGTTACTGCTGTAGCTTTTTTAATTAATTACATATCTGGTACTGAGTTGTGGATTACCTCTTTAATAGTAATATCATGTTCGTTACTTTACACATTATATGGAGGTTTAAGAGCATCCTTAATTACAGATAATATTCAATTTTTTGTATTTACAGGACTTTTAATAATTAGTTTGATTTTTATTACCTCAATTGAAACAAACGATTTTAACTTTGAAATTATTAAAAATAATAATCCGCATTTGTTAAGTTTTAGTTATCTCCCAAATTATACTGCCGGTTTAACTTTCTTTATAGCTGTTGCTGCAACTAATCTTTTTCATCAAGGTAATTGGCAGAGAGTTTATGCTGCAAAAAATTACGAAGTTTTAAAAAAAAGTTTAATATTTTCATTTTTAATAATATTACCAATAGTCTTTTTTATGGGATTTAGTGGTTTAGTAGCTGTCTCTCAAGACTCTAATGTGATACCTGATCTTGCATTTTTCTCAATCTTATTAAAAGAAAATTTAATAATATTTTCAGTCATTGTAATAATTTTAGCTATCTCTTTAACAATAAGTAGTATTGATACTTTAATAAATGCTATTTCAAGTTTGGTAATAGTAGATGTAGATAAAGTATTAAATTTAAAAAATAATCATTTAAATATTTCAAAACAATTTGTTATTTTTCTTTCGGTCATAGCTTTTTTAGTTGCATCAAAAGGATTTAGTATTCTTTATTTATTCTTAATTGCAGATTTATTTTGTTGTGCGGCTGTTCTAAGTGTTTTTTATACTTTTTATTCAAAATCTTATGATGAAAAAAATGCTTATGTTTCTATATTAATAGGATTAATTGCAGGACTATTATTTTTTCCAAGTCCTGATTTTTCTATATCAATATTATTTGGCATAATTTTGCCAATGGATTTAGCACCATTGTATATTTCTCAATCTCTTTTATTTTGTTCATTTATTGCGGCAACTTTATCACCAATAATTGCATGGAAATTGAAATAATTGATGTTTATTAAAAACCTAATTATTGTATAATTTAATAAATGCTCAATTTTATATTACCATTTATTGTATTAATTGTTGTTGTTGTTTTCATTCATGAATATGGACATTACTATTTTGCAAAAAGATATGGTGTTGGTGTAACAGATTTTTCGATAGGTTTTGGTCGAGAATTATTTGGATGGAACGATAAATCAGGGACAAGATGGAAAGTTTGTTGGATACCACTAGGCGGTTATGTAAAATTTTTCGGAGATAGGAATGTATTCTCACAAGCAGATCAAGAGGAACTACTAAAAAAATATAGCAAAGAAGACCAACATAAATTATTTGTAACAAAACCTCTTTACCAAAGAGCCTTAATTGTTGCTGGAGGACCATTGGCTAATTTTATATTAGCTATAGTCATTTTTACTTTTATATACATGTTTGCAGGTAAAGATTTTACACCTGCTGTAATTGATGAAGTATTAAAAGATAGTCCAGCAGAAGTTGCTGGAATGCAAAAAAATGACGTTATTATTGAAATAGATAATACAAAAGTAGAGAGTATTCTTGATGTTTCTAAATTAATAGCAATGTCAACATCAGAATTTATCGATTTTAAAGTTTCAAGATATGACCAGGAGATAATATTAAAAGTAAAGCCAAATTTTGTTGATAGCGTTGATGAATTAGGAAACAAACTAAAGAAAAGGATGGTAGGTATTAAACTTAGTCCTTATAACAATCAAATAACACATAAAAAACTTGGACCTGCACAAGCTTTACTTCAATCATTTAATGAAGTTTATTTTGTAACAACTTCATCACTTAAATATCTTGGATCAATGTTTACAGGGGCAGGGGACAGTTCTCAATTGGGTGGTCCAATTAGAATTGCTAAAATTTCTGGCCAAGTTGCAGAATTTGGAATTATACCTTTTGTCAGTATGATGGCATATATTTCTATAAGTTTAGGACTAATTAACTTATTTCCTATACCTTTATTAGATGGAGGACATCTGATGTTTTATGCATTTGAAAAAGTATTAGGTCGTCCTTTAAGTCAAAAAACACAGGAAGGTTTTTTTCGAATCGGAATGTTTTTGTTGTTATCTTTGATGTTTTTCGCAACATTTAACGACCTTAAAGATTTAGGCTTATTTTAAGGCTTTTTTAATAGCTAAAAAAACATTGGATTTATTGACTTTTTTTACCACTATATATTGCTGTTCAAAAAAAAATATATACTAAAAAAAAGCTTGAATTATCAATGATTTTGTTAAGTATAGTTTCATAAACCTTTAAAACCGGAGCTAAAATGAACAAAAAACAATTAGTAGCAAAGCTAGCTGGTTCGTTAAATCAAAGTAAAGCTGATGCAGAGCGTACTTTTGATACTATTACGAATACTATACTAGATGCGTTGAAAAACGACGATTCTGTAAAGATTGCAGGTTTTGGTACATATAAAGTGGCTAAAAGAAAAGCCCGAATTGGACGTAATCCAAGAACTGGAGAGCAAATCCAAATCGCTGCTTCTCAAAAGGTAAAGTTTTTACCTGCTAAAGCACTTAAAGAAGTATTTAACAAGTAAATCTCATTTAACAGCCTTTATTAGGAATGGTAAAATTCTTAATAAAGGCTGTTTCTACATGCAAAAACTGCATATCTATTTTTAACAACAATCATTAGTTTTTATTTTTTTTAAAATTATAAGAACCTCTTTTTAACAATGGAGGTTAAATGACTAAACATTTAAAAAAACTTGTCGGTCCTTTAGTAAGTTTGTTTTTCTTACTAAACATGACAAGTGTAGGTTATGCCGAATCTACAGTCTCTGCAGAAGTTGGATTTATTTTTAATACATTTCTATTTTTAGTTTGTGGTTTTCTTGTCATGTTTATGGCTTGCGGATTTGCGATGCTAGAATCAGGAATGGTAACTTCAAAAAGTGTATCTGTAATTTGTGCAAAAAATATAGGATTATTTTCTATCGCTGGAATTATGTTCTGGATGGTTGGTTATAATCTAGCATATGGAATTCCAGAAGGTGGCTATATAGGAACATTCACACCGTGGTCTGATGCAAGTGCTGTTGATACAGGATATGCAGATGGTTCGGATTGGTATTTCCAAATGGTATTCTGTGCAACAACAGTATCAATTGTATCTGGTACGTTAGCAGAAAGAATTAAATTATGGCCTTTCTTCTTATTTGCAGCAATTTTATCAGGAATCATTTATCCAATTGTCATGGGATGGCAGTGGGGTGGTGGCTGGTTAGCCGCTTTAGGTTTCTCTGATTTTGCTGGTTCAACTCTTGTACACTCAACTGGTGGTGCTGCAGCTTTAGCAGGTGCTATGTTGTTAGGTGCAAGAACAGGAAGATTTGATAAATCAGGTGCAGCTAAGCCAATGAGACCATTTGCAGCTTCTTCTATACCTTTGGTAACAGTTGGAGTATTTATTTTATGGTTAGGTTGGTTCGGTTTCAACGGTGGTTCACAGCTTGCTATGGGAACTTTCGATGATGCAGTAGCTGTATCAAACATATTTATTAATACAAACTTAGCAGCGTGTGGTGGTGTTTTAGCAGCAGCAGTAATTACTAGATTAATGTATGGTAAAACTGATGTAGTTCAAATGCTTAACGGTGCGATTGGTGGATTAGTTGCAATAACAGCTGAACCATTAGCGCCAGCACCTATAGCAGCAATATTCATCGGTGCGATCGGTGGATTAATAGTAGTGTTTGGAACAAAACTATTATTCTCATTTAAGATTGATGATGTTGTTGGTGCAATACCAGCTCACTTATTTGCTGGAGTTTGGGGAACATTAGCTGTTCCACTGACAAACTCTGATGCAAACTTTAGTGCACAGTTAATCGGTGTAATCTCGATCAACGCATTTGTTTTTGTAGTATCATACATTGTATGGGCAATTATGAAAAACACTATGGGTATCAGATTAAGTAAAGAGGCTGAACTGAAAGGTACAGACGTAACTGAAACTGGTGTAATAGCTTACGCTATAAGAGACTAAATTTAACTCCCTCCCTTAAGTTAAACTAAAAAGGCCCCGTAAATGGGGCCTTTTTTTATTAAACTGTTTTTAAAAATTCTAACACTTCTTTTGCGTGGTCTTTAACTTTTACTGAACGCCACTCTTTAATAATTTTGTCATCTTTTAATAAAAATGTACTTCTTATTAATCCCATAAATTCTCTACCCATGAATTTTTTTTTACCCCAAACTTTGTAAGCTTTAATCGCTTCTTTCTTAACGTCTGCTACCAAATCAAATTTAATTTTAAATTTATCTCTAAATTTTTCATGACTTTCCATACTATCTTTAGAAATACCAATAACTTCACAGTCTAGTTTTTTAAATTGTGAAAGTAGAGAATTGAAGTCTTTTGTTTCAATTGTGCAGCCTGGCGTATTATCCTTTGGATAGAAATATAAAACTTTATATTTGCTTTTGATTTTTTTTAACTCTAAAAGTTTTGAATTAGTTGATGGGATTTTGAAATTAGGAGCTTTATTTGGCATATTTTTTCGTAGATTAAAATTTATAATGATGTATTAAACCTTTATGAGCATTAAATCAGCACAAACATTGGTCGCAGAAGCTTTGACAGAAATCAAGACACTTTCTCCAACGGAAGCATTGGAGATGGTAAACAGTGATAAATGCAATTTAATTGACATAAGAGATATTCGAGAACTTGAGAAAATGGGAAGAATAGAAAATTCTCATCACATTCCTAGAGGGATGTTAGAGTTTTGGATGGATCCAGATAGTCCTTACTTTAAAGAAGGCAAGATAGATATGAACAAAGAAATGGTTTTATTTTGTGCAGGTGGATTAAGATCTGCACTAGCTACAAAATCATTGAAAGATATGGGGTTTGAAAAAATTTCACATATTGACGGTGGCTTTTCTCAAATGAAGAGCAGTGGCTTTAAAGTAGAGAAATAAAAATTAATCAAATAAACTTATTCTCTTTGCGAAAAAAATTCTTATCACCCAGTATATAAATAATCCTAAAGGACCAATAAAATATGTGATTATTAAAGGAAAAAAGACTAGAATTTTTGACATATAAAACCTCTGGCTATCTCTAACAATCCAAGATCCACAAAACAAATTTATAGCTAAGAAGTGCGTCCAAAATAAAATTAAAAACTCATTATTCTCAAAAAGCTCAGCAAGATCATAAAAACTTAAATATAAAATAAAGTTTTTATCAAAATCATATCCGGCAAAAAAGAATATATATAATAGATAAACATAAACACTTGCCAAAATAAATGTTGGAATTATTGATGTAACAAATAAACCACAAACTTTAGTTTGTGGAAAAATAATAAGCATTAACCAAAAAGGTATTACACCTATATTCAACCACATATAGATCATTTCTACTGTAAAAAATGCAGATATTTGTTCAATCATCAGGGTTATATTATATTAAATGCAATAATGATTCCTATAAAAAATAAAAAAAAAAACTTAGAAGCGACAATTGATGAAATGCGCAACTTTGCACTTAATTATGTAGAAAAATTTGCGCCATCAAAACAACAGCTAAAAACATATCTTTTAAAGAAATATTTAAGATCTAAAGTTGATAATGTTAAAAGAAGCAATATTTCAGATCTGATCGAGATAGTAGCTGAAGATTTAGAAAAATCTAAATTTATAAATGATAAATTTTATTCAGAAACAAAAGCGAAAAGTCTAATCCAAAGAGGTTCATCAATAAATAAGATTAGAAATTATTTAATAAGCAAAGGAGTTGGAGAAAAATACATAAAAAATACAATTGAACAAATTAATGAAAATAATGAAGATCAAGATTTTTTTTCAGCCATAAAAGTTTGTAAAAAAAAAAGAATTGGTCCTTCAAGAACTGAAGATAATAGACCTTTATTCTATAAAAAAGACATTGGTATATTAGCAAGATCTGGATTTGATTTTGAAGTTTCCAGAAGAGTAATGGAATTAGATAAAGAGGAATATTTGAAAATTATAAATCTTCTTTAGACTTTTTATTCTTTTCTTCTAAATAATACTGAATTTTGTTTTTGATATAGTTTTTTACCATCACAAATACTATTAATCCAAAAATTGATACAGAAACTATTATAATTAATATTATTCTTAATTGTTCGCTCATTAAATATTTTTATTTCTTTTCAAAATTATACTAGGATTTTTAAAATTTTCTTTTCCGTAAAGTATTTCATTTCCCTCAAAATCTGTAACTATACCCCCTGCATTTTCAAGAATAGCATGCCCAGCTGCTATATCCCATTCACATGCTCTAGGCTCTGCAACATAGCCGTCGTATTCATTTGAAGCTATTACACAAAATTTTAAAGAACTTTTCATCCTTTTAAATTCGCTAACATTCATTGTTTGATATATTTTATTAATTTCAGGTTTTAGTTTATTTGAATATGATACAAATTTAAGTTTATTATTTGAAATTTTTGAACAGTCTAATTTTACATGTTTATTGTTAATAATTTCAAATGAACAACCTTTCTCATAAGAATAAAATAATCTATTTTTAGCTGGTGCATATATTATACCTGCTACTGCTCGATTATTAATTATTAAACCAGCATTTAGAGTAAATTCGTCAAGATCATTAATATAATCATAAGTGCCATCAATTGGATCTATTAGCCAAAAATTTTTTAAATCTTTCTTGGATTTATTATGACTAGTTTCTTCTGATACAATCGGTATTTGAGGAGTTAAGTTATTTATTTTTTCAGTTAAAATTCTATTAACTTCAAGATCACCATTGCTAACAGGTGTGTTATCTTCCTTAATTTCTTTTAATAAGCCTTTTTTTCTTAATTCTATTGAAACTTTTCCTGCGTATAAAAAAGTGTCAATCAGATTTTCTATAGCTGCCTTTGTTTCGATTTGTTTCATTTATTCTAACTTTTCTAATTCGATATTTTTAGCATTGATAACTTTTTTTCCTACATTTTCGAAATTCACAGTTACTTTTTCTTTAATAATTGACTGTACTTGTCCTATTCCCCAATCTTTATTATTAGGATTTATAACTTTATCACCTGGTTCAAAATCTAAAATCATTTGATTTTACTTATAATAGAAATGAGTATAAATACCACCACATGAATTTAGAGTTAAACTCAATTGGATTAGATAAGAAACCGTCTGATACAAAAGTAATTGTAGCTATGTCTGGTGGTGTAGACTCATCTACAGTTGCAGGTTTGATGAAAATGCAAGGATATAATGTTACCGGCATAACATTAAAACTATACAACGATAGTAAAGAAGTTGTTAAATCAAAAGTATGTTGCTCAGGCCAAGATGTTATAGATGCAAAAAGAGTTGCTCATAAATTAGATATTGATCATAAAATTCTTTATTACCAAGATAAATTTAAGCAAGGTGTTATTGATAATTTTGTAGAAAGTTACTTAAAAGGAGAAACTCCAATACCATGCGTACAGTGTAATCAAACTGTCAAATTTAAAGATTTGTATGAAGTTGCTAAAGATTTAAATGCTGATGCTTTGATTACAGGTCATTATGTAAAAAATATAACAATAAATGAAAAAAATAATATGTATAGAGCAGTAGATGAAAATAGAGATCAAAGTTATTTTCTATTTAATACTACAAGAGAGCAATTAAATTATTTACGATTTCCATTAGGTGGAATGTTAAAAAATGAAACTAGAGAAATTGCTAAAAAACTAAATTTAAATGTTGCAGATAAGCCAGATAGTCAAGATATATGTTTTGTTCCTAACGGAGACTATTCGTCAGTAATAAAAAAGTTTAAGCCAGATTCTTTAAAAAAAGGTAATATTAAAAATTTAAATGGTGAAGTAATAGGCGTTCATGATGGAATTATAAATTTTACTATTGGTCAAAGAAAAGGAATTAAAGTATCTGACAAAGAGGCATTATATGTAATTAAAATTGATGCAGAAAATAATGAGATAATTGTTGGAGGAAGAGAACATCTAGGAAAAAAGAAAATTAATTTAAAAAATATTAATCTATTATCCGATAAAAACGAATTAAATGAAAATATATTAGTCAAAGTCAGGTCTACAGGAAAGTTATTAAGCGCCAATGTAAATTTTATAAACAAGAATGATGCTGAGGTAAATTTAGATAATTCTGAAGATGGTATTTCACCTGGACAAGCATGTGTCTTTTATAAAAAGGACCAATATGGTCACAAAGTTCTTGGTGGTGGTTGGATTAAAGAATAATTAATTTTACTTTTTCTTATTCTTTTTTCTTGCTCTTCTTTTCTTAGAGCCCATTTTTCTTCGGCCTCTATGCTTTTTAGGGTATCCCATAATCTCCTTAGTTTTACAATTTTATTGACTTATTTGAGGGATATAGCATTGTCAATATAACTAATCAATTTTTTTATGGTTAATTCAGTTAAAACTTTTTTAAAACAAGTAGGAAAAGATTATCAAAATCAGTCAGTTAATCCGCCAGTAGTAAGAGCTTCAACAATAATATTTAAAACTCTTCAAGATATAAAGAAAACACAAAGTAATTATAAAAAAAATCCCTTAAGCAAAAATTTTGATTATGGTAGAAAAGGAACATCAACAACTTTTGCACTACAAGAACTATTAAGAAAAATTGAAAATGCTTATCAAGTTTATTTAACACCAACAGGATTTGGTGCAGTTTTTCTTGGAGTGATTAGTGTTGTAAGACCTGGTGATGAAATAATTATAACGGACTCAGTCTACTCTCCAACAAGATTTTTAACCGAAGACTATTTAAAAAAATTCAATATTAAAGCAGTATTTTATGATCCAAAAAACTTAGATGACTTAAAAAAAAAAATTACAAATAAGACTAAACTTATTTTTGTAGAAAACCCAGGAAGTAACACATTTGAATTTCAAGATTTAAAAAAAATATTATCTTTTGCTAAGAATAAGAATATTTATACAGCTATTGATAACACCTGGGGAACACCTTATTTAATCAAGCCTTTAGATTTAGGTTTTGATATGTCTATAGTTTCAGCGACAAAATATTATTCTGGTCATTCAGATGTTATGGGTGGCAGTTTAGCTATTAAAAAAAGACTTTTTAAAGAAGTGGAATTAAGTCAAAAAGCAGTTGGTTTAAGACTAAGCCCTGATGATGCCTATTTAATTATGAGAGGACTAAGAACATTAGATATTAGGCTAGACAAGCATCAAGAAAATACAATCAAGGTAGCTAATTTTTTGAGTAAACAAAAAAAAGTTAAAGAGGTTTTTTACCCAATTAAAAAAAATATTAAACAATACAAAATGTGGAAAAAGTATTACTCAGGATCATCTGGATTAATGGGTGTAAAAATTATTTCTAAAAATAAAAACTCTGTAATTAAATTTTTGAATAAACTAAAATTATTTGCCCATGGTTACAGCTGGGGAGGATTTGAAAGTCTTGCTTTATATCAAGACAAATTGGCACTGGGTAATAGGAGCTACACAAAGCTGAGTAATAACGAACATATTATAAGATTGCATATTGGTTTAGAAGACCCAAATGATTTGATTGCTGACATTAAACAGGCTATTAAATCTGTAAGATGAATGACACCAAATTTTTTCCAACAAAAAAAGCATTAGTTACTGTAATAGCTGCATCTGCTGTTGTTATTATTGCATTAGGAATAAGACAAACTTTTGGAATGTTTTATTTTGATTTTGCAACTGATTTAGATATCACCATAACACAGTTCGGCTTTACAATGGGATTACAGCTCTTATTGTGGGGTGTTTTCAGTCCTATGTTTGGAATTATTACGGATAAGTATGGTGGTAATATTGCAATCTTTATTGGATTTGTTTTTTATTTATTAGCAATTTTATTATTCTATTCAGGTTTTAATACTGGTTATTATTTTACTATAACAATTGGAATATTAGTTGGTGTTGGACTGGGATCTACAGCTATCAGTATACCTGTTTCAGTTGTTGCAAAACATTTTCCAGTATCAAGCAGAACAATAGCAACAGGAATAGTAACCTCAGCAGGATCTTTTGGATATTTTATATCACCATTGATCACTAGATATTCACTTGTTGAACATGGGTGGGAAAATACAATGTTATTTTTCTGTTTCTTTTTAGGTCTAGGATTAATAGTAGCATTATTTGTTTCAACACCAAAAATACCTGTCGGTACAAATCAAAATAACAATCAAACAGCTAGAGAAGCTTTAAAAGAGGCTTTTTCAAATAAAAGTTACATCTATCTTACTTTAGGTTTCTTTGTATGCGGTTGGCACATTGCTTTAGTAGCAACTCATATACCCACTTACATGATTGATAAAGGATTACCAGATTGGTGTGCAGCAATGGTTTTGGCTTTAATTGGACTTTTTAATATGGTTGGAACAATTACAAGTGGATATCTTGCAACTAGATACAGTCAAAAAATTTTATTAAGTGCAATTTATCTACTAAGAGGAGTATCAATTATTTATTTCATATTCCTACCACCAAGTGTTTTTAATTCAGTAATCTTTGGAATAACATTTGGAATGTTGTGGCTATCAACAGTTCCACCAACAAATGGAATAATAGGCAAGGTATTTGGAACTAAGTATATCGGATTATTATATGGAATTGTTTTTGTAAGTCATCAAATTGGATCTTTTTTAGGAGCTTATTTGAGTGGAGTTTTCTACGAACTTAACGGCAATTTTGATTATGCTTGGTACATATCTATCGCATTATCTATTTTTGCTGGTTTGATACATTTACCTATAAAAGAGAAGCCAATTGAAAGACCGCAAATCGCATAAACTTAAATTTAACCCGTATTTAGAAAAACTTTATCAGTCGGATAAGCCACTGATAATCTACAAAGTTGATAATGGTTATGACATTTATACAGATTTTTCTAAAAAAATTAATTTAACAAAAAAAAATATACATAAATTTTTAAACTCTTTTGAAAGAATGAAATTTAAAAAAGAAACTGATCAATATGTTGGTTTTTTTGGATATGAAATTTTAAATTATTTACTTGGTATTAAAATTAGCAAACAGTCTAAAAATGGTTTTTATAAAGGAGTTTTTTACAAACCAGAAACAATCATTAAAATAAGAGATAATATTTCAATATTTTCAAATAAAAAAAAGCACGAATTTAATAATTATTTTAAACCAACTAAAATTTTATCACCCTTTAAATTAAATATTAAATATCAAAAATACAAAAAAATATTTGATATTTTTTCAAAAAAAATAAGACAAGGAGAAACATATCAAATAAAAATTTGTACAAAATATCGTAATAAATCTTCAATAAATCCAATTAATTTTTTCTGGAGATTAATGAAGTCAAATGCTTCGCCAGAATCTTTTATGATAAGAGATAAAAATTATTCTATTGTAAGCTGCTCACCTGAAACTTTATTATTAAAAAAAGGTAATAAAATTATTACAAAACCTATTGCTGGCACATTAAGAAAAAGTAAAAAATCTAACAGATCTAGTGCCTTAAAGTTTTTTAGAAATAACATTAAAGAGACTAAAGAACATAATATGATTGTTGATATGGAAAGAAGTGATTTATCCAGAGTTTGTGTTCCAGGAACAGTAAAAATTGATAAAGAAAAGTATGTTGAGGAATACAGACACTTATTTCATTATGTTACAACCATATCTGGAAGCTTATTAAAAGGTATGACTATAAAAAATATTATCAAATCTATGATGCCTGGTGGATCAGTCATAGGCTGTCCAAAAGTACGAACTTTGGAATTATTAAATCAACAAGAAAAAGAGAATAGAAATATTTTTACAGGTAGTTTTGGCTATATAAAATTTAATAAAGATATGAGATTTAACATAATAATAAGATCTATACTAAATTATAAAAATACATCAGAAATATCTGCAGCATCTGGAGTTGTATTAGATAGTGCAGCAAAAAAAGAATTTAATGAAAATTTTATCAAAGCAAAATCATTATTAGAATTATTTAAATGATTTATATAATAGACCATCAGGATTCATTCACATGGAATGTAGTTCATCAATTCTCTCAGTTTGATAAAGTTTATTGTTCAAATTATTTTGAAATAAATAACAGTTTATTAAATAAATCTAATACAATTGTATTATCTCCTGGACCCGGTTCACCCAAAGATTATCCAAATACTTCAAAAATTTATAATAAATTTAAAGGAAGAAAAAAAATCATAGGAATTTGCTTAGGGTATCAGCAAATATTACATTGTGAAAATGCCAAAATTATTCAACAAAGGAGAATATTCCATGGTTATCAATCTGAAGTAAAAGTTGTTTCGAATAAATCCATCTTTAGAAAGAATTCTAAATTTAAAGTCGGAAGATATCATTCACTTAAGCTTCAAGAGCCATTTATTAAAGAAAATTTTGATATTACTATGAGATGCGCTAAAACTAATATTGCTATGGCTTTTGAAAACAAAACAGATGATGTATATGGTTTTCAATTTCATCCAGAATCTTTTTTAACAACAAATGGTAAAATTCTTATTAAAAAAATCTTACAGTCGAAAAGATCTTAAAGAAAAAGAATTCAAAGATCTATGGAATGCCAATGGGGTATTTACAACTATGTGGATCTATGGAAAGCCTCAAAAGATTTTATTTTTTAAAGAACACATAACAAATCTCATTAAGTCTACTAAAAATTATAAAATTTATGATCGAAATTTAAAAAGAAATATATTTAAAATAATTAAATCAAATTTAAATAAACAAAAAAATTATAATCATTTATTGAGAATTGCAGTTACCAAAAGTTTAATTTCTATTTCTTTAAGAGATAAATTAAAAATTAAAAAAAATCTTCAGTTAAAGCTAGTCAATTACAATAGAATTAAACCTGAGCATAAAAATCTGAAGTATAAATTTATTTTAAAAAATTTATCTAAAATGGATAATTCAAAATCTGATATTGCTCTTTGTTCAAATGGAAAAATTCTAGAAACAGGAACTTCAAATATTATTTTCATTAAAAATAATAAATACTATTCACCTATAAGAAAATTTTATAGAGGAGTAAATCTTAAGTTTTTTGAAAAAAATTTTAGGATAAAAAAAACTAATATTAATATTAATAATTTAAATCAATATGAGGAAATACTTCTAATCGGATCTGGAAAGGGAGTTTCCACAGTTTCATCTATAAAAGAGAAAAACTGGAATAGAAAAAAATATAAATCCTATGAAATTTTTGTAAGTAAATATCAAACTCAAATATTAAAACAAAAAAAATTGAGTAATTATTTATGAGAAATCCTAATAACCCGTGCATATTCTGTTTTACAAAGAAAAAAGAATATCTTTTTGAAAACGAACTAGCTTATGCAACGACTGACACTTACCCTGTATCAAAATTTCATTCACTTATTATTCCAAAGCGATGTGTTAAAAATTATTTTGATCTAACCTCAAAAGAAATCTTAGCGTGCAATAAATTAATAAAGAAACTGAAAAAAAAAATTGAAATGAACGATAAATCTGTAAAAGGTTTTAATATTGGTACCAATTCAGGAAAGGTTGCTGGACAATCTATTAATCATTGTCATATTCATCTGATTCCAAGACGAAAAAATGATGTTAAAAATCCTCAAGGCGGTGTTCGAGCTGTAATTTCTGCTAAACAGCATTATGTAAGGAAAAAGTAAACTTTATTAACATTTTTTTCATCAGATGAGATTATTAGTCAGTTGAACTAATATTTTTTATAGATTATGAGCTTAGATTAGTATTATATTTAGCGGAGATAATAATATGTTTACAACAAATCCATTTGCTGTCCTTTCCTCGACAGTTCCTTCAATTGCTTTGCAAGCATTTGTTTTTTTGATGTTAGCATTAGTAGTGATTGGAACACTGATGGATATTATTCATAAGAAGAATGTAAAATATTTTTTTAATAATGCTAAAAAAGCAAAAAAAGCAGCAAGTAGAGAATTAAGTCTTGGAGAGAAAACAGCGATAATTTCTAAAACTGTAGTGCATGATATTGGAACTACATCTGAATTAGGTTTGGGTAAAAGAAGATTTGCACATGTTTTAGGAATGTATGGAACAATATTATTTTGGATTGGTTCAGGTGTTATGATATTTGGATATTCTTCTCCTAATGCTGTAACCCCAACTATATGGCCAATCATTTGGCACGCTGGTGCAATTTTAACTTGCCTTGGAGCTTATTGGTTTTGGTTCTTTTTAAGAGTAGATGTATCTGCTGAAGCTCACTCAGTTTTTAGAATCATAAAAGCAGATTTATTTGTTTTAGCTTTAGTATTATCTTCTACGTTTGGTCTAGCTTGGTCGTATTTCCAATATTCAGGATCTACTGGTTTAAGTATTTTGTTTTTAATTTTGTTTGCTGTAGCTAACATAGTCTTATTTGGAGGAGTTTACTGGTCTAAATTTGCACATATGTTTTATAAACCAGGTGCTGCAATCCAAAAAAATTTAGCAGAAGCAGATGGATCTAGAGATAATTTACCTCCACCTGCAGATGCTCCGGAGCAATTTGGACTTGGAATTAAACGTGAGGCACCAAAGCACTATTAATATGATTGATAAAATTTTAAAGAAAGGTAATAAATAGATATGTCAACTTTTGTATACATGACGAGATGTGATGGTTGTGGTCACTGTGTAGATATATGTCCATCAGATATCATGCACATAGACGAAACTATTAGAAGAGCAAAAAATATAGAGCCAAATTTTTGTTGGGAATGCTATTCATGCGTTAAAGCATGTCCTAACCATGCAATTGATGTAAGAGGATATGCTGACTTTGCTCCAATGGGTCATAGTGTTAGAGTTAGAAGAGAAGAAGAGAAAGGAACTATCTCTTGGAGAATTAAATTTAGAAACGGTACAGAGAAGAATTTTGTATCACCAATAACAACAAAACCTTGGGGAAAATTCATACCAAAATTAGCTGAAGCAGATACTCCTAATCAAGGAGAGATTAATTCACAAATTTTATATAATGAGCCACATGGTTTAAATACTGAAAAAGATTTACCAACTTTAGATAAGAATTCATTTAAGCAAGGCGTTTATTATTAATGGCTAAGCACAAAACTATCATCGAAGAATGTGACGTACTAGTTGTCGGTGGAGGTATGGCTGGAACGGGGGCTACCTTTGAGGCAAGACACTGGGGAAGAGATTTAAAAATAATCTGTGTAGAAAAAGCAAACATAGATAGAAGTGGTGCCGTTGCACAAGGTCTTTACGCTATTAACTGTTATATGGGAATGCAGTGGGGCGAGAATATGCCAGAGGACCATGTACGGTACGCTAGAAATGATTTGATGGGTCTTGTTAGAGAAGATTTAGGTTATGACATGGCACGTCATGTAGACTCAACTGTTCACATGTTTGATGAATGGGGTCTTCCAATGATGAAAAATAAAGAAACTGGAAGATACCAAAGAGAAGGCAAGTGGCAAATAATGATACATGGTGAAAGCTACAAACCAATTGTAGCTGAAGCTGCAAAAAAATCTGCTGATAAAATTTATAACAGAATAATGATTACTCATCTTTTAAAAGATGAAAAAAATCCAAACCGAATAGCTGGTGCAGTTGGATTTAATGTTAGAACTGGAAATTTTCACGTATTTAAATCAAGAACAGTAGTTGTTTCTGCTGGGGGAGCATCTCACATATTTAAACCAAGAGCAGTTGGTGAAGGTATGGGTAGAACATGGTATGCACCTTGGAGTAATGGATCTGCTTATGCATTACCTATTCAAGCAGGGGCAAAAATGACTCAAATGGAAAATAGAATTGTTCTTTGTAGATTTAAAGATGGTTATGGTCCAGTTGGAGCGTATTTCTTACATTTAAAAACTTATACTCAAAACGCTAATGGCGAAAATTATGAGAAGAAATGGTATGAAGCTACTAAAGAATTAGTTGGTGAGTATATAGACCATCATCCAACACCAACTTGTTTAAGAAATCATGCATTTATTCAAGAAACAGCGGCAGGTGGTGGACCAATCCACATGGTTACAAAAGAAGCTTTCCAAGATCCGCACTTAGAAACGGTTGGATGGGAAAACTTCTTGGGTATGACAGTTGGACAAGCAGTAGTTTGGGCGTCTCAAAATATTGATCCAAAATATACAAATCCTGAATTAACAACCTCGGAGCCATATGTAATGGGATCTCATGCTACATGTTCAGGAGCATGGGTTAGTGGACCAGAAGATATAGCGCCTGATGAATATTTTTGGGGATACAATAGAATGATGACTATTGATGGATTATTTGGAGCAGGAGATGCAGTTGGTGGAAGTGCTCATAAGTTTTCATCTGGTTCATTTACAGAAGGAAGGTTAGCATCTAAAGCTGCTGTTAAATATATTCAAGATAAAAAAGCTGATGATATCGAAGTTTCTGATGCACAATTAGAGAAGCTTAAAGAAGAAATCTTTAAGCCAATTGAAAATTATACAGTTGGCAGAAATGAAATTACTGGAGGAACAGTTTCTCCTAGCTATATTTTACCTATACAAGGGCTACAAAGACTACAAAAAATTATGGACGAATATTGTGGTGGATTAACAAATAATTACATGACAAATGACAATCTACTTAAAAAAGGCTTAGAACAGCTACAATTACTTCAAGAAGACTTAGATCATGTCGGAGCTGAAGATTATCACCAATTGATGAGAGCATGGGAACTTAAGCATAGAGCTGTAACATCAGAATGTGTTGCTCATCATACGTTATTTAGAGAAGAAACTCGTTGGCCAGGCTATTATTATAGAGGCGATCATATGAAACTTGATGATGAAAACTGGCACTGTTTAACTGTTTCTAGAAGAGATCCTGAAACTGGAAAATTTGAAATGGAGAAAAAGCCTGTTTATCATATCGTTGATGATAAAGAGAAGAAGCAAGCTTCCTAACCATTTTAGATGAGTATTGTCGACAAATCAGACGAAGAAATCATTAAAATTGCTGATCCTATCTGGGATAACATGGTTAGATGTTCCAACATGAAAGATTATGGTGGTTTTACCAGGGATTTATCATCACAAATGCTTTACGGGGCCAACGAAGTAGAGTTAGGTAAGCAATGGGCAAGCAATAAGCTGATCTCAAGCCTTAAAGAGGGGTGTAAGGCTATAGGCTGTCTAAGAAGAGGCTTGTACGTAACTGTTATATATAAACAAAACAGTACAGAGATACCTGGAGACTTTTTAGGTCGGCTTGTCCTTGGAGAAGAGGGAGATGAGGTCAAAGTCTTCGGGGCAACTATTTTTTAAATTTAATTAAATATTATTTGCATTTAATAAAACTTGTGGTAGTCCGCGGGTATGCTTCAAGCTTTTAATCAAAATATTAAGAAAATCCCTTTATTAGTTTCAAATCAGCTTTCAAAAATAATTAAATCTTTTCTTTATCTTTTTATATTTTTTACTTGGGCAATTATAATCCTAGGAACATTTCAAAATTTTATTTAATTTATTCTTATAATCATTGACTTTGGATTATGAGAGGAATAGTTAGATTGTATGGAATATTTTCTTCCAATAGCTCAAGTCGAGATTAACATACTCTTCATATTTGGTTTAAGTTTAGCAGTTGGTATTCTTTCAGGATTGTTTGGTGTAGGCGGAGGATTTTTAATGACACCATTTTTAATATTTTTAGGTATTCCACCTGCTTATGCAGTTCCAAATGAAGCAAGCAATATTTTAGGAACATCAGTATCAGGTTCAACCACCCATTATTTAAAAGGAACATTAGATTATAAAATGGGATTGATGATTGTAGTAGGAGGAACTATCGGAACTTTGCTAGGAATCTTAACTTTTTCTTATTTTCAGGATATTGGAAAAATAAACATCGTTATCTCATTGGCCTACATGTATATCTTAGCTATACTTGGAACTTTGATGCTTATTCAAGGAGTATCAGAAATTGATAAGGCTAGAAAAAAAATTGTTGTAAGAAAAAAATTACATACGCATTATTGGATACATGGACTTCCTTTTAGAATGCGTTTTAAAAAGTCAAAGGTTTATGAAAGCGCATTTACTCCAATTATTATTGGTTTAATTGTAGGATATATCGCTGCAATTATGGGAGTGGGCGGTGCATTTATATTAGTTCCTGCAATGATTTATATTATTGGAATGCCAACCAAACTAATTCCTGGCACATCTTTGTTTGTTACAATATTTGTAAGTGCAATCGTAACCGTTCTTCATGCCTTTAATTACGGAACAATTGATCTTGTTTTAGTTTTTGTACTTATACTTGGCTCTATTATAGGTGTTCAGTTTGGTCAAAAAATTGGTGAAAAAGTTGATAGCTCGGAATTTAAAACAATCTTAGCAGTACTTTTATTATTAGTTGGAATTGCAATTGCTTATGACACTTTTATTAAAGAAGATGTAATTGTTGAAACAATGGTAAATGGAACTAAAAACCTCGGTAACATTGCACAGTTTATTTTAGATTATTCTAAAGACCTTCCAGTTTTTTATGGACTTACATCAGTTGTACTAGCAGTAGTTCTTGGAATTGGAGCTGCAATTTTAAGAAATTATATTTCTAAATGGAATAAAGCAAGAGAAGCTAAGCTTAAAGCTTAGGCACTTCTGTATAATTTAGTCATAACAAATTCTCTATGACCTAGTGCTTCAGCACAAGTTAATCTTCCGTTTGCAACTCTTATCGTGGCTTTAATTAATTCATCACCAGCTTCATCTAAATTCATTTCTCTTGATAAGATTTTAGAAACATCAACATCAATATGCTCACTCATGGTTCTAGCAGTTAAAGGATTAGCAGTTAGTTTTACTACTGGTTCAATTGGGTTTCCAATAATATTTCCTTGTCCAGTTGGAAATAGGTGAAGATTAAATCCTCCTGCCGCTTGTAAGGTAACACATTCAGCAGCCGCTGATGAAGTATCCATAAAGTATAATCCAGGACCCTTGGTTGGTTCTTCTGCTGGCTCTAGTACATCAATGAATTTGCATCCTCCAATTTTTTGAAAGTTTCCAAATGCTTTTTCTTCAATTGTAGTAAGTCCACCAGCTATGTTTCCAGCTGTTGGTTGACTTTCAGAAAGATCGTCTGTTGCTTCTTTTAAGATGAAATCATTATACGAACTCCAAGTTTTTCTAAACTTCTCTTGAGCCTCAGGAGTTTTTCCTCTTTTTTCACAAACAGTTTCAGCTCCTGTTAGCTCAGATGTTTCACCAAAACACAAATGAACACCAAGGGGCTCTAATTTATCCATTAAATTTCCAACTGTAGGATTTGATGCTAAGCCTGATGTTGTATCAGACTCTCCACATTTAACTGATATCCATAAGTCACTAATAGGACGTTCTTCTCTTTGTTTCTCAGATGCCCAAATTGAAAATTCTTGAGCTTTCTTAGAAACTCTTGCAATTGTATCTATGTCTCCAACACCTTCTATACTAAAACCTTCAACTGGTTTTCCAGTCGTTGCAATTGCATCAACAATTCTTTTTGTCCATTTAGGCTCAATACCAATTACTATAACTGCTGCTACATTTGGATTTTTTCCTGTTCCAATCATTGTTCTAAAATGAAGCTCTAGGTCTGCTCCAAATTGTAATCTTCCATAAGAATGTGGAAGTGCAATCGTACCTTTAATATTATTAGCTACAGCTTCAGCACAAGCATTTGAAATATCATCAACAGGTAGAATTATTACGTGATTTCTTGTTCCTGTTCTTCCATCTTCTCTTTTATATCCTAAAAACGTTTTTGGAATTTCCATTTTACCACTTTTTAGTTTTTACGTTGTGAACATGTACATGCTCACCTTTTTTAATTGATTTTACTACTTTGCCAATATCATGTCCGTATTTTAATATTGTATCTCCCTCGTTAAGATCAGTCATAGCAATTTTATGACCTAAAGGTATTTCATCCATCGATTGAATTTTTACTGATTTATCATTTTCCATAATCCAGCAATCACAGTCTTGTTTAGGAGTAATCTTTTCAATAACTACAACACCTACATTGTCTTTTTCATCGTGGATTATAATATCTGTGCCAGCCATTGTGACGATTTCTTTGTTTGAAATTCGATCCAATTTATATATGAATTGATCACTTTGACAATTAAAAAATAGAATTAAGAAGGATTTGATATGGCTAAAATGACAACCGAAGAAGCTTTTGTAAAAGTTTTACAAATGCATGGTATCGAACATTCTTTTGGTATTATCGGTTCTGCATTCATGCCTATTTCTGATCTTTTCCCAGAAGCTGGAATAACTTTTTGGGACGTTGCTCATGAAACAAATGGTGGATTGATTGCTGATGGTTATACGAGAGCAACTGGAAAAATGTCAATGGTGATTGCTCAAAATGGTCCAGGCATTACAGGACTTGTTACACCAATAAAAACTGCTTATTGGAATCATACTCCACTACTGTTAGTTACACCACAAGCTGCAAACAAAACTATGGGCCAAGGTGGTTTTCAAGAAGTAGAGCAAATGAATTTATTTAAAGACATGGTCTGCTATCAAGAAGAAGTTAGAGATCCATCAAGAATGGCAGAAGTATTAAACAGAGTAATAGAAAAAGCGTTTAGAGGGTCAGCGCCCGCGCAAATAAATGTGCCAAGAGATTTTTGGACACAAGTTATAGATATAGAATTACCTCCAATTGTAAGATTTGAAAGACAAGGTGGTGGAAAAGATGCTGTTGATAGAGCTGCGAAATTATTATCAGAAGCAAAATTCCCTGTAATTTTATCTGGGGCGGGAGTTGTTATAGGTGACGCGATTGATGATTGTAAAAAATTAGCAGAAAAGCTTGATGCGCCTGTATGTAATGGATATCAACATAACGATAGCTTTCCAGGAAGCCATCCATTAGCTGTTGGTCCATTAGGTTACAATGGATCTAAAGCTGCAATGGAGTTAATTTCAAAAGCTGATGTAGTTTTAGCATTAGGAACAAGATTAAATCCATTTTCAACATTACCAGGATATGGAATTGATTACTGGCCAAAAGAAGCAACAATTATTCAAGTAGATATGAACCCTGATCGTATTGGTTTAACTAAGAAAGTTACAGTTGGTATTTGCGGTGACGCTAAAATGGTAGCTCAACAGATATTAGAAAAACTTTCATCAAATGCTGGAGATAATGGCAGAGAAGACAGAAAAAATCTAATTCATCAAACAAAATCTGCATGGTTGCAAACTCTTACAAGTTTAGATCATGAGGATGATGATCCAGGAACTGTTTGGAATAAAGAAGCAAGAGAAAGAGATAAAGATAGAATGTCTCCAAGACAAGCATGGAGAGCTATTCAAGCTGGGATGCCAGAAGATGTTATAATTTCAAGTGATATTGGAAATAATTGTGCAATAGGTAATGCATACCCAACATTTGAGAAACCAAGAAAATATTTAGCACCAGGTTTATTTGGACCTTGTGGTTATGGATTTCCATCTATTCTTGGAGCAAAAATTGGGTGTCCAGATACTCCAGTTATAGGTTTTGCAGGTGATGGAGCATTTGGAATAAGTATGAATGAAATGAGTTCGTGTGCAAGAGAAGAGTGGCCAGCAATAACAATGGTAATTTTTAGAAATTATCAATGGGGCGCTGAAAAAAGAAATTCAATATTGTGGTTTGATGATAACTTTGTTGGAACAGAGTTAGATCCAGAATTAAGTTATGCAAAAGTTGCTAATGCATGTGGTTTAAAAGGAGTTATTGCAAATACAATGGAAGAAACCACTAAAGCTATCAAACAATCATGTGAAGATCAGAAAAAAGGTATTACTACATTTATCGAAATAATTCTAAATCAAGAATTAGGTGAGCCATTCAGAAGAGATGCTATGAAAAAACCAGTTAAAGTAGCTGGTATAAGCAAGAGTGATATGAAGCCTCAAAAGTCTCTTGTTAGTTGAGATTAGTAAAATTTCATTATAAAAATAATTATTGGATTTAATAAACAACAATTTCTGTGGATGGACAAGACAACTTCCTGAGAGAAGTAATTTTAAATTACTAGATCAAGACATTTACTGTGATTATTTAATTGTAGGAGCTGGGTATACAGGATTATCAGCTGCTAGAAAACTTTCAGATATAATGAAAGATAAAAAAATTATTCTCATTGATGCACAGTTAGCGGGTGAGGGTGGAAGTTCAAGAAATTCAGGCTATCTAGTTGATACTACATTAAATGATGGTTTTACATCTAACAGCGATAAAGAGAATTATGTAAAAAAAACAAAAATATATCACCTGGGTATAGAAGCTGTTAGAAAATTTATAAAAGAATATCAGGTTGATTGTGATTGGAATGAATGTGGAAAATATTTTGCTTCCTCTAAAGAGCAAGATGAGACAAAAGCTCAATCGTTCAGCAAATTATTAAATAGTCTTGGTTTTAAAAATAAAATTTTATTTAATAAAGAGTTAACTGAAAAATTGGGAACGCCTTTTTATAAAATTGGAGTTTTTACCTCAGGAGGAATTCTTTTAAACCCTGGTAAATTAGCTAGAGCAATGGTTGATACATTGCCAGATAATGTAAAATTATATGAAAATTCTCAAATTTATAATTGGAAAAAGATTAATAACAAAATTGAATGTTTTACAAAAAAGCACAAAATAACTACTAAAAAAATTATTTTTTGCACAAACGGTTTTTTGAAATATTTGAATGTAAAAAAAAATTATAGTTTCCCAATCACATTAACTGCTAGTCTCACGAGAAAACTCACAGATAAAGAATTTAAAGATATAGGTTCTCCAAAAGAGTGGGGTGTTCTTCCTATAAGACCAATGGGTGCTACGATAAGAATGACTAAAGATAGGAGAATACTTATAAGAAATACTGCAGAGTTAAGAAACCCTTTTTCAATGAATAGAAATGAATTAAATAAAAGAGCTGCAATTCATAAAGAAGGCATCAAGAAAAGATTTAAACAATTACCTGATAATATAATAGAGAGCAGTTGGTCGGGAATTGTATGTAGAAGTGGTAATAGCTCTCAAATATTTGAAAAAATTGATGATAATATTTTTAGCGCAGGTTGTTACAATGGATCTGGCATTGGAGTAGGAACACTATTCGGTGAACAAATAGCCTTAATGGCCTCTAATCAACAATCTAATGAAATAGAAGTAATACAACAAAGAAAAAAACCAAACTGGTTACCACCACAACCCTTTTTAAATTTGGGAATTTACACTAGATTAGCTTACGAAAGGATAAAAGCTCAAACTGAAATTTAATGAAAAAAAATTTAAAGCTTATAGTTTTTTTAGTATTAGGAATTATAGCTCTTTACATCTCAACTAATTATTATAACGATTTTAATAGAAGCAAAACTATTAAAGCATGTATAATTGGAAAAGCTGAATTAGATTCTAAAAAAACTAAAGAGGACAGATTATCAAACGAACAAATTAAAAAATTTTGTGAAGATCAAATAAAATGATGAAAAAATCAAAAAGATCAGATGTTGATCCATTTATAGTAATGGATGTAATGGAATCTGCTAGAATTGCAGAGGAAAAAGGTAAAGATATAATTCATATGGAGGTAGGGCAGCCAGGAACACCCGCACCTAAGATTGCTAAAGATTATATTACTAATGAGATAAACAAAAACAATCTAGGTTACACAGTATCGCTAGGTCTACCTGATCTAAGAACAAAAATTTCAAAGTTATATGGAGATTGGTACAATTTAGATTTAAATCCAAATAGAATAGTAGTTACAACAGGGTCTTCCGGAGCCTTTATATTATCGTTTTCGGCATTGTTTGATAGTGGAGACAGAGTTGGAATTGGATCTCCAAGTTATCCTAGCTATAGACAAATACTAAAATCACTAAGTTTGGAAACTGTAGATATTCAAACTAAACTTCAAAATAGATTTCAACCTGTTCCAGAAGATATTACAAATAATAATTTAAATGGAATTCTTGTTGCATCGCCTGCAAATCCAACTGGTTCTATGCTGGATAAACAATCTTTAGAGAATTTAATTAATACTGCAAATGAAAACAATGTAAGCTTTATTAGTGATGAGATTTATCACGGAATACAATATGAAAATAATCCAACTTCAGCTTTAGAGATTACAGATAATTGCTATGTAATTAATTCTTTTTCAAAATACTTTTCTATGACTGGTTGGCGAATAGGATGGATGGTTGTACCAGAAGATCATGTCAGACAAGTAGAAAGACTCTCGCAAAATTTATTTGTCTGTCCTCCACACGCAAGTCAAGTTACAGCTCTTGCTTCATTGGATGCAAATGAAGAGTTACAATCAAATGTAGAAGTATATAAAAAAAATAGAGAGATACTATTAGAGGAATTACCTAAGGCAGGATTAAAAAAGTTTTCACCACCTGATGGAGCTTTTTACATTTATGTTGATATATCTGAATATTCAAATGATAGCTTAGCTTTTTGTAAAAAAGTTTTAGATGAAGCAAATGTTGCAATAACACCAGGAATTGATTTTGATCAAAAAAGAGGAAATTCTACTATACGATTCTCATACGCAAGAAGCACAAAAGATATAATAGAAGGTGCTAAGAGAATTAAAGATTTTATGTCTAAAAATTATTAAAAGGGGTCAGCTCAATTGGTTATTACCAAAAGAGCTCCCCTTTTTTATGCCATTTTGGCCAAATCCATCAAATGGATTTAGTTTGTGTTATTTTTAATATGTGATATCTCACCAGCTAAGTGTCAGGTGGCGTTATTCTAAGCATTTGCACCTCCTTCACTTATAAAAATAAGTTTTAGGTAGGTTGTATTCAACAAATTTATTTCTATTTTTTATAAATATATTATTTGAATACAACCTGTCTCTTTAGTAGATTCTCGATATCGAAATAATCAAAATATTCCCAAACTCTTAAATGAAACTTATGTCACAGAGACAGACAATAAATATATTTGTAATTAAAATCTCATGAAAACGATATTTGTTATTGGATCAAAAAAACATACTCTAAAATACACAAGAAAAATGCCTGAGGGTGAAGTTAAGAAAATGAAATCTTTTGTTACAAACAAAGGGCAAAAACTTGAAAAAACTTCAAAATTTAAAATTTTAAAAGTATCAGACGACAAAACTTCAAGAACTTTCAAAATCAGTCTTTAATTATTTAAAATGAACAAAATCGTATGGTTCAGGAACGATCTACGTGTATCTAATAATGATGCATTTAACGAAGCTGCAAAATCAGGAAAGATTTTACCAATTTACATATTTGATAAAGAGTATCACAAATTACCAACATCAAGCTCATTCCATTTAGATTTTTTAAAATCATCATTAGATGATTTATCAAAAACACTAAGTGAAAAATATAATGCTAAACTCAATATATATTATGGAGATACATTAGAAATTTTAAGACACTTAACTGATGAATTTAAAATAAATGAGGTTTATTCAAATATAATATTCAAGAACATGTATATAACTAACTTAGATAAAGAAGTTAGTTTTTTATTTAAAGAAAAAAATATTAATTGGAAAATATCAAATCAATTTGGCGTTCAACTAAATCATAGAATAAGAAATAAATGGTCATATAATTGGAATAAATTCATAGATAGTGAAAGCATTAATTCAAATTTAAATTGTGAGTTCATTTCTGATAATTATGAAGAGGATTTATCAAAAATAGAAACAAATAATTTAGAAAATGGCAAAATTCAAATTGGTGGAAGACAAAAAGCAATTCAACTTTTAGATTCTTTCCTTAATGATAGATCAGAAAACTATCAAAAAGAAATGTCTTCACCAATAACAGGAGAAACTTCATGTTCTAGATTAAGTCCACATATTGCATTTGGAAATATTTCTATTAAAGAAATTTTTAAAAAAACTAATGATAAGTTAAAATCCAATTTATCTTTTTCAAAAAAGAAATCCTTAATTGCTTTTAAAAGTCGCTTAGCCTGGCACTGTCATTTTATTCAAAAGTTATATGATGAACCAGAAATTGAATTTAGAAATATGAACAGCGCTTACAATGGAATAAGAGAAAATGATTTTAATGAAGATTATCATTTAGCATGGAAAAAGGGAACTACTGGTTATCCTTTTGTTGATGCTTGCATGAGGTACCTCAGAACTAATGGATGGATTAATTTTAGAATGAGAGCAATGTTAGTTTCATTTGCGTCTTATCAATTATGGCTTGATTGGAAAAAAACATCAAAACATTTAGCAAAATTATTTACAGATTATGAGCCAGGTATTCATTATTCACAGTTTCAAATGCAATCAGGAACAACAGGAATAAATTCAATAAGAATTTACAATCCAATTAAACAATCAATTGATCAAGATCCTACAGGAGAATTTATTAAAAAATGGGTTCCAGAATTAAAAAACGTTCCAGGAAAATTAGTTCATGAACCATGGAAATTAACATTCATTGAACAAAAGGGAATAGATTTAAAAATTGGTAAAGATTATCCTTCACCAGTAGTTGATAATAAAATATCAACAAAAATTGCGAAAGAAAAAATCTGGAATGTTAAGAAAACAACAGAAGCAAAAATTATTTCAGCTGAAGTATTAAATAAACACGCGAGCTTATCTCAAAGAAGATAATTTTAATTACCGTAAGGTATTCCAACTAACTTTCCATTTTCATTATAAAAATAAAAAAAGTTCGGGTTTATTACTTTTGGCTTTTTTGAAAGCGTTTTAGATTTGTTTGTTGATTTATTTTTTTTTAATTTACGTTTCACAACAAATAAATACTAAAAAAAATTAAGTAAACTATTGATAACTTTTCAACCCAGATATGCATTTATTCTTAATCAATAAATTCAAATTAAGTATATCTATTCATTTACCTTATGAAATTATCTGAATTATTTCAGCAAAATGGCTTTGATTTAGGAAGTCTAAAAGAATCTTTTGGACTAATAGATGGAATATCAGAGCACATAATAGCTGCAAGTGATGAAGTTTTAGCAAAGCAGCATCAAATTTCAGAAAACATTTATTTTTTAATTAAAGGCAAAGCTACATTTACCAAGTATTTTGAAACTAAATCTATAACCTTTGCAAAAATAACAAAGCCTGCAACACCATTAGGTATATCTGGACTTAATCAACCCAATAGATTTATGGGTGAAATATTTATTGAAGGTGGAACAGAATATATCTCGATAAAACTAGATGATTTAAGAGATTTACAACAAAAAAATAGTAAACTTATATCAACATTATACTCAGCAATTTCTTTTTTTTCTTTCCAACTGCTTGTCTCTTCAAGAAATTTAAACACTTTGTATAAAGATGATGAAATACAAATTTCTCCAGGCATCCCATCAGAAAAAAGTATTACAAATATACATAGAATTAAATCTGCTACTTTTTTTTCAACACTTACTGATAATGACTTAGAAAAGTTTATTAAATTAGGTAATATTAAGATGTATTCATCAAATCAATATATAGTTAAAGAGGGAGACGTTTCTAAAGGTTTAAAGATATTATTAAGTGGTAAAGTTGATGGCTTATTCCACAACTTTATTAATGGAAAAATAAGAAGAAATTTTAGAACTCTAACTAGAGCTGGTATTGCGCTAACTTTATCTTCAGGGAAAGGAGATTTTTTTAATCCATACACAATTAAATCTACTAGGGATACAAAAGTTTTACATATTTCTAACGAAGCACTTGAAAATCTGATTATTTCTGACCCAGAATTATCAATAAAGATTTTCAAAAGACAATTGTGGCAGTTAGGACGTTTTCAACAAAGTGCAACTGGTCTGACAAAATATTCAGCGGAAAACGAATTAGAATTTGTTAATTTATTATTGAAAGATAATACTGCAAGAATACCTGCTAGTTCTAAGTTATATAGTATTCCACATTTATTGAAGAGTACTCATACTTACGCAATGGCATTTGATGTGGTTTACGAACTACTTATTAAAGGAAATGAAATAGAAAAATCATTATCTAGTTTAATAAAAGATACTTTAAATAATTTAGAAAGAGAGTCTCGTTTCCACAGCCAATTAAATATTATTTATAATAGAGTTTCAAATTCTTCTAGTAATTCAGATAAAACAAAATTAAGAGAGTTAACCAATTCAAATTTCACCAAAGCTTTTGATAATGTTAAATATGTAATTAAGGGTTGGGAAAATTTGCCAGATGAACCAACAAATATTTTTTTCTACAATCACTTAGCAGCTATAGATGATAATCAGCTTGCAAATGGGCATTCGTTTTCAATCGACAGTCATTTCATCAGTTCAAAAATTTTATATCCAAAATATAACGATGGAGGCCAACGTATCGTTAGAACAAGTCGGAACACAGAATTTTGGAGATATAATTACTATGAAAATTTAGATTACATTTTTGTTCATACCCCAGAGTCTGATAAGTTGGACGAAAGCGAAGAGGAAAAGAAATTAAGAAAACAAAAGCTTTTTGACGAAGCTCAAAAGGTATTTAATCAAAAACAACCGATTGTAATTGCCCCCGAAGGAACATCAGAAACAGAAGATAATAAAACAATAACATCTCCAGGACCATTTAAAGCTGGAGCATTTAATCTTGCATTTAAACTGAATCCTAAACCAAAACTAATTCCAATTGCCCTTGCTAATTTTGATTATCCAGTTTCTAAAACAATATATTCAGCAGTTATTAAGGAGCCAATAACTATAAGTGATCATGTCAAAGATCCAGAAAATCAAGAGGAAATGAAAAGCTTCTTAGATAATTATAGAACCAAATTTAGATCTTATGTAGAAGAAGCAATTGATTTGGCTAAAAATGTTCAAGACAACATAGAAAAAATAGAAAATTTGAAAACTAATGTAAATTTAGTCAGTCCAGTTGAGGAAGAGTTTGAGCTCGACGTTAGAGAATTAGAACATAATTCTTTTCAACAGACGAAAACAAATAACAGTGTTGCCCTGTATGGAAGTTCGACTTTTAAAATGTGGGATAATGCTAAAAACGATTTATCAATAAATAATCTTTATAATTTAGGCTTTGGGGGTTCAACTTTAGTATCTTGTAGAAGATATTTTGATAGACTGGTTGCTCCTTTAAACCCATCTAATCTTTTCTTTTATGCTGGAGATAATGATATTGGTTATGGAATGGATAGTGATGAATTGTTAAAAGAATTTTTATTATTTTCTAATCAAGTTGAAGAAAAACTACCAAGAGCGAAATGTTTTTTTATTTCAATTAAGCCTAGTCCTTTTAGAAGGGATCTTATGACAACAATTTTA
Organism: uncultured Pelagibacteraceae bacterium; assembly: GCA_902580505.1. Taxonomy (GTDB): domain Bacteria; phylum Pseudomonadota; class Alphaproteobacteria; order Pelagibacterales; family Pelagibacteraceae; genus Pelagibacter. The sequence goes on from CACHLB010000004.1 coordinate 37,287, forward strand.
GATGCTAATTCAAAGATAAAAAAACACTTAACCAATTTAAAAATGTGGGATTACGTTGATATTACAACACCCATGATAAATGCAGGTTATGATAAGTTTTACGATGAAGATCCATTACATATGAACGAACTTGGATACAGTTTATTAAGTAAGCTTGTAAGAGACAAAATTTATAATTAATATTTTTTAATGAATTTTAAAAAATATCTATGGAAATGTAGATTGTTAGTCCTCAATACGCCTAATTACAGTCATCCAGAATATAAAAGATCAAAAGAATTGTATCAAAAAGAAATTAAAGGCTTTCACAAAAGGTATATAAAATTAGTTACGAAATTAGATAAATCAAAAAAATTTAAAGTTACTTTAATTGGTTTTGATGGCAAAATAAAAATTGAGTTAGATAAAATATATACAAAAAAAATCTTTGAAATAGTCGATAAAATGCCAATGAATAAACTAATCAAAGATAAAAAATTTAAACCATTAAATCTTTCTTTATTTTCAGATTATAAACCAGAGACAACCTTAAATGGCTTAGGTTTTAAAGATAAGGAGAAAGCATTATTTACTGTTTCAGCTATAAAAAAAAGACCAATAAAATATCAAGTAAATGTTATTGCAACTATGTTAGGTAGAGCTAAAAATCATCCAAATAAAACAAAAGACATGAATGATGCAATAATTGTATTTAACAAATGGATGGAAAATTATAAGAAAAATAAAAAAAATGATTGAATTCTTATTTAAAGTATCCTTGTTAATTCTTGGTTTAATAGTTATTAGATTTGGCATAATCCAGATTAGAAAGTACAAAAAGGGAGAAATTAGATCAAAGAATAATATTTTTAGTCAAATTTCTTTTTTAATTTTCTTTGCTGCAATTATAGGGTTAGTTATTTATTCAATTCTAGGTTTACTTGAGTAAGCTAATTTATCTCATATTATAATTTTTATATTCTAATAAAGAGCTTGAGTATGAAAAAAATTATCTTCATTTTTCTCAGTATTTTATCGGTATTTAATTATGCAAACGCTAAAGATTTTTTCCTAAATATAGCTGATCAAATAGCAGAAAATGAGTTTCGATTGAGTTATGGAGTTTCAGTTACCGATGTAAACAAGGATAATAAATATGATTTTGTGGTAACTGGCTTTGGTTTTAAAAATCTAGCTCTTTCTTATAAAGATGGAAAATTAATAAATATAGTAAATGAAAAAATATTTACAGATGAAGAAAGAAGAACAATTGGTGTCGCTGCATGTGATATCGATCAAGATGGCTATGAGGAAATATATTTTTTAAATACTGATACATATAGCGGATCAAAAATTTATTCTGATCGACTAATAGATTTAAATAACGATAAATTCGAGGATTTATTTGAAAAAGAAATCAATCAAAGTGAATTAAACTTAACAGCTGGAAGGTCAGTAGTTTGTGTAGATAGAAATGGTGATGGTGCATATGGTATTTATGTAGCTAATTATGGAGGTCCTACTCGATTTTATGAATTAATTAGAGATCGGATAAAAGACCAAGCTAAATTATTATCGATCGATAAAATTACTGGTGGTAGAGCTATTGTATCAGGACACATTCTTTCAGATAGATCTGATATTTTTGCAGCAAATGAAAGAGGAGACAATTTTTTATACTATAATTCAAAAGGCTCTTTCCAAGATGTAGCTAAAGAGTATGCAGTTCAAGATAGATTTGAAAATGGTAGAGGCACAGCTTTAAGTGATCTTTTATATAGAGGACGATTAGATATTTTATCTTCAAATTGGGATGGAATGCATAGAGCATATGTTTTAGATGGTGATAAATTTAAAGATATATCAACATCTCCATACAACGATCCAACAAAAATAAGAACAGTTATTTCAGCTGATTTTGATAATGATGGATATGATGAAATTTTCATGAATAATATTGGAGAACCGAATAAACTTTTCAAAGTTTTAGAGGGTGGAGTATTTAAAGAAATTAAAATGGAAAATGGTTTAGAGACCGTTGGACTTGGAACTGGAGCAGCTGTTGCAGATGTTGATGGCGATGGAATTTTAGAATTATTAGTTTCACATGGAGAGTCAGGGTTTCAACCGTTAACTTTATATAAAGCAGACATTAAAAACTTTAATTATCTACGTATTAAACCACTTAATCAGTATGGTGCTCCAGCAAGAGGTGCAACAGTAACAATGAAATCTAATAAAAGAATTCATTCAAAAACAATAGATGCAGGTTCAGGATATCTCTGTCAGATGGAACCCGTTGCTCATTATGGAATAAGACAAGGTGAAAAAGATTTTAAAGTTGAAATTAAATGGACTGATGGATCAATAGAAACATTTGATATTGATGAATTAAATAAAACTTACGAATTTAGACAAAAACTATAGGACAATACTACTCATTATATAGTGTTGAAAAATTATAAAGCTTTTATATATCAAGCTTATGACTATTTGTTCTTTATCATTATTAGCATTATTTGTTTCAGGAATTGTAATGTATCTTTTTAGAGAACCATCTGAGGAAGAATTAAAAAAATTCAATAGTAAAACTCAAGACCGAAGTAACTGGTCAAATATGGGTTTTTAAATCATTTATTAATGCATAGTATTAAAAATATACTTAGTCTTGTTATATTTGTTATTTTTTTTTCAATTCCAATAAATTCAGCAAATTCTCAAGAAAAAAACTATTATCAAGATATCGTTAATGATTGGAATAAAATTTTCCCAGACAGAAATAGAAATGCTGCAGGTCCTAAATTTTTTAAATACATAATTGATAAAGATATCTCGTATGAAGATTTTGTAGAATATAATAAATTATATTGTGCAGTATCAGGTTCTTTAATAAGTCCAAATGCAGTACCAGAATATGTTTATTTGAGTGAAAATAATACAGGTAAGAAGATATGTGGTGAATATTATAGATGCTGTATTCCATGCTCCTGTGATTTAATGAAATATTCAAAAACAACTAAGATGAAACACAAATTTAAAGGCATAGAAAAAGAATTTTATGTTTTTACAATTGAAAATCCTTGCGGGAAAACAGATTTTCCTGAAAGGGTAAACAAAAAATATTTTTGTAATGGCAATGATTTAGATACGAAACAAGTTTCTGTAATAGATGGAAAATTAGTTATTGGTCTATTACACAAAGCCAAAACCTGTACTCAATATAATGTTAATGCCATAGACAGGCACCAAGTGACAGGCAGATATTGCACTCTTAGAAATAACACTCCATTAGATCAGCTTCAGTCAGGCATGGGAGATATATTCATTAAACTTGCAAGATAACACCAAGATTATATATTCATCAAAATGGTATTGTATAACGAAAAAATTAAACACCTTAGTTGTTCAGATTTAAGGGTATTTTTGAAAAGATTGGTTAAAGATAAGATAGAAAAAGAGTGGACCGAGGACTTCATTGATAATATGAACCTCGTAATAATCCCAAGAATGACAATAAAAAGACGTTACGAGAACAAGGGCATAGATATGTCAAGACTGATTGATAATCCTACCTACTATCAGCATGTAAAAAAGAGTGTCGACTCTAGAGGCAATCTTGAATTTAAAGATCGATAATTTTTTTCCGATACGCCAATTTAATCCCTAGCACTGCATTCATATTTTCTATAAGCTGTTTTAAAAAAAACAAACTTAAGAGGGAAATATGAACAAATATTTTAAGATAATTGTTGTTTTATTATCGTCTCTATTTCTAAGTTTCTCAGCAAATTCAACTGAAGTAAAATTTGGACACGTAGGAAAACCTGGATCTTTATTTTCTGCATCAGTTGATCATTTTGCTAAACTTGCAAATGAGAGATTAGGCAGCAAAGGAAAAGTAACTGTTTTTGGTTCTTCGCAACTTGGTAAAGACAAACAAGGAATGCAAAAACTAAAATTAGGTACAGTTAACATGTGGTTACCTTCATCAGTAATGGCATCTATTCATGATGAGTTTGGTGTATTTGATATGCCTTTCATTATTAAAGACAGAAAACACATGAATAAAGTTGAAAGTCAAGTTTTACCAGGAATGTTTAAAAATCTTGAAGATAAAACTGGATACAAAGTTATTGCTGTTTGGGAAAATGGATTTAGACATATCACAAACAACACTAGACCAATTAACACTCCAGGTGATTTAAAAGGAATTAAATTAAGAACACCAAAATCAAAATGGAGAGTTAAAATGTTCCAATCATATGGTGCAAACCCAACTCCAATGTCTTTCTCAGAAGTATTTACTGCTTTGAAAACAGGAACTATGGATGGACAAGAAAACCCATATGCTCAGATTGCTAGTGCTAAATTCCAAGAAGTTCAAAAATATTTATCAATCACAGGTCACGTTTACACTCCTGCTTATGTAACAGTACATAAAGACCACTGGAGCAAACTTCCTGCAGATGTACAAAGTATTTTAGAGCAAGCTGCTAAAGATACACAAAAATTTGTGTACGCTGAAGCTGCTAATCTTGAAAAATCTTTATTGGGAGTAATCAAATCAGCTGGAGTTCAAGTTAACGAAGCTGACAAAGGTGCTTTCATTAGTGCAAGTAAAGGAATATACGATCAATTCGCGTCTGAAGTACCAACTGGTGGTGCGTTAATTGATAAAGTATCGTCTTTAGCAAATTAACTTAATTTGTAACAGGCCCTCTACCAGAGGGCCTGAAAAAAAAAATGACATTGCAAAAATTTATAAATTCTTACGAAAAAATATTAAAACTAATACTGTTTATAATGATGGTAGCATTAGCAGTAACAGTTTTACTTGGTGTTACTTTTCGTTTCGCTGGCAGTGCTTTGGTTTGGTACGACGAGGTTGCAGCCGTTCAACTTGCATGGATAACTTATTATGGTTCAGCTTATGCAGCTTTAAAAGGTTCTCATATAAGTGTTCCAAGTATTTTTAAAGCTTTTCCATTAGCACTTAGAAAAATTTTCTTTGTAGTGTCAAAATTAGTTGTTTATGGTTTTTTAATATTGTTGGCTTACTATGGTTATTTAGTTTTAACTCTTATAACAGGAGAGACTTTAGTAACATTAGAGTGGGTTCCCCAACCTTTTGTGCAATCAGTTATTCCAATTGCATCATGTTTATTTATTTTATCTGAAACCTTAAGAATTCCCGAAGACTATAAAAATTTAGTTCTTCAAACAACAGGTGACGAGCAAACAGGAGATATTTAATGATAATTCTTACGATGTTTGCAGTCCTTCTACTTCTTTTATCTATCAATGTACCTATCGCTATTGGCCTTGCAGTAACAACAATTATTGCAATGGTATTGAAGACGGGAACAAGTTTTCTAATTGATACGGCAATCGTTATGTTTGATGGATCAATGAAATTTCCATTGATTGCTATTCCTTTATTTATCCTAGCTGGATCAATTATGAATAGTGCAGGTATTTCTAGAAGATTAATTGCTTTTGCTTCAGCGCTTGTTGGATTTATCAAAGGTGGTTTAAGCATGATTAACATTGCTACCTCGATGTTTTTTGCTGAAATCTCTGGATCAGCTGTAGCAGATGTTGCTGCATTAGGATCTATTTTAATTCCAGCGATGAAGAAAAAAGGATACCCTGGTCCTTTCGCTGCTGCAGTAACTTCATCTTCAGCGTCTTTGGCAATAATTATTCCACCTTCAATACCAATGATTGTTTATGCGGTAATGGCTCAAAGCTCAGTAGTACAATTGTTTGTAGCTGGAATTGTTCCAGGTGTAATAGGTGGTTTCTTCCTAATGTTAGCAGCATATATTACTGCAAGACGTAAAAATTTTCCTGTTGAAGAAACATTTAATATTCCAAATGTAAAGAAAACTGCAAAAGATGCAGCTTTAGCATTTTTATTACCGATCATTATCTTAGGTGGAATTTTTGGAGGAGTTGTAACTGCAACTGAAGGAGCAGGTTTAGCAGTTGTAGCATCATTAGTTATTGGATTTATTTATAAAGAAATAGATTTTAAAAGATTATACGAGTCAGCTTGTGAGGGAGCAATTCAAACAGCTTCAGTAATGTTATTAGTAGCTGCATCTGTATTACTTGGTGAATTTTTAACAATTGAACAAATCCCACAAAAAGTTGCAGAGTCAATTATTGATTTTACAAATAATAAATATGCAGTCTTAGGAATACTTAATGTATTTCTTTTAGTAATAGGTTTCTTTTTACATTCAGTTGCTGCAATAATTTTAACAGTTCCAATTGTAATGCCATTAGTTAATGCGGTAGGTATTGATCCAGTTCACTTTGGTATAATTGTAACTTTAAATTTAGCAATTGGTCAACAAACACCACCAGTTGCAAGTGTTCTAGTTACAGCTTGTTCCGTTGCGAAAGCAGACATATGGGATGTAACAAGATCGAATATATCCTTTATATGTGTATTATTATTATTGTTAATGTTAGTAACTTATGTTCCAGCTATACCGATGACATTAGTTGAGTTTTTTTATAGGAGCTAAATGAGCAAATTAATTAAAGTAAATAAAAAAAATAAACATTTAGTTGAGGTTGTTATCAATAGACCAGAAAAACTAAATGCAATGACTAAGCCAATGTGGATTGAGCTTGGCAAAGTTTTCAAAAAGTTATCTAAAAATAAAAATTTAAGATGCATCATAATAAGAGGAGAGGGTGGTAAATCTTTTTCACCAGGAAATGATATTGGAGAATTTAAAAAACAAAGGTCTTCATCAAAATTAGCAAAATCTTACGGCAAATTTTTACACGGAACACTTGGAGCAATTTTTGATTGTCCAATACCAACAATTGCTTTGATTGAAGGAATATGTGTTGGAGGTGGATTGGAAATAGCAGGATGTTGTGACATTAGAATTTGTGGCAAAAGCTCTAGGTTTGGAGTTCCAATTAAAAGATTAGGCTTAACAATGGCTGCAAAAGAACTTGAGGTACTTTTAAAAGTAACCAATTACACGACTGCAATGGAAATATTATTTGAAGGAAGAGTATTTGGAGCTGAAGAAGCGTTTCAGAAGAGGCTAGTTAATAGAGTAGTTAACGATAATGATGTTGAAAAAGAAGCTTATAAATCAGCTGAATTAATATGTGAAGGTGCTCCAAAAGTTGCAAGGTGGCATAAGCAATTTGCAAGAAACATTTTAAAAAATGGAAAAGTCACAGAAAAAATAAATAATCTTGGTTACAAATGTTACGATACCCAAGACTTTAAAATTGGATATCAATCTTTCTTAAACAAAACAAAACCAAAATTCAAAAATAAGTAATAGATGACCGCATCATTAAAAGGCATTCGTGTACTTGAGATGGCACAAATAATGGCTGGTCCGACTTGTGGACTATTATTATCTGATCTTGGTGCAGAGGTAATTAAAATAGAAAAGACACCTGGCGGAGATGATACCAGAAACTTCTTGCCACCAGAAATTAATGGAGAGTCAGCAGCTTTCATGATGATGAATAGAAATAAGAAAGGTATCGCATTAAATTTAAAAGATAAAGATGGAATAGAGATATTTAAAACGATGGTAAAAAATTCTGATGTAGTTTTAGAGAATTTTAGAAAAGGGACATTAGAAAAATTAGGAGTTGGTTATGATGTTATGTCAGAAATTAATCCTAAAATCATTTTATGTGAAATATCTGGATATGGCAGAACAGGTCCTTACGCAGATAAAGGAGGATTTGATTTAGTCGCTCAGGGAATGAGTGGATTAATGAGTATTACTGGCGAAAGCAAAGATAAACCACCTATGAAAGTAGGTGCACCTATAACAGATATTACAGCAGGTTTACTTGCGGCTAGTGGAATTTTAGCAGCATTAGTTCATAGAGAAAAAACGGGTGAAGGACAAAAGGTTGATACATCTTTATATGAAGCAGGTATTGTGCATACTTACTGGCAGTCAGCTATTGCAGGCGCAACTGGAGAGTCGCCTGGTCCTTTAGGATCAGCACATCCTTTAACAGCTCCTTATCAAGCATTTAAAACAAAAGATAAATGGATAACAGTTGGTGCTTCAAATCAAAACACTTGGTTGATGTTACTCAAAGCAATTGGTCGTGAAGATTTGCAAGAAAATGAAAAGTTTTCATCTAATTTAAACAGAAAACAAAATTTAAAAGAATTAGTAAATATTCTTAACGAAGAACTTGTTAAAAAAACTTCCAGTGAATGGTTAAAAATCTTTGATGATAATGGCTTACCATGCGGTCCCATAAACTCAATAACAGATATGTTTAAAGATCCTCAAACAATTGAAAGAGAAATGGTTATAGAAGTAGATAATAAAAAAGCTGGTAAAAGTACGGCTATTGGTATGCCAATTAAATTTTCAAAAAGTAAAACAGAAAAATCAAAAGGTGCTCCAAATTTAGGTGAGCATACAAAAGAAATTATGCAAATTTTTGGTTACAAAGATGACCAGATTGAAGATTTTTATAATAGAAAAGTAATTCTTTAATTAACAGTTTCAAAAATTTTAAATAATAATTCTGAGACATGCTTACCTTTTTTCTCAGATAAATCAGATATTTGATGTCTGCAGCTTGTACCATTTGCAACTATAAAATCTTTTTCACTACTATTATTGATTGCGGGTATCAAAGAAAGATTAGCCATTTTTTTTGATACTTCATAAGTCTTACTGTTATATCCAAATGAACCAGCCATTCCACAACAACTAGACTCTATCATTTCATTCTTAATATTTAATTCTGATAAAAGATTAGTTAGCCCCTTCATTCTATCTTGTGATTTTTGATGACAGTGCCCATGGATTAATACATTTTGATCAAACTTATTAGTTTTAATATTATTGTTATTTCTTATTTGTTCTAAAATAAATTCCTCAAGCAGATAAAATTTATTTTTTATTTGTTCTCTATTGTTTACATTTTTTAAAGTCTGATACTCGTCGTTAAATGTTAATAAACAGGATGGTTCAATACCTACAACTGGTAAATCAATGTAATTATTTTGAATAACGTAATCATTAAATCTATTTAGCTCTTCAGAAGCCTTATCTAATTGACCGTAAGAGATATAAGTTCTTCCACAACAAAGGGGTCTCTTTAATTTATCTTTACCAAAACTTGGTATAACTGCCTGATAACCAAATTTATTTAATACTTTAATCGCATAAACTAAATTTTCATTTTCAAAATTTATATTAAATGTATCTGCAAACAAAATTACTTTATTTTCTGATACTGTTTGACTGTCGTAAATTTCTCTTAATGCATTCTGGTTTTGAACTTCAGGCATAGACCTTGCTGTTGCAAAGCCAAACTTTTCAATAATTGTTGATATTAATGGTAGATTTTTAACCTTGTTGAATATAGGAGCAACAATCTTTAATAGCCAAATAAGTCTTGGCATATCTGAGATAACTCTATCTTTAATTCGCATACTAAACTTTTTGTAGTAATGGGAAAGAAATTCAGATTTCATCTTAGCCATATCAACCGACATAGGGCATTCTCTTTGACAAGCTTTACAGCTCACACATAACTCCATGGTTTCATACATTTCTTTTGATGCAAATGAACCTTCTGGAAGCTGGTTTGATAAAGCTAATCTTAAAGTATTTGCTCTACCTCTGACTAAATCTTTTTCTTCTTTAGTTACTCTGTATGATGGACACATCACACCGGAATCTAATTTTCTACAAGCTCCATTGTTATTACACATCTCGACAGCATCAGAGAATTGACCCCAGTTAGACCAATCATAATGTGTATCTATATTTTCAGTTTGATAACCTGATTTGTATCTCATTAGAGATCTATCATTTGATTTAAATGGTCTAACGATTTTGCCAGGATTTAAAAGGTTTTTACTATCGAATGTATCTTTTATTTCTTCAAAAGCATTTGTGATTTTTTTACCAAACATCATTTCATGAAATTCTGATCTAACAATTCCATCACCATGCTCACCAGAATGAGAACCTTTATAATCTTTAACCATTTCAAAAGCTTCTTCAGATATAGATCTCATATTTTGTATATCTTTGTCAGATTTCATATTTAAAACTGGTCTTACATGAAGAGTTCCAACAGATGCATGAGCATAAAACATTCCACTTGTTCCATATTTTTTAAATATTTCTTTTAATCTAGCTGTGTAGTCAGCTAAGTGTTCTAAAGAAACCGCACAATCTTCAATGAAGGCAACTGGTTTTCTATCACCTTTCATTGACATCAAAATATTTAATCCAGCTTTTCTTATTTCAAAAACTTCTTTTTGTTCTGAAAGATCTGAATAATATGAAAACTCGTTTTTTTTGTTTTGGTTTAAAACTAAATATTCTAGATCCTTTATTTTCTTTTCATATACACTTTTCTCGGTATCAATAAATTCTACCATCAAAACAGCTTCAGGATTTCCTTTAATGTATTTTTTTATACCACCAGCATACATTGGTATTTCTTTTGCTAAATTTAATAAATTTTGGTCCATCAACTCAACGCAAGTTGGCTTTAATTTTACAATCTCTTTTGATAATTCCATTGCTTGATGAAAATTATCAAAGTAGCAGACACCCAAAATTTTATTCTTTGGTATTTCAGATAGTTTTAATTTTATTTTATTAAATAAAGATAATGTTCCTTCAGAACCAACAAGAAGATTTGATGAGTTGAAGCCTTCTGGATCAATTAGATCTATATTATATCCTCCAACCCTTCTTTGTGTTGTTGGCCAATTAGCATCAATTTCGCCTCCAACCTGTTGTCTCACATCTATGAATTTATCTATGATTTTATAGAGTCTATCTTGATTGTTCTTTGTAGCTAAATAATTCTTATTTATTTGATCAAAATTAAATATGGAGCCATCATCCAATATTGCTTCAATTGCCAATACGTTATGAACCATGTTGCCATAATATAAAGATCTTGATCCACAAGAGTTGTTAGCTGACATCCCTCCAATAGTTGCTCTACTGCTTGTTGAAACGTCTACTGGAAACCAAAGTCCATGAGGCTTCAAATAAGCATTTAGATGATCTAATACGACACCTGGCTGAACCCATACATATTTTTCTTCAACGTTAAGTTCTAAAATTTTATTTTGATGTTTGCTGTAATCGAGTACAACACTTTCGCCAACAGTCTGACCACATTGAGAACTTCCACCTCCTCTCGCTAATAGAGGTACAGAATTCTTTTGTGAATACTCCATTAAACTTAAAACATCATTGGTATCTTTTGGAAGAACTACACCAAGTGGTTTAATTTGATATACAGAAGCATCAGTACTGTATCTTCCACGTGAGAATTCATCGAATAAAGTTTTTCCATCAACTTTACTACTAATTTCTTTGCCAATTTTTTGTATCTGATCTGAATTAAACCGCATAAAACTTAATTAAAGGTTTATTTATTTTTGTAAACCAGTTTACCGAACTTTTTTAACGCGGCCTCTGAAATCTCTAAACCTAAACCAGGTTTTTCATTTAAATGTATCCATCCATCACTCATTTTGTGTGGATTTTCAAATAATTGAGCTTGAAGAGGATCTCTTTCATCATCAAATGACTCAACAATTCTCCCAGCTGGAGTTGATGCTACTAATGGAGCATGAATATAACAATCATGATGTGGAGCTACATCTATATGATTTAATTCACACAATGCAGAAAGTTTTTTTCCATTAGTAAAACCACCAAACATTGTGCAATCAAATTGTAAAATTTGTATTGCCTCTTCTTCAATCATGGACCTGCATCCATAAATAGTTATTTCACTTTCACCACCTGACAATGGAATTTTGGTTTGCTTTGATAAAAGTTTTAAAGTTCTTCTATCATCTTCCCATCTAACTGGTTCTTCAATCCATGTAGGATTAAATCTCTCAAATTCTTTTACACCTTCAATTGCAGTTTTTAGATCCCATGCTCTATTGACATCAATCATTAAACCTTTTTGATCTCCTATTTCATCTCTAATAATCTCTAATCTCTTAGCATCTTCTTTGATACTAAGTCCTCCAACTTTAACTTTAAAACTTTGATGACCGATATTTAATAATTTTTGAATTTCATCTCTTAATTCTTTTTCATCTTTACCATCTCTGTAGTAAGCACATGTAACATAAACAGGAATTTTATTTCTGTATCCACCAAATAATTTATACAATGGGATGTTTGATGCCTTTCCTATTAAATCCCAACAAGCAATATCTAAAGCCGCTGAAATTCTGATTAATGCTTCTCTGCTCCAGCCTTTTTCGCTACTGGTTCGAGTATCAGTTAATTTGAAAATTTTTTCATAAATTTTTTCAGGACAAAATGGATCTTCTCCAATTATTAAATCTTGTAAGCCATTTGAAAATGGTTTGATGATAGGAGCAATATCAGTATAGCTTGTTGCTAAACCAAAGCCTGAATGACCATCTTTAGTTTTAATTTTAATTAAGAGTTCATTAGCTGTTGGTACAATAAAGTGACTAACCCAATGTGGCTTTACTTCATCTGGATTATTAAGAACATAAACTTCTAAGCTATCAATTAAATTACTACTATTTGTCATACATTATAAATTTGCTTATATAATTTCTTTAGCATATACAGCGGTATGGCAATTTCAAATAATATAAGACCTGGTAGACATTTTTTACAAATTCCAGGACCAACAAACGTTCCAGATAGAGTTCTAAGAGCTATGGATTATCCAACTATAGATCACAGAGGTCCTGACTTTGCTGAATTAGGATTAAGAGTTTTAGACCGAATAAAATTAATTTTTAAAACTTCTGAACCTGTAATAATTTTTCCAGCTTCAGGAACAGGTGCTTGGGAAGCTGCACTTGTAAACACTTTAAGTGCTGGTGATAAAATCTTGATGTTTGAAACTGGACATTTCTCAACTCTTTGGTGGGATATTGCTCAAAAATTTAAAATTGATGTAGACTTTGTTGAAGGTGATTGGAGAACAGGTGTAGATCCAAACATTGTTGAACAAAAATTAAAAGAAGACAAAGATAAAAAAATTAAAGCAGTTTGTGCTGTACATAATGAAACTTCTACTGGTGTTACAAGTCGAATTGGAGAAATTAGAAAAGCTATGGATAATGCGGAACATCCAGCTTTATTATTTGTTGATACGATATCTTCATTAGGCTCTATTGATTATAGACATGAAGAGTGGAAAGTAGATGTAACTGTTGGTGGTTCTCAAAAAGGATTACTATTACCACCAGGACTTTCTTTTAATGCAATAAGTTCTAAAGCTTTAGAGGCATATAAAACATCTGAATTACCAAAATCTTACTGGGATTGGGGACCGATGTTAGAAAACAATAAAAAAGGTTACTTTCCTTATACACCAGCCACAAATTTATTTTATGGTTTGGATGAAGCAATCAATATGCTTACAGAAGAAGGTTTAGATAATGTTTTCAAAAGACACAAAAGATTTGCAGAAGCTACAAGAGTTGCAGTCAATTCGTGGGGATTAGAAATACTTTGTAAAAATCCAGAAGAATACTCAGATTCATTAACAGCAGTAATGGTTCCAGATGGTCATGATGCGGATTTTTTAAGAAAAACTATTTTAGATCATTACAACATGTCATTAGGAACTGGACTTGCAAAAGTTGCTGGTAAAATTTTTAGAATTGGTCACCTAGGTGATTTTAACGAACTAATGTTAGCTGGAACGTTGGCAGGTGTTGAAATGGGTTTAATGAAATCTAAAATACCTTATAAAAAAGGCGGAATACTAAAAGCATTAGAATACCTTTGTTAGTTGAATTTTAAAAATAGTTTCTTTTAAAAAATATTCATTAAAATATACTTTGATTATGAGAATTTATAAATTTCTCCTGATATTTATTTTTTATTTTCTTTTTTTAACAAACTCAAATGCTTTTAAAGCAGGTAATGGTGAGCTTTACATGTCTGACCGAGCTGTATCGTTATTTATTGAATACATAAAATTAAAGGGAGGAAAAAAACCATACATATTCGTTATCGATCATGGTGGTAATGAAGTTAATTATTATTTTTGTCCTCAAGGTCATTGCGAAGGAGGTGAAGGAGCTGCAATTCAAGAATGTGAAACTTGGTCAAAAAAATATGCTAATGGAGACAAGTGTAGCTTATTTGCAAGATACAGAACAATCAAATGGACTAATGGAATAAATAAAGGAAAAGGTAAACTATCTAAAATAAGTAGCAAACTTACTGATGAAGAAATTATTGATAGATTATATGAACTTGGTTTTATAGGGAGTTCAAATTCGACGAGTCAATCAACTGAAAGTAATAAGCAAACTGCAACAAAAACTAATGATGGATATGAATTGACAGGCAAAAGATCTATTGCATTGAACTGGCAAAATTATAGTGATCTGATCGCAGGTACTATAGAATTTGATGAAAAAAATTATTCAGGAAAAATTAATCTTCCTTTACCTAATAAAGATGGAAATTGTACGGGCTCATATAGTTTACAAAAAAATGGAAAAGGAACATGGCAAATCTCTTGTACCAATGATATGGGTGCTGCAGGAACTTTGAAATGGATAAAAGATGGTGGAGTAACAGGTCAAGGAAGAGATTACAACGATAATAAAGTAAAATTTACAGTATCTTCTCAAGGTTAGATTTTAAAAATCATGCTTGATTTTTGCATCATAGGATCAGGAATTTCAGGATCAACAATCGCAAACTTATTAAATAAAAAATATTCTGTTGCAGTTTATGATAAAGCAAGAGGTTTTGGTGGAAGAAGTTCATTTAAAAAATATAAAGATAAAGTCGGATTTGACCACGGACTTCAATATATTTCTCCAAAATCAACAAAATTTAAAACATTTACTAATCAACTCATTAAGAAAAAAGTTTTAAAAAAGTGGGGAGGAAATCATTTATTTCTGCATAAAACAGTCAAAGAAATTAAAAATCATTTAAAATTAATTGGAACAAAAGGAAACAACTCTATTAGCAAACATTTATTAAAGAAGATTAAATGTAATTTTGAACATGAGCTTATAAATATAAAGAGATTAAATGATTATTGGGAATTAACATTTAAAAATGAAGTAAAACAAAAATGTAAAAATCTTATTTTGACCTGCCCATTTCCTCAAAGTAAGAAATTAGGACAAAAATATTTAAATAAATCTTATTTAAATCAAAAAGTTAAAATGGATGCTAATTTAACAGTCATGGTTGTTACCAATAAACTTAAACAATCAAATAGTAGTTACTTTTTTAATGATGAAATGCTTGGATGGGCTGCATACGAAAATAGTAAGAAAAGATTTAACTATAAGTATGATTTATGGACACTTCAGAGCACATACAAATACGGTAATAAATTTACAAAAGATTATAGAAATAAAAGAAAATATTATACCAATCAGCTTGTTAAAAAATTTGAAAAATTAACCAAGCTAAAAATCAAAAAAATTCATCACTCAAGAATTCATGGCTGGTTGTATTCATCCAATTCAAAGCCACTCAAACAATTATCTTTATGGAATAAGTCTTTAAATTTAGGTTTATGCGGTGATTATTTTGGAGGACCAAGATTAGAAAATGGGTGGCAAAGTGCACACGATTTACATAGTAAAATACGATATGGTAAATAAATGAAAATTATATTTTCGATATTAATTTTGCTTTTTTCATCATCAATTAGTTATTCCAAAAATACGGATATCATCCATGATTTTAAAATTACATTTGATTGTAAATTAGAAAAAATAATGATCAAAAATAAAGATTTTAATTATCAAACTTTTACTGCTGATAATATTGAAGTTGATAAAAACAAGGTTTTAAAAGTTGTAGCAGCACAACCAAGTGTATTAACAATTAATGGTTTATCAGAATTTATAGATACTTATTCAGATATAAGTAAAGATGATGTTAGAATTGCTAAAAACGATACCATTTTATTTAAAAATATAGATAAAGAAAAAAAATACTCAGAATCAGTATTTTTAAATAGATCAACTGGTGAATTAATTCACGAAGTTACAAAAAATATGAATACTAAAGATAATGAAAAATATATTTCTTTCTTTGGTTGCACTAAAGAATTGTAAGATCTAATTTTTGATTACCCAATCTCTCGTTACCTTTTTCAGTAACAAGATATGTTTCGCCTAAACTCATTGCTAGTTGATTTTCAGATTCCACCAATATAATGTCGAGAAATGGTGAAACTAATAAAATATTTAAGATGTTTAAATTGTATTAAGAAGAAGAAGAATAGCAAGTTGCATAAAGTAAAGAATTTTTTATTATGTAAAGAATGTGGAGAAGTATATCCTATTTATAAAAAAATACCAATCATGTTGTCTGAGAAAGGTGATTTCTTTCATTTAAAGAAAGCTTTGTTGCCAGCAAAATATAGAGTGAAAAAATATGGAAGTTAATTTTTTAGATCAATTGCCTGGAAAAAAAAAACCAATTAAAGAAAGATTTTCTGTTTCAAATGAAGATAGAATTAAATCTTGGCGTTTAGATAAATATTATTTTGATGGTTCAAGAAAACAGGGATATGGAGGTTATCACTATGATGGAAGATGGAAAAAAGTAGCTCAATCTATGACTAAACATTATTCACTCAATCAAAATTCTAAGATTTTAGATATTGGATGTGCAAAAGGATATTTGTTAAAAGAATTTAAAGATATATTAAAAAAATCTACTATTATTGGGATTGATATATCTGAGTACGCGGTTGATAACTCTCATAAAAAAGTAAGAAATAATATAGCTGTTGCTAATTCTGTAGAATTACCTTTTGAAAATAATTACTTTGATTTAACTATTTCAATCAATACTTTGCACAATATACTTGATTTAAAGTCACTAGAAAAATCTTTTAGAGAAATAAAAAGAGTAAGCAAAAAAAATATGTTTATTAGCATTGGTACTTATGAAAATGAAAAAGAAAAAAAAAAATTAGACAATTGGGCTGTAGTTGCAACTACCTATATGCATAAAAAAAATTGGTTAAAGTTTTTTAAGAAAGTAAAATATAATGGAGATTACAGCTGGTTTAAGCCTTTTTAAACATGAAAAAAAAAATAATTATTCTTGGTGCAACGGGTGGCTGTCTCGATATTTTAAATTTAGTGAATGATATTAATAAAAATAGTAAATCAAAAAAGTATATAATTGCTGGTTTTTTAGATGATAAAATAAAAAAAGTAAAAATAAATGGAATAAAGTTACTAGGTAAATTTAAAGATGCTAAAAAATATAAAAATAATTATTATTTTGTAACTGCAATAGGTAGCTCAAAAAATTTCAGAAATAATCAAAATGTGATAGAAAAGTTAGATATACACAAGAAAAGATTCATTTCACTAATTCACCCTAAAGCCATAATTTCAGATTTTTCTGAAATAGGTTATGGCTGTTTAATTTTTCAAAACGTCACAATATCTACCAACGTTAAAATTAATGATTTTGTTCAAATTTTACCCAATACAGTTATCAATCATGACACCATTATTGAAAATTACTGTAAGATTAATACTAATTGCAATATTAGTAGTGCTGTTATTCTGAAAAAATTGTGTTATTTAGGCGCCGGTGTTATGATTAAAGAAAAAATTGTAATTAATGAAAAAAATTTAATTGGGATGGGTAGCCTTGTTTTAAAATCTATAAATGCTAAGAAATCAACAATATTTGGCAACCCTGCCAAAATAAAAAAAAATTTTTCCAGCGCATAAATCAAGCCATAAAGGTTATAACTACTGTATATAGCCAATTTGGCAAACTATGTATCAAACCGAAAACTAGGACTACAAAACGACTAAATCTAACTTCTGTTTCCCCAATCTCTCATTACCAGTTTCAGTCACCAAATATGTCTCTCCTAGATTCATTGCTAATTGCTCCTCACTGTCCATCAATATCATGTGCATGAAGAAGATGTTGCCTGGTTCTATTACGTAAGGATTTCCTGTGTATAACATTGGCCAATCCATCCAATTAGGAGAAAAAGTTGCACCCAAGGAATACCCACATGCATTCATTCTTGAACTTTTAAATCCATGATCATCAAAGGTTTTTGCATGAACATCGAAAACTTCTCCAATTTTATTTCCAGGCTTTAATTTATTTTCACAATTTTTAATAGCTTCAACGCATGCTTCATGCATTTTATGATGATTTGGATCTGCTTTTCCAATGGGTATTGTTCTAAACATCGCTGAATGATAGTGCCTATAAGTACCTGCCCATTCAATGGTTAACTGATCTTGATAATTAAGTATTTGTTTCTCTGCCTGATATCGACAGAGTAGGGCATTCTTTCCAGACCCTATAATAAATTCATTAGCAGGATAATCTCCACCTCCTTCAAATATAACTCTATTCATTTCAGCTAAAATTTTAGATTCACTTACTCCTGCTTTTGCATGTTTCCATACTTCATCTAAAGCCTTGTCAGCTAAAATTGCTGCTTTTTTTACATAACTAATTTCTTCATTAGATTTAATTACTCTTAATTTTGTTATTAATTCTGACTTATCCTCAATTGAGCAATAGTTTTGTAAAACCGTATTAAGTCTTAATGCATTTCTCCCTGTAAGACCGTAGGCTTCATATTCAACACCAATTTTTTTTCCTTTTAAGTTTAATTCATTTAAAATTATTTTGAGATCATCAGCAGGATTAGCTCCATCTTTATCAACCCAAATTCTTATATCACTAATGTTTGAAGTATTTTGAGCTTGCCTTAAATCAGGGGCTCTAGTTAATAATATTACATTACCTTTTTGATCTAAAACTAATGCTTGAAAAAAAACATATCCAAAAGTGTCATAACCAGTGAGCCAATACATAGACTCTTGTCTAAACATAATAAGAGCATCTACACCCTCATTTTTCATAGAGTTTAAGGTCTTTTCTTTTCTATTTGAGAATTCTTCTTTACTAAAATGAAGACCCATTAACGAATGTTAACACTAACAGAACCAATTTTATCAACTGTTCCTTTGTATATTCCTTTTCCTTTAAATGGAACTACTCCCACAGTTGAACCTGTGAAAACATAAAAATCTTTATTTAAGTTAATCTTTTCTTTCTTAACTTTATTTAAAACAAATCTTAAAGAATTTAATGGGTTAATATAAACAATATTTGTATTACCATTTACTTTTACTCCATTCTTCTTGCTGACTAATGATGTTTTTAAATTATTTAAATTTAATTTTTTAAATTTTGTTTTTCTTCCAACAACAAACTTTATGTTAAACCCAAAATCTCCACATATATCTCCTAAATACGTAAATTTCTTATTTCTTTGTCTAAATCCAACTATTTCAAAACAAGGTCCCATAAATTTAATAAATTTGCTAACATTTGATTTTGTAACTTTTCCTTTAAAATCAAAGAAAGATTTCTTGATAAAGTAATAAACCTCAACCTCTATTCCTTTAGTGTGTTGGTTTATTTTTACTTTTTGACCAGATTTAACTAATCTTTTTTTAAATACTTTTGCTGTAAAAGGTTCTTTTTCTTTTAATTTTTTTAAAGCTTGAATTCCCGTTCCACCAGCTTTTATTCCAATTGTTTCGTCTTTTATTTGATCTTCGCATAATTTTCTAAGTTTGTTAGCTAAATTAATATTTTTACAATATTTTACTGGGATAGGATTAATGACTGTATTTGTGTTGAAAGCTTTAACAAGTCTGCCAGCGATACGATTTATTTCATTTTTCATAGGCAGAACTTATTGAAGAATACTCATAGGATCAAGTCTAGTTTGAAACCAATTTATCCTAAAATCTAAATGAGGCCCTGTTGATCTTCCAGTGGATCCAACAGTTCCTATAATTTCTCCTTGTTTAACTTCATCACCAACTTTAACCATTACATTTTCTAGATGTGAATATATTGTTGAAATTCCATGTCCGTGGTCCATTATTACAGTACCACCTGTATAATAAAGATCATCTTCTGCCATAGTCACTATTCCAGTTCCAGATGATTTGATTTCAGTTCCCTGATTGGCTGCAATATCAATTCCATAGTGAGGCCATTTCGGTTTGCCATTAAGAATTCTTTGGCTACCGTAAACTCCACTAATTATTCCTTTAACTGGCATAATAAATTGTTCAGTAAAGAAAGTTAAATCTGAGTTGATGGCTCTCGCTTTTCCAATTCTTCCATTTTCTTCTTTAATTCTTTTATAAACAGACTCTGGTGGTGTAACTTTACTTTCAGGCAGACCATCTATTCTTTGAATATTATATTTTCTCTTAAAAACTTTTTTTATAACTTTATTTTTTTTACCATTGCTTATTTCAGTAATAGCGACATCAAATTTTCGATCTCTATCAATACCGAATACAAAATATCCATCCTTAGATACTTTAACTTGTGTTTTATCTACAAATACTTTTGATCCAGCTTCTGCTTTACCTAAAATAAAATGCCCTTGTAAAAATTTACCTTGAAACTCTAAAGCATGAGAGTGTGTAGAAAATATAATTGCTAAAAAAAGCAACAATTTTTTCATTATTTTGCTGTCCAACCCCCATCAATTACAATTGATGTCCCCGTTATCATACTTGCTGCATCTGAAGCTAAAAAACATACTGCTGTAGCTACATCAGACTCTGTTGCAACTTTTCCAATGGGTATATTACTTAAAGCTAGTTGTTTAAATTTTTTATTTTTAAAGAATTTTTTAACCATTGGAGTTTCAACAAATGTAGGTGCAACTGTATTTACTCTTATATTTTTTGTTGCAAGTTCAACTCCCATTCCTTTTGTTAATCCCTCAATTCCAAATTTTGTCATATTGTAAACATTTCTACCTGACATCCCAACATGCCCTAATTGTGAGGACATATTAATAATAGATCCACCTTTTTTTTTATTTTTTAACATTTTTAGGACTACTAATTGTGCAACGTTGAATGCTGCTTTCATATTTAAATCTACAAGATAGTTCATACTTGTTTGTTTAATTTTTTCAAAAGGTTCAGGAATGTTTGTACCAGCATTATTTACAAGAATATCAACTTTCTTAATTTTTTTTAATTTGGAAGAAAGATCTTCATAATCCATTATATCGCAAGTTATCTTAACTAATTTTCCTTTGACTTTTTTTATATCTTTTTGAAGTTTATCAAGATCAGAAGCAGTTCTACTTACTCCAATTATAGTTGCACCAGCTTCTGCAAGTGCAATTGAACAAGCTCTACCAATACCTTTCCCCGCACCAGTAACTAAAGCAACTTTATTTTTTAAATTTATCTTTTTTAAATACATTTATAAAAATAGTTTTACGTCTGTATATATTAGCTCTATTGCAACAAATAATATTGCTAATAATCCAACCCATCCTATCCATTTATACTTTTTAATCCACCCAGATATCAAAGTTGCTGCAGTAGCCATTAAAACTATAGATAAAACTAAACCAAATATTAATAGCATATAGTGATCTCTAGCTGCTCCCGCTACTCCTAAGACATTATCTAAACTCATTGTTACATCTGCCAGGATTACAGTTGTTATAGCTTTCATAAATGACGAACTATCTACTTTTTTGATATTTTCTTCAGCATTACTATTCATTTTAATTACATCTACATAAAGTCTGTAACATATATAAAGAAGTAATATTCCACCTATAAGTCTAAGTCCTGTGATTTGTAATAGATAAGCGGTGATCAGAGTAAATATAATTCTTAAAACTACTGCTGCTCCAATTCCCCAAAAAATAATTTTTTTTCTTTGCTCGGTTGGAAATTGAGAAGCAACCATTCCAATAATAATTGCATTATCTCCTGCTAAAACTAAATCGATAAAAACTATTTGAAAAAAAATTACTATTTGTTCGGTCATCTTCTACTATCCTCAATTATCATATCAGCTGCTTTTTCCGCAATCATTATTGTCGGTGCATTTGTATTTCCTGATGTGATATGAGGCATAACAGAAGCATCTACAACTCTTAAATTTTCTAGTCCGTGAGCGACTAATCGATCGTTAACAACAGCATTTTCATCTTTACCCATTCTACATGTGCTTACTGGATGGAAAATAGTATTCGCAAATTTTCCAGCTTCTGTTGCTAATTCTTCATTATCAGTAATATTGATTCCTGGTCTAAGCTCTTCAGGTTGATAATCTTTATAAGCTTTAGACTCCATAACAATTTTTCTTACAATCTTTAAAGCTTTTCCAGCAATTTCACGATCTTCATCGGTTGACAAATAATTCATTTTAATTTTTGGTGAAACTCTGGTGTCTGGAGATTTTAATTCAATAGACCCTCTACTTGTTGGTCTTACATTTGTAATTGTTGGAGTGAACGCTGGAAATTTATGTAAAGCTGATTTTCCTAAAAGATCAGTACTTGCTGGTGAAATATGAAATTGAAGATTTGGTGTTTCTAAATGTTCATCACTTTTAACAAAACCACAAACATAACTAGCTCCAACTGTTAAAGGTCCTTTTCTTAAAAGAAGAAACTTCAAACCAGATAACATTTTTTTAGTAAAACTATAGTAAATATCATTTAAAGTTTCTAAATTTTTAATTTTATAAACAGGTCTTAGCATTAAATGATCAGTTAGATTTCTTCCAACTCCTTGGTGATCTTTTAAAACATTAATATTGTTTTCTTTTAGAAGTTCTCCTGGACCAATTCCTGATGCTTGTAATATATGAGGTGAACCAATTGTACCTGCACTTAATATAATTTCTTTATTAGTCTCAACAGAAAATTCTTTTCCATCTATCCAATAATTTACTTTTTTTGCTTTATTATTTTCAAATTCTATATTTTTAATGTGAGCCTTAGTAATAATTTTTAAATTTTTTCTACTCTTAACTGGATTTAAATAACCTACAGCCGTACTACATCTAAAGCCATTTTTAATCGTAAATGGAAAATATCCCATACCTTCATTATCACCGTTGTTAAAATCTTCAGTTCTTTTATAGCCATGCTCTTCAGCAGCTTCTAAAAATAGATCAAGAACTTTAAATGTTGCTCTAATTTTCTCAACCGCAATAGGGCCTCCAGAACCATGAAACTCATTTTCTCCAAATTGAAAATCTTCAGACTTTTTAAAATAAGGAAGGACATCATCCCATGACCAACCAACATTACCTAGTTGTCTCCAATAATTATAATCATTTGATTGACCTCTAATATAAAGCATTCCATTAATCGAAGAGCTTCCACCTAATGTTTTACCTCTTGGATAAACCATTTGCCTGTTATCGCAGTTTGGTTCTTTCTCAGTATTAAAACACCAATCGGTATCTGGATTGTGCATAGTTTTAAAATAACCACCTGGAATATGGATCCATGGATTAGTGTCTTTACCACCAGCTTCAAGTAAAAGAACTTTATTATCAGGATTTGCTGTTAATCTATTAGCTAAAACACAGCCAGCTGAACCAGCGCCAATAATTATGTAATCAAATTTATCCATATTTTTTATTAATAATTTTTAATGAATATTTAATGATTTTAAACATTTTTCTCATAAATACTTCGAAATGACGCTTGTATCTGCCTTTGATTTTTGAGAGGATCTTCACATTATAAATAAAAAGAGAGGGATATAATGAAAAAAATCGTTTCAGCGTTGTTTGCTGCTTTCTTAGTATTTGGATTTATTTCAAATGCGAATGCTGCAAAAACGTTAAAGTGTCAGACGGTTATTAGCGCTAAAGGTGATGAAGCGGTAATGTTAAAAGACTTTACTGACAACGTAACAAAACTAACAGGTGGATCTCTAAAATTTGAAATTATGCCAGCAGGAACAGTAGTTGGAGTTAAAGAAACTCTTGATGCTGTTGATAAAGGTTTGATTGATTGCGGATTTGCTTGGACTCACTATTGGTCTGGAGAACATCCAGCTGCTATGTTATTTGGTTCGCCAGTAGCAGGTGGTGGTGTAGGAATTGATAACATCGCATTCTTATCATGGTTTTTATATGGTGGTGGAGAACAACTATATGACAGACTTTGGGGAGAAATGAAAAGAGACATTAAAGGTTTCATGCTTCAACCAGTTGGTCCAGAAGCTTTAGGATGGTTCCCAAGAAAAATCAAAGATATGGATGATTTCAGAACATTTAAGTTCAGAACTCCTCCAGGAATTCCAGGTCAAACTTATAAAGACATTGGAATAGCTTCAGTTGCAATGGGTGGTGGTGATATTCTTCCAGCATTGGAAGCAGGAACTATTGATGCTGCTGAGTGGTGTTGTCCTCAACCAGATAAAGTGTTTGGTATACATAAAGTATTAAAACACTACTATCTACAAGGTTTACACCAAGTAGTCGTAAATGCTGACTTTTACTTAAACAAAAGCACTTACGATAAGTTCACTGACCATGAGAAATTTTCAATGAAGATGGCTGCTGATGCATCGTTGATGAGAGCTTTAGCTTACAGAATCAACACTAATGGATTAGCACTTAAAGACTTAACTGAAAATCATGGTGTGATACTTGAAGATACACCAGCTGATTATTTCCCAGCTTATATGGCTGCAGCAAAAGCAACTTTAGAGAAAAATGCAAAAGAAAACGCATTCTTTAAAGAAGTTTATGATTCAATGATAAGCTTTGCTAATACTGCTGTACCATTCTGGTCTGGTGCACAAACATCGAATGCTAAGCTAGGAATGGCTTATGCTAATTCGTTGAAGAAATAAATAAAGTTATTAAGCGGGCTTTTATAAGCCCGCTTTTTTTTTCTAAAATTTATATGTCGGATAATCCAAAGTTAGATATTTCAGATGAAATGATAGCCGAAAGGCGATCAGGATCTGGAAAGATGCCTGATGATATGCCAACTTGGATGGCTAAAACTATAGTTAACATAGATAGATTTAGTAAATTAATAGGAAACATAGTTTGTTGGATTACAATCCCACTAATGCTTGGGATGGTTTATGAGGTTTTAGCAAGAAAATTATTTTTAGCTCCTACAATCTGGGCTTATGATATGAGCAGATTTTTTTATGGAGCATTGTTTATGTTAGGAGCAGGATATGCTCTTTCAAAAGGTGTTCATATTAGAGCAGATTTTTTATATAGAAATTTTAAAGTTAAAACTCAAGGCAGAATAGATTTTTGGCTTTACTTATTATTTTATTTTCCAGGATTAATAGTCTTTTTGTATATGACAACAGGCTTTGTTCAAGAAAGTATAATGAGAAATGAAAGAGGGATGGATACAACATGGATGCCATATATGTGGCCCATAAAATCTTGTCTATGGATTGGAATTGTTTTTCTTCTTATTCAAGGTGTTTCAGAACTTTTTAAAAGTTATTACGCAGCCGTCAAAGGTAAATGGCCAGGTAGTTAATGCTTTCACATTTAATAGACCCAGCAATTTTAGGTTTCATACTTATTGGTGTGATGTTGTTTGCAATATTTATAGGATTTCCAATTTCATTTACTCTTATTTTTTTAGGATTTGTTTTTGGATACTTAGGTTTTGGAAAATTAGTTTTCTATTTAATGACACTACAATTTTCGATGGTGATGACCGAACAAACTCTCGCCGCCGTCCCATTATTTGTATTTATGGGAATAATGATGGAACAAGCAGGTTTAATGGAGAGATTATTCTCAGCTTTCCAAATGATGTTGGCAAGAGTTAGAGGCTCTTTATATTATGCAGTTTTATTTGTTTCAGTAATATTCGCAGCTGCCACAGGAATAGTTGGTGCATCAGTTACTATTCTTGGAATTATGGCTGCAAAATCAATGAATAGATCAAACTATGATGTAAAATTAGCTGCTGGTACGATTACTGCTGGAGGAACTTTAGGTATATTAATTCCTCCAAGTATTATGCTCGTTGTTATGGGTCCAATTATGGAAATTCCCGTAACTGATTTATTCGCAGCTGCAATAGTTCCAGGAATATTGTTGGCATGCTTATATGCTGCATACACTACATTCAGATGTATGATGAACCCAAAATTAGGTCCACCCATTCCAGAAGAATTAAGAACAACAGATTTAAAAAAATTATGGCTAGAATTTTTCTTAGGATTAGTGCCACCAGCTGCATTAGTATTTGCTGCATTAGGTAGTATTTTATTTGGATTTGCTACCCCAACTGAAGCTGCAGGATGTGGAGCAGGTGGTGCATTATTACTCTCATTAGCCTACAAAAAATTAACATTAAAAAAATTACAAGATGCATTAGTTAAAACTTTAGAAATTTCTGCATTAATTATGGTTTTAGTTGCTGCTTCTAATTTCTTTGGAGCAGTATTTGCTAGATTAGGAACTCCAATGGTTTTAACAGATTTTCTATTATCACTTGAGATGAATAAATATTTAATCTTAGGAATAATTATGATTATGATTTTTCTTTTAGGATGGCCATTAGAGTGGGTACCAATTGTTATGATAGTTGTTCCTATAATTTTACCATTGGTAGAAGCATTAGGATTTAATCTAACTTGGTTTGCAATTCTTGTTGCTGTTAATTTGCAAACTGCCTGGCTCTCACCCCCCGTAGCGTTATCCGCTTATTTTTTAAAAGGAGTAGTTCCAAGTTGGGATTTAAAAGATATTTATCTTGGAATGATGCAGTTCATGGTATTGCAGATAATTGGATTAATTATAATCATAGCGTATCCAAAAATAGTACTATGGTTGCCAACTCTCTTATATGGACAGCAGTAAATAATTGATTAATATCATTTAGGTGAATCAAAGCGAAAAATTTCAACTAAGGAATTGGGAACTAGTTTCAATAAATCCTAATAATAGAGACTGGAGTTGGAAAAATTACTTTAATTTTTGGGCTATAAATATTCAAACAATAGTTGGGTTCTCTTTAATATCAGCTTTATATTTATTTTATGATCTGAATTTTTTTGTTGTCCTAACAGGATCATTGCTAGCAGGATTATTAGTATTCTTTTTTGCAAACATCATTGGAAAAATTTCTCAAAGTAGTGGATTAAGTTTTCCAACAATTCTTAGACTTTCAATGGGTTTTACTGGCGCCAGATATGTAGGGATGATCAGAGGATTAGTTGGCTTATTTATGTTTGGTGTACAAACATTCTTTATATCTAAGTCACTAGGTTACATTGCTAGGATCATAATATTTAAAATAGACAATCAACTGTTACAGAATGAAATATTCTTATTATTCTTTTTTGGTTTGAATTTGATTGATTGGGTTTGTTTACTTTTAACTTTAATATTTCAATACATCCTTTTTACAAAAGGACAGAATTTTCTAAAATCATTTATTAATTTTTCAGGTCTTTCAATATATTTAGGACTATCTGTACTACTAATCGTTATTTTATCTGAGTATTACAATGAACTCCTTAATGGAATAAAACTAAGTTTAGTCTTTAGCAATTTTGCAATTCAGTCGAATATCGCTCCAATAATTTCAATCACAGGAACTTTATTTGCTTATTTTGCTATAGTTCTTTTAACTTTTGGTGATTTTTCTAGATACTCAATGAATTATAAAGAAATGACCAAAGGTAATTTAAGTATAATATTAAATTTAATATTCTTTTCTTTTTTCTCGGTATTAATCACATTAGGTTCAGATATCATTCTTACCAGCAAAGGTTTAAATGCTTCAAGTCTACTTACTAATCCAAATGATATAGTTGGAAAATTTAATAATAATTTTCTAACTTTCTTTTGCTTGATATTTATTATTATCTCCTCGTTATCAACTAATTTGATAGCAAATTATATTCCTTCGCAAAATACATTGATAAATTTTTTCCCGAACTCTTTAACGTTAAAAAAAACAGGAATTGTAATATCAATTATTGGATTAATTATTTCAACATTTTGGCTTTCAATTTTCAGTAAAGCTAATGTTTTGATATTTGTTGAAGCTGTAGCTACGACTTTTGGCCCAATTTTTGGAGTATTGGTTGCAGATTATTACTTGTTTAAAAAACAACAAATTAATCACAAAGAGCTTTTTTATCCTAAAGAACATACAGAATATATTTACAGTAACGGTTGGAACCTCAAAGCACTGTATGCTCTTTTAATTGGATCAATATTTTCTTTATCATCTTTGCTAAATGAAAACTTAATACAATATCAATCTTTTGGATGGATTATTGGAGCATTCGCATCTTATTTAGTATATTATTTAATAAACAATAAATAATGATGAAAGCCCTTGTCTACACCGGTGTTGAAGAAATGGAATTCAGAGAAGAAAAAGAACCTTCTGAAAAACCTGGAGAAAGTATTCTTAAAGTTCATGCATCAGGCATTTGTGGCTCAGATATGCATGCTTATCACGGAAAGGATGAGAGAAGAATTCCACCTTTAATTTTAGGTCATGAAGTTAGTGGTCAAATAATTAACGGTAAGCTTAAAGATCAAATTTCAGTTCTTAATCCATTAATAACTTGTAGAAATTGTGAATACTGCAAAAGTGGAAGAGAACATCTATGTCCAGATAGAGTTCTTCTAGGAATGAATAGACCTTATGAAAGACAAGGTGCGTTTGCTGAACTCATTACAGTTCCAGATCACAATATTTTCAAAGTTCCTGAAAAGCTTGATGTAAAAGAGGCTGCAGTTGCAGAACCAACAGCAGTTTCATATCATGCAGTATTATTAGCTGTAGATGCATCAAAAAAACCATTAAATGAATGTAGAACGCTTGTTCAGGGTGGTGGAGCAATTGGCCTTTTGTGTGCATTAATCTTATCCAAGATTCAAGATAATACAAATTTGACAATTTCTGATCCTAATCAAAAAAGACTAAATGAATGCTCAAAATACGTGGATGCAAAAACAGTGTCACCAGATCATAAAGACATTAAAGAGAGCAGCTTTGATTTAGTTTTTGATACCGTTGGACTTGAAGTTTCACGACAACAGGCAATCAGTGTAGTAAAACCAGGTGGAATAATAGTTCATATTGGACTAACTCAGCCCGCAGGATCTTTTAATTTTAGAAAAGCAACTCTTCAAGAAGTCACTTTTATTGGAACTTATTGTTACACAAATAAAGAGTTTGGAGAAACTATTGATATTTTAACCAATAACAAACTAGGAAAGATAGAGTGGATTGAGTACAGAAATCTTAAGGATGGTTGGGGAGCTTTTAAAGAAATTCATGATGGAACCTGTTCGGCACCTAAGATAGTGCTTCTGCCTTAAATTCTTGGTTTTTTAAGAGGTATTAATACCTTTTTTTCTCCGATTTTTTCTGAATTTTTTGAAATTACAGGTGCAGTTATAATTACAGACCAATAAATCATTAAACCAAAAAGAACTGTTAATTTCATATCTTCTAAATAGAGAACAATAATGATTTATGCATGTTTAAATAATGTCAAAATTTTGAATTTGAAAATTATTTTATCTTTTATATAGAAAGGACATGTTTAGATTTTTATTTAAATTAATTTTAGTTACAGCGTTGTTTCAAACTACTTTGTATTCTGAGGAAGTAAAAGTATTTGAGTTTACAGAGAAAGAACTATCAGAATTGACAGTTAGAAAAGTAAGAGGGGCAGATAATAAAACTGAATATTCTGTTGGCTCTGATGAAAATGGTAATTACCTTAAAGCTATTGCTGATAATGCTGCTTCTGGCCTAGGTAAGGAGATTAAAATTGATCTAAATAAAACACCTTTCATAAATATTACTTGGAAAATTGAGAAAGACATACCAGGGATAGATGAGACAGCTAAAAAGGGTCATGACTTTGCAGGAAGAGTATTCGTCATTAAAAAAACTGGAGCAACACCTTTATCCAATAGAGCAATAAATTATGTTTTTTCAAGCAATCAAGAAGTTGGAAGCAACTTTCCAAGCCCATATACTAAAAAGTCCATAGATAATGTACTTGCTACTACCAAAACAAATTTAAATGAATGGGTAACTGTCAAAGCAAACGTTAAAGAAGATTTCAAGAAATTCCATAATTTAGATGTTAACGAGCTGGACGGGATAGCGATCATGTCAGATACAGATAATTCAAAGCAAAAATCAATTACTTACTATCAAAATATCTATTTTTCTTCTCAATAAATTTTATTAATATCAATTGATGAAAGTATTTAAGTATAATTTAAAAGTATACTATGAGGATACTGACTTTGGTGGGATAGTTTACCATGCAAATTATTTAAAGTACTTTGAAAGAGCAAGATCTGAGCTTATTTATTCAATAGGCTATTCAAATAAAAAGTTATTAGATAAACATAATATTTTAATAGCAGTAAAAACTTGTAATGTAGACTTTAAAAAACCAGCTAAATTTGAGGATAAAATTACTGTTTTTACAAAAATTAAGTCTAATACTTTGACTACAATTACAATGTCACAAGTAATTAAAAGAAAATCAGATACTTTATGTGATGCAGAGATTAAACTGGTATCTCTTAATAATTTGGGAAAACCAGTAAAACTTCCAAAAGCACTTATTAACAAATTAAACTAGTTCTTTTACTTTTTTAAATAGTTTAGTCATTTGTTTTTCATTTATTCGTCCAGTATTTACATTTCTTGGACTTGGATGATAACACCCCATTAACAACACATTGTTAGGTAATTTGAAATATGTTCCATGACCAAATTTTACTCTTTCAGTGTAATCAAAATTTTCTCTATAAAATTTTATACAAGTATCAAACGCAATTTTCCCTAAAGCCACAATAATTTTTAGATTTTTAAGTATTTCAAATTCAGATTTAAAATAACCAAAACAATTTTTTAACTCTTCATTTAATGGTTTATCTCCTGGAGGGACACACTTTAAAGCTGGTGTTATGAAAGTATTTTTTATTTTCAATCCATCATCTACATGATCTGAATTACTTTGATTGGCAATTTTTACATTGTGTAAACATTTATATAAAAAGTCTGAGGATTTATCGCCTGTAAATACTCTGCCTGTTCTGGTTCCACCATGAGCTGCTGGTGCTAGACCAACAATCATTATTTTTCCATTTATATCTCCAAAACCTGTAACTGGTTTTCCCCAATAAGTTTGGTCCATATATTGTTTTCTTTTTTCCGTAGATATTTTTTTTCTAAACCTCACAAGTCTAGGGCATTTATTACATTTAATTATTGTTTTTTTTAATTTTTCAAATTTAACGGTCATTAAGTTTAGAGAAGCTTCTTTTTGTGTGTCCATGGACCTTTTTTTGTTTTAGGTAAAAACTTTCTAAGGTCAAAAAGGACTTTTTCAGACAATTTTCTGTAGGTGGTTAGTTTTCCTCCATATATATTCAATAAAGGTAATTTTTTTATAATTTTTAAATCAAAAACATAATCTCTTGTGACTTTTGAAGCTGTATTAAAATCTTCAATTAGAGGTCTTATCCCTGAATAAGTATCTACAATGTCCTTTGTTCTGATTTGTTTTTTTAAGTAATTATTTACTGAACGAATTAAATATGTAATTTCTTTTTTTGATATTCCTTTATTTTCTGGTGATTTAACCTCAACTTCTGTAGTTCCAATTAAAGAAAACTTCCCTTTATAAGGTATCACAAATATTATTCTTTTATCAGTATTTTGAAATGTGAATGCAACATTTTCTTTGTACAATTTTTTTGTAATAATATGACTTCCTTTAACTAATCTTATTTTTTTCTTAGATTTAATTTTTATATTTTTATTTAAGGTTTCGTTTATCCATGGTCCAGATGCATTAATTAAAATTTTTGATTTTACTTTTTCACCTTTTTCAAGACTAATAATCCATTCATTGCCAATAATTTCAGCTTTTTTAACTTTGTTATATTCTAGTATTTTAGCTTTATTTCTTTTTGCATCTTTAGCATTTAGTTTCGTTAATTTTTTATCGTCAATTTGTATGTCAAAATATTGAAAACCAGTTTTGTATTTTTGCTTAAGAATATTTGAAAATTTTTTTGTAAGATCAAACGTTTTTGATTTTGGTATATTGCTTTTGCCACCTAAATTATCATACAAAAATAAACCAATTTTAATTAACCAGGCTGGTCGAATTTTATCTGCATAAGGAATTATAAAAGGAATCGGTTTGGAAATATGTCTGGCAATTTTATAAACTATTTCTCTTTCTTTCAGAGATTCTCTAACTAGTTTGAATTCATAATTTTCTAAATAACGAAGACCACCATGTACTAATTTCGTCGACCAAGATGAGGTTGCTCCTCCAATCTCACCTTTGTCAGCTAAACAAACTGATAAACCTCTACCTGCAGCATCTCTTGCAATACCTGCACCGTTTATACCGCCACCTATTATGAATAAATCAAATATTTTAGACATTTAAATTATGATTTGTTTTAAAATATACAACCTCTTTTAGAAATTTAAAATTTTTAAATGCAATTATTTACAATTTCATAATATCTTAACATTAATAAATTATTAATAAAAAATAAAATAAACTTAACAGAAGGATAGATATGAAAAAAATACTTAGTGTTTTAACAATTCTATTTACTTTCTCTTTTACATCACACAGTTATTCAAAAACAGAAATTCATTGGTGGTACGGAAACAGTGGTTTTCTTGGTGATGTAATTATTGAAATTGCAAATAGATTTAACGCTTCACAAGATCAATATACGGTCATTCCTACAGGAAAAGGAAGTTATGAAGATAACATGGCGGCAACTATTGCTGCATTTAGAGCAGGCGACCAACCACACTATTCACAGGTTTATGATGCTGGTGCTGCAATCATGGTAGCTCAAGTAAAAAATGGTGTTGTTATCGGTTTTGAAGAAATGGCTAAGAAATATGGCATTGATGTAGATGCTGACAACTATATTCCAGGCATTAAAAATTTCTATGCCGACTCTGATGGAAAAATGATTGGTGTACCTTTCAATAGTTCAACTTGTTTGATGTATGCAAACATGGACATTTTGAAAGAGGTTGGAATTGAATCTGTGCCAAAAACTTATGAAGAATTTGAGGCCATGGCTCCAAAAATCAAAGCTGCTGGATACATTCCTTTAGTTCAAAGTCATAGTCCATGGATTTGGACTGAAAATTTCTTTTCTAGACATAATTTATTAATGTTAGATGGAAATAATGGTTACGATGCTGTTCCTACAAAAACTTTATTCGCTGAAACTGATGCATTTGTCTATCATTGGAAGAAAGTTAAAGAATGGTATGATAAAGGTTTATATGGCTATAAAGGAAGAGCGTGGGGAGACAATCAAGCACCATTTATAGCAGGTGAAGCTGCATTTTGGTTTGGTTCTGCTGCATCATTTGGTGGAATGAAAGGTGTTGTTCCAAACTTTACAGTTAATCATATTCCTTACTGGGATTCAGTAACCAAAGGAAAAGAGTATCCAACTTTTATAGGTGGTGCTGCTAACTGGATCTTAAATGGTCATACTGAGGAAGAGTACAAAGGACTTGCTAAATTTATAGAATTTATGGGTTCTCCAGAAATGGATCTGTATTATCACAATATGACTGGTTACTCTGCAGTGACTAAAGGTGGTATAGAGTTAGCTGAAACTATAAATTTCTATAGAGCTTCTCCATATCATAAAGCAGTTGGTGAACAATTAAGCTTAGAAGGTTCAACTATTCCTGGTGGATATAGAGCTGGTAACTGGCCCCAAATTCGTGAAGTAATTTACGAAAATATTGAGCCAATGTTAAACGGCAAAATATCAATCGAAAAAGGATTGCAGAATATGGACAAAGGTGCAGCTAAATTGTTAAAGCAATTTGCTAAAACTTTGTAAGAATAATTAAAACAATAAGGAGGGTATTAATTTACCCTCCTTATTTATTTTTACAAAAGTATGAAAAAAGTCCAATTCAAATCTAGCTATTCACAATATCTTTTCTTAGCTCCGCAGCTAGGTATATTGTTAATTTTTTTATATTGGCCAATCATACAAACCTTTAGAGATGCATTTACAATGCAAGATGCTTTTGGATTTGGATCGAAGTTTGTATGGTTTGACAATTTTTTATTTATTTTTGATGATCCAGCTTATTTCATAGCTTTCAAATTTACTATTATTTATAGTTTTGTTATTACGTTAATTACAGGCTCAATTGGATTATTACTTGCCGTTCAGGCTAATAATGTAATGCATGGTAAAAGCACTTACAAAACACTTTTAATTTGGCCTTATGCAATTGCGCCTGCGGTAGTCGGTGTAATGGCAAATTATTTTTTTAGTGAAAGATTTGGTCTTCTTTATCATTTATTTCACGAACTGTGGGGATTTAATTGGTACGAAAGTGTGTTCGACTCTTATATTTACGTAATCATAGCTGGTTCTTGGAAGCAAATCAGTGCTAATTTTATTTTCTTCTTGGCTGGACTTCAAGCTATACAAAAATCTGTAATTGAAGCATCAATGATTGACTGTAAAAATAGTTTTAGAAGATTTTGGACAATTACATTCCCATTATTAATGCCAACTACATTCTTTTTAATAATTATTAATATAACGTATGCTTTCTTTGATACATTTGGAATTATTGATACCACAACAATAGGTGCTCCTTCCGGTGAAACAAGAACTCTAGTTTATAAAGCTTACATGGATGGATTTAGAGGACTGGATTTAGGAAGTGCAGGAGCTCAATCAATAATGATGATGTTGATTGTATTAGTAATTACGATTTTTCAATTTAGATATATCGAAGGGAAAATACATTATAATTAATGACTAGATTTATCACATCAAGTTTTTCACATTTAATTTTACTCATTGGAATACTAATCATGGTAGTTCCTGTATGGATGATTTTTGCTAGCTCGACGCACACGAGTTCAATGATTAATATGAATGGTCTCCAAATGTTTTTAGGAGATAGCTTTTATGAAAATTACTTACGAGTTTTATTATATCAGGGTGGTTTTTTTAAAGAGATAACAGCATTAAAAATGTTTTTTAATAGTTTTATCATGGCTACAGGAGTTGCAATATTATCCGTTGTTACATCTTTAATGGCTGCTTACGCGTTGGTTTATTACAGAATAAAATATGCAACATTATTGTTTTGGATTATATTTATTACAATTTTAGTACCATTAGAGTTAAGAATTTTCCCTACTTATTCAGTAATGGCTGAGCTTAATCTAGTGAATTCTTACTTTGGATTAATAGTTCCTATTTCAGCATCAGCTATAGCAACATTATTCTTTCGACAATTTTATAAAACCGTTCCAGATGAATTACTTGAATCCGCAAAACTTGATGGAGCAAATACCTGGAGATTTTTTGTTGATTTTTTAATTCCTTTGTCAAAAACAATGATTGTAGCGATGTTAATATTTATGTTTGTTTTTGGCTACAATCAGTATCTATGGCCATTATTGGTAACAACTTCAGAACAATATTGGACAGTGGTTATGGGATTAAAAATGATGTCGGGTTCAATTGTTCATCGTTTTGCTTTCGTGATGATGTCTATGGTGCCACCAATTTTAATTATAATTGTGTTGCAGAAATATTTTATTAAGGGGGTTTTTCAAGATAAATGAAAATTAAACCACTTCAAATAATTGCTCATATTATTTTAATACTAGGAGTCTTGTTAATGGTAGTTCCTATTTGGATATCTTTTGCAAGTTCTTCGCATGACTCTGTAACTATATTAACCGAAGGTATGAAGTTTCATATAGGTGATCAGCTAGCAAGAAACTATAACGAAGTTTTAAATGAAAAAGGTGGTTGGTCAGAAGAAGTGACTGCTGCAAAAATGTTTATTAATAGTTTTATAATGGCATTAGGAATTGCAACACTCAAGGTAGTTATTTCAGCAATGTCAGCATATGCTTTGGTTTATTATAGATTTAAATTAGCTGTACCAATTTTTTGGTTAATCTTTATTACTCTACTTGTTCCTTTGGAGGTAAGGATTTTTCCAAGCTATAAAATTGTATCTGATTTAGGTTTAACAAATTCATATACAGGCCTTATCCTTCCATTAGTTGCTTCAGCTACAGCAACATTTTTCTTCAGACAATTTTATAAAACAATTCCAGATGAACTCTTGGAGTCAGCAAAATTAGACGGAGCAAATGCTTGGAGTTTTTTCATAGATTTCTTGGTTCCATTATCTAAAACCATGATAGCAGCAATGTTTATCTTTATGTTTGTGTATGGATACAGCCAATATTTATGGCCACTAATAATGACAACTGCAGAAGAATACTGGACTGTTGTAATGGGAATGAAGATTATTTACACAGAAAGCTATGAAGGAGTTGCTCTGCCAAGAACTGCAGAAAGATTTGCGTATATCATTTTGTCAATGATCCCACCAGTTTTAGTGGTAGTATTTTTACAAAAATGGTTCATAAAAGGATTAATTCAAACGGAGAAATAAATGAGCTTTTTAGATTTAAAAAATGTGACTAAGATTTACCCAAATGGAACTAAGGCTGTTCATGAAACTTCATTAAGTGTTGATGAAGGTGAGTTTATGGTTTTTGTAGGACCTAGTGGATGTGGAAAATCAACTTTATTAAGAATGGTTGCAGGCTTAGAGGATATTACAGAGGGTGATATTAATCTTGATGGAAAATTAATTAATGAGGTAGATCCGTCTGAAAGAGATGTAGCAATGGTGTTTCAGAACTATGCATTATACCCACATATGAATGTTTATAATAACTTGGCTTATGGTCTAAAAAACAGAGGAATTGACAAAGAAACAATTGAGCAAAAAGTAAATGATGCAGCTAAGCTGCTACAAATTTCAGATTATTTACAGAGAAAACCTTCAATGTTATCCGGAGGTCAAAGACAAAGAGTTGCAATGGGTAGAGCAATTGTTAGAAATCCTAAAATATTCTTATTTGATGAACCTCTTTCAAACTTAGATGCAAAATTAAGAATTCAGATGAGACTTGAAATCAAAAAACTTCAGCAGAAAGTTGGAGTAACAAGCATATTTGTTACGCATGATCAAGTAGAGGCCATGACACTTGCTGATAGATTAGCAGTTATTAACAATGGAATTATTGAACAGCTTGGAACTCCTATTGAGATATATGATAATCCAAAATCATTATTTGTTGCTGGCTTTATTGGCTCACCTCAAATGAATTTTTTAGATGGTAATATAAAAAATAAAACATTATCTGCAGAAGGTTTTGAAATTAAAGATATTGATAGTGACTTTGAGGGAGAAGTAAAATTAGGAATAAGACCTGAACATTTAAGTCAACGTGAAAATAGTTTAATTAATTTAAAAGTAGACTTAGTGGAACAACTTGGTTCGGATAATCTTGTTTATGGTCAATTAAAAGACAAAAAAGACTTTTGTTATAGGTGTCCGGGAAATCTAACTATTGAAAAAGGTGCTGATCTAAGTCTTAATATTGAGAACAATAAATATTATATTTTTGATAAAAGCACTGGCAAAAGAGTTAATTAATTTTGATTTTAAGCAAACCAAATCATATAAAAATTTATGGTCACCGAGGAGCAAGAGGAGATCTTCCCGAAAACACTCTAGAAAGTTTTAAATACTTATTTGAAAACAATATTAATGCATACGAAACTGATATTTTGATTTCAAAAGATTTTATTCCTGTGATTACTCACGACTTTAGATTAGATCCAAGTCTTACAAAAGATAACGAGGGAAATTGGATAGAGGATGAAAATATAAAAATATATGATTTAACTTATGAAGAACTTTTAAAATTTGATGTTGGATCTTTAAATAAGTTATCTAGATATGGAAGAAGATTTGTTAATCAAAAAACTTTAGAAAATCAAAAGATACCGAAACTTTCTGAATTATTAAATTTATCCTCAAAATACATATCTGAAAATCTATTAATAAATTTAGAAATTAAATCTACGCCTGATGAGGAAAATCTAACGCCGACTCCAGAAGAAATGGTTAAACTAGTTATGCAAGAGGTAAATAAGTCAACCTTACAAAATAAAATAATTGTTTCATCATTTGATTGGCGAACACTGACAGAAATGAAAAAACTTTACCCTGAAATTTCAAGAGCTTATTTAACTTTTCAACAACAGGCTGGAATTAAAATTAAAAATACAATTTATAATAGATCTCCATGGATGAGTTACATGCCCTTTTTTGAAAATCATGAATTACCGAAAATTATAAAATCACAAGGCGGAGAAGCTTGGCATCCATACCATAAAGATATTACAAAAAAACTAGTAGATATTTCTCATCAAGAAAATTTGCCAGTGAACGTTTGGACAGTAAACAAAGATTACGACATGTTAAAAATGGTTGAGTATGGTGTAGATGGTATCATGACAGATTATCCATTGAAGCTTAAAGAACTTTGTGAGAAAGAAAATATAAACTGGTTTTAGTTTATTTTAATGGATTTAAATATAGTTAGTAATGAGGAAAAGTTTTTAGCTGGAAAACTTGAAGGATATACTTTAAAAGGTGCTGAAAATAAATTTGATGACAAAGGAAATCCTTTACCCTTTCCAGGTTGTGCAATAATTTGTAATATTCCTCTTAATACCAATTTATCCGATGAAATTAGTAGTTTTCAAAAAAAAATAAAAAATTTTAATCCAGAAAAAACTTATTTCTATTTACCTCAATCTAGTTTTCATATGACGTTATTTGATTGTTGTAATTTAAATACAAAAAATACAAATAATTGGCCATCAGATATAGATCTTGATATGGATCACAAAGATATAGCTTTTGAATTAAATAAAAGAATTAAAAACTATAATTTTCCAAAAGAATTTAATCTTAAACTAAAAACATTTTTTGGTGGTTATAGTATTATTTTAGAACCTTTTTCTAAAAAGGATGAAAAAATTCTTAGAAATTGTAGAGACGAACTAAGTAGCTTATTAAAAATTAAATTTGAAAACCATCAAAGATATACTTTTCATATTACTTTGGCATATATCTTAAGAGAGCTTAGTGAGATAGAAATAAGTAATTTAATTGAATTTAATAAAAAACTATTTTTAGACTTTAGTAAAAAATTTCCAAAAATTACTTTTTCAAAACCTGAAATGTGTACTTTTGAGAACATGTTAGAATTTAAAAGTGTTAATCCTTCCAGCTTGTATTAGTTTTTACTTTTAGAAAAAAAAATTTAGGTATAGACTTAAATTGTGAAAAAATTTCTTGTTGCTATTGACCAAGGCACAACATCAACTAGAGCAATTCTCTTTGATTTAAATGGTAATATAAAATTTACATCCCAGTTTGAATTTAATCAATATTTTCCAAAAAATGGATGGGTGGAGCATAATCCAAACGAAATTTGGCTTACAACTCTAAAAGCGTTGAAAAAAGTAATAAAAAAAGCATCACTATTAAGAGGAAAAATATTAAGTATAGGAATAACTAACCAGAGAGAGACAACTATTCTTTGGAATAAAAAAACAGGAAAACCAGTCTACAACGCAATTGTTTGGCAAGATAGAAGAACCCAAGACTATTGTGAAGAGTTAAAGAAAAAAAATTATGAAAAAATTTTTAGAAAAAAAACTGGATTATTTATTGACCCATATTTTTCTGCAACTAAAATTAAATGGATACTAGAAAACGTAAAAAATGTTAAGAAACTTTTAAAAACAAATAATTTATTATTTGGTACTGTTGATACTTTCCTTATTTGGAAACTTACTAATGGGCAACATCATTTAACAGAAGCAACTAATGCTTGTAGGACCATGTTATTTAACATTAATAATAATAAATGGGATAAAGAAATCTTAAAAAAACTTAAAATTTCTGAAAATATTTTGCCAAAAGTTAAAAATTCAGCTGATAATTTTGGTTTAACAAGTAAGAGAATTGTCGGCAGTGAAATACCAATATCAGCAGTTCTAGGAGACCAACAAGCAGCTGCAGTAGGACAGTCATGCTTTGAAAGAGGTTCAGTAAAAAGCACATATGGAACTGGTGCCTTTGTCATAATGAATACTGGTTCAAAAAAAATTTATTCTAAAAATAAATTATTAACAACAATATGTTACAGATTGAATGGAAAAAATACTTATGCTCTTGAAGGATCTATTTTTATTGCAGGTGCAGGTGTACAATGGTTAAGAGATAAATTAAAATTTATTAACAATGCTTTTGATACGGAAACAATTGCTCAATCAAAAAAAAATAATGAGGGTGTATACGTTGTGCCTGCCTTCAGTGGAATGGGAGCACCTTATTGGAGGCCTGATGCAAGAGGGGTAATAACAGGTTTAACAAGAAATAGTGATTGGAAAACCTTAGTTAGAGCAGTATTAGAGTCAGTTGCCTATCAAAGTAATGATTTATTTAATGCAATGAAAAAAGATGGTTTAAAACCAACTAAACTTAAGATTGATGGAGGCATGGTAAAAAACAACTGGTTTTCGCAATTTTTATCTGACATCATAAATATAAATACAGAAAGACCAAAGGTATTAGAAACAACTGGTTTAGGAGTAGCCTTACTAGCTGGATATCAAATTGGATTATTTAAATCATTATATCAAATCAAGAGGAAATGGAAAAAAGATAAAATTTTTAAGCCTAAAATAAACCGAAAAGTTAGGAACGATTTAATAAATGGTTGGAAATTATCAGTTCAGAAAGCTCTATTATAAAAAATACAGATAAAAATTTAATTGTCATTTATGAAATATATAAATTTTATTCTTTTATTTTTGCTAAGTATTTTTAATTCAAATTATTCACAGGCTAATGATTTAGTAATAAGCGAACTGCAGAAGGGTGGGAAAATTGTATTTATAAGACATTCACTTGCACCTGGAAATGGAGATCCTAACAATATTGATTTAACAAAATGTGATACTCAAAGAAATTTAAATCAACAAGGGATAGAGCAATCAAAAAAAATTGGAAAACTATTTAAAGAAAATAACATTAAAATTGATAAAGTCTTATCTAGTGAATGGTGCAGATGTAAAGATACTGCAAGATTTGCCTTTAATAATTATGAAACCTTCAAAGGTTTAAACTCTTTTTATCAAGAGAAGTTTTATAAATATAAAGATGAACAAATTAAGAGTTTAAAAAAATATATATTTAACTGGAATAGTGAGAAAAATCTTATTTTAGTAACACATTTTGTAGTTATTTCAGAAATGTTAAATTTTGGCGCTTCATCTGGTGAAATTGTAGTTATTGACAAAGACTTTAAATTGATAGGTAGTATTGAAACTATATAGTTATATAAAGAGTAAATTTAATGTTGGCACAAGCATGGAAGAAATTGTAATCTCAAATAAAATTATAATTTGATAGGAAATATAAGTAATAAGTAAAAACTATGATCAAAAAGTGTTTATTGATATTTTTTTTAATTTCTTTTGTTTTAAGCAATGCAAATGCAAATATATTTAAAATTGATGGTTTAGAAATAAAACTATTTGATAAAAATAAACTTATAAAAACTTCAAGAATAATGACAGATGGATTTGGGAAAGTCCAATTTAAAGCATTTGCAGAACGAATAGATGACCAAAATTTTGGTTCAATAATACTAGTCGTGTATTCAAAAATCGATAAGTATGGACCATTTATAAGAAATTTCTTTTTAGAATATTTTTTTAAAAATGATAATGCAATTTTCCAGAAAGATGATGCTTATCATTATTTTGTTGATGAAGGTATGAGAAGTGCAATGCAAGTCAAAGAAATTGATCTCGAAAAATTTATAAACAGATCTGATGATTTTTTTGAAGTCAGAAGTGCATTAAAGGGTCTTTACAAGAAGAGTTCTTTAAAAAATAATGATAGAGTAATTAAAAGTGATCATTATTATTTAAAGTCAAATGGAAATCTTATCTGGATAAGTTATATGTTTAATTATGAGACGGCGATAAAAGAAAAATTTTATCAAGGTGGTAAATCTAAATTTCATCCAACAAATATAAACGATTTTCCAAAATTTAAAGTTTATATGGATAATTGGTCAAACTTAGCGTTCAAAAGACACGAAGAATTTCAGGACAAATTAAAAATAAAATCCAAAATAGATAATTTTTCAGATG